>NZ_CP137549.1:7368741-7669991 GCF_033335955.1 Streptomyces sp. N50
GGTGCCGTTGGTCGAGGAGGTCGCCGCCGAGACCGAGTACGCCGCGGGACCGGCGAGCAGGGCGACGACGGCGGCCAGCGCCGCGAAGCCCATCAGGCGGTGGCGCTTGGTGAACCGGCCCACCAGCAGGCCGAGTACGGAGGCCACGCCTGCCACGGCGACGACGATCTCCGCGACCGTGTACAGCGTGCCGGAGCCGGAGACCCGCTGGAGCAGGACGACCGCCCAGACGGAGCTGGCCGCGATCGCCGCCGGCAGCACCCAGGCCCACTTGGCCGCCGAACCCTCACGGAAGGCGCGGTAGAGCAGGACCCCGCCCGCACCGGCCAGGGCCGCGATACCGGGTGCCATGGCGGTGACGTAGTACGGGTGGAACGTGCCCTCGGCGAGCGAGAAGGTCAGGAAGTGGAGGACGAACCAGCCGCCCCAGAGCATCAGCGCCGCGCGCTTGGCGTCGGTGCGGGGAGCACGGCCCCGCAGCACCAGACCGGCGATGAGCGCGATCGCGGCGAAGGGGATCAGCCAGGAGATCTGGCCGCCCATGATCTCGTTGAACATCCGGTACAGGCCCGAACTGCCGCCGAACGAGGCCCCGTTGCCCTGCGAACCGACCGACGAGCTGGCGCCGAAGATCCGGCCGAAGCCGTTGTAGCCGATGACGAGGTCCCACACCGTGTTGTCGGTGGAGCCGCCGATGTAGGGGCGGGAGGACGCGGGGATCAGGTCGACGATCACCATCCACCAGGCGCTGGAGACGACCAGCGCGACGGTGGCGACGGCGAGGTTGCGGATGCGCTTGCCGAGGGAGACGTTGGTGGCCCAGAGGTAGACGAGGAAGAACGCGGGCAGGACCACGTACGCCTGCATCATCTTGGTGTTGAACGCGAAGCCGATCGCGACCGCCGACCACACCAGCGGCATCAACCTGCCGTTGCGGACGGCCTTCATGAGGGCCGCGGCGCCGAGCATCATCAGCAGGACGAGGATCGGGTCCGGGTTGGTGTCACGCGTGATGGCGACCGTGATCGGGGTGAGGGTGAGGACCAGTGCGGAGATCGTGCCCGCCACCGCTCCGAAGTCCCGCTTCACCTGCCGGTACAGCAGGGCTACCGAACCCGTGCCCGCCGCGACCATCGGCAGCATCAACTGCCAGGTGCCGTAACCGAATACGCGGGCGGACAGGCCCATCACCCAGAGGGCGAACGGTGGCTTGTCGACCGTGATGAAGCTGCCGGAGTCGAGCGCGCCGAAGAAGAACGCCTTCCAGCTCTTGGTGCCGCTGTAGACGGCCGCGTCGTAGAAGGTGTTGCCGGTGATCGAGGTGAGGTTCCAGGCGTAGAGAGCCGTGGCCAGCAGCAGGATGCCCCACAGGGCCGGGCGGGCCCAGCGCGGGTCGTCCTCCGGGCCCGTGAAGAGCCTTCTGGCACGGGAGTTGAGGCCGCCGTCGGCCGGCGGGCCCGCGCGGTGCGAGCGGCGGGCGCTCTCCTGACCGGGGGGCGGGGCGAGGGTCGTCATGACGCGTACTCCAGGTGTTCCGCGGAAGAGGCGGGCGCCCCGACGGGCAGGACAGGGGTGGTGGTGCGGGTACGGCGGGGTACGGCGGCGATGCGGGCGCGGCCGGTGACGGACTTCTTGAACATCCGGCGCATGCCCTTGAGGTCGTCGAGGGCGGTGCGGACGATGTCGACACGGCTGTCGGGGTCGTCGATCCAGTCGACCGGGACCTCGTGGATACGGAGCTTGTTGCGCTGGGCGAGGACGAGCAGTTCGGTGTCGAAGAACCAGGCGGTGTCCTCGATGTGCGGGGCGAGCGCCCGGAACACCTCGGTGCGCACGGCCTTGAAGCCGCACTGCGCGTCCGAGAAGCGGGCGGCGAGGCCTGCCTTGAGGAGGAGGTTGTAGGAGCGGGAGATGAACTCCCGCTTGGCGCCGCGCTGTACGGCCGACTGCCGGTGCAGCCGGCTGCCGATGGCCACGTCGCTGTGGCCGGAGAGGAGCGGGGCGACCAGTGGGAGGAAGCCCTCCAGACCGGTGGACAGGTCGACGTCCATGTACGCGACCACGTCCGCCTCCGACCGGCTCCACACCTGCTTCAGCGCGCGGCCCCGGCCCTTCGCGTCGAGGTGCACGGCGTGCACGTGCGGCAGCCGCTGGGTGAGGGCGAGCGCCTCCTGCCAGGTGGCGTCGGTGCTCGCGTTGTCCGCCACGGTGATCGTGAACGGGAACGGGAAGGACGTTTCGAGGTATGCGTGGAGACGGCCGACACTGCCGGCGAGGACGTGCGCCTCGTTGTACACCGGCACCACGATCTCGACCGACCGCTGCCGGACGCCTCCCGCGTTCTGTTCGTTCATGACGGTGACTTTCCGGGCCCTGCCTAGGGCGTTCCTGTGCCTTCACTGAACGGCCGATGAGAATCAGCGGACTCACAGGAAGGGCACAGTCGATCCGCGTCGAACCCCCAGGAAGCGGCCCCCAAAACCCCTCAGGTGCCCGCCAAGTTCCCGCAACACAAGCCGTCTAGACTCTCCCCTCAACGGCCAGAGACAGCGGTCAGGAACGGGCAGTTTCTGCCACATCCGAAGGGTATTCGGCGTTTTGATACGGATAGATTCAGTCACCAAGCGGTACCCGGACGGCACGGTGGCGGTCGACCAACTGTCCTTGGACATACCGGACCGCTCGATCACCGTCCTCGTCGGCCCCTCGGGCTGCGGCAAGACGACCACTCTGCGCATGATCAACCGGATGATCGACCCCAGCGAGGGCACGATCTCCCTGGACGGCGCGGACATCACCAAGCAGCCGGTCAACACGCTGCGCCGGTCGATGGGTTACGTCATCCAGAACGCCGGGCTCTTCCAGCACCGCACGATCGTCGACAACATCGCGACCGTGCCCCGCATGCTCGGCTGGGGCAAGGAGAAGGCCAGGGCGCGGGCCACCGAACTCATGGGGCGGGTGGGCCTGGACGCCGCCCTCGCCAAGCGGTACCCGTACCAGCTCTCCGGCGGGCAGCAGCAGCGCGTCGGTGTCGCCCGCGCGCTGGCGGCCGACCCGCCGGTGCTGCTGATGGACGAGCCCTTCTCCGCCGTCGACCCCGTCGTCCGCAAGGGCCTCCAGGACGAACTCCTGCGCCTCCAGGAGGAGTTGGGCAAGACGATCGTCTTCGTCACCCACGACATCGACGAGGCGATCAAGCTCGGCACGATGGTCGCGGTGCTGCGCACCGGCGGCAAGCTCGCTCAATTCGCCCCGCCCGCCGAGCTGTTGTCGGACCCCGCGGACGCCTTCGTCGAGGACTTCCTCGGCACCGACCGGGGCATCCGCCGCCTGTCCTTCTTCTCCTCGGCGGGCCTCGACCTCAAGACCTCCCCGATCGTCGCCGTCGACTCCACCGCCGAGCAGATCGCCGAACGCACCACCCCCGACGTGCCGTACCTCCTCGTCACCGACCTGGACGGCAGGCCGCTGGGCTGGAGCGAGCCGGGCGCGCTGACCGCCGGAGCCGTCGACACCGCCCAACTCCTCGCCTACGGCCGCCCGTTCGAGGCCGGCAAGGACTCGCTGCGGGCCGCGCTCGACGGCGCGGTGCTGTCGCCGACCGGGTGGGCGGTCGGCGTGGACGGCACCGGGCGCGTGGTCGGGGTCGTGTCGCAGGGAGCTGTGGGCGAGGCGATCCGCAGCGCCCACGCGGCGGGTCGCAGCGGCGCGAAGGCCGCCGGATGAACGACTGGTTCCGCATCCCCAGCGACCTCCAGAACAGCTACCTCGGTCTGATCGGCCTGCACCTGCGCGAGGCCGTCATCCCGGTCCTCGTCGGCCTGGTGGTCGCGCTGCCCATCGCCCAACTGTGCGTGCGGCTGCGCTGGTTGTACCCGCCGGTGCTCTGGGTGACGACCGTGCTCTACGCGATCCCCTCGCTGGCGTTCTTCGTCGTCCTCATCGACTACACCGGCCAGACCGAGACCACCGTGATGATCCCGCTCGGCGTCTACAGCCTCGTGGTGTTCGTCCCGGCGATCGTGGACGGCGTCCGCTCGGTGCCCCAGGAGACCCTGGACGCGGCCACCGCGATGGGCCTCGGGCCCGTACGCCGGTATCTCCAGGTGCAGTTGCCGATCGCCGTGCCCGCGATCATCGCGGGTCTGCGCGTGGCGACCGTGTCGAGCATCTCCCTCGTCAGCGTCGGCATGCTGATCGGCAACCAGGGAGCCCTCGGCAACCTGCTCAACGACGGCCAGATCTACCACCAGCCACGCCTGATCTGGCTCTCCGTGATCACCACGGCCGTCCTCGCCATCGTCGTGGACGCCGTCCTGGTCGGCGTACGGCTGCTCCTCACGCCCTGGATGCCGCGCGGCACCCGCAAGGCCCGCCCCGCCGAGGACCGGCCGGAACCGGCCGAACCCGTACTGGAGGACGCAGCCCGGTGAACGTACTCCACTACATCAACCTGTTCTTCAGCGACAGCAGTCACTGGCACGGCTACGACGGCATCCCCACCCGGCTCGTCGAACACATCCGGTACTCGCTGATCGCGCTCGCCATCGCCTCCGCCATCGGCCTCCCCATCGGCCTGCTGACCGGCCACACCGGACGCGGCGGCAACACCCTCTCGCTCATCGCCACCGCGGCCCGCGCCCTGCCGAGCTTCGGCCTGCTGGTGCTGATGTTCGTGCTGATCGGCTTCGGCCTGGTCCCGGTGATGATCCCGCTGGTCGTCCTCGCCGTACCGCCGATCCTGGTCACCACGTACGAGGCGATGCGCTCCGTCGACCCGTCCCCGGTCGACGCGGCCCGCGGCATGGGCATGAACGAGACGAGCGTGCTGTTCCAGGTGGAACTCCCGGTCGCCCTCCCGCTGATCCTCAGCGGCCTGCGCTCGGCCGCCATCCAGATCGTCTCCACGGCCACCATCGCGGCCTACGTCAGCCTCGGCGGCCTCGGCCGCTACATCATCGACGGCCTCTACCAGCGGAACTACGAGAAGGTCGTCGGCGGAGCCACCCTGGTCGCCGGGATGGCACTGGTGACGCTCGGACTCTTCTGGGGCATCGCACGGCTCGCGGTGTCACCCGGGGTCCGCAGGAGCAACTGAGCGACTGAACACCCCTGCTGGCAAAGGGAGATGGGGAGGACCGGCGACGGCCCTCCCCATCTCCCTTTCTCCTGCGGTCAGTTCTCCGTGCGCGCCAGCGCCAGCTCCAGCACGACCAGCAACGCGTCCCGCACCGAGCCGCGTTCGCGGGCGTCGAAGGCGAGGACCGGGACCCGCTCGTTGACGTCCAGGGCCCAGCGGACCTCGTCCAGGGAGTGCTCGATCTTGCCGTCGAAGGCGTTCAGGGCGACCGCGAACGGGATCTGCTTGTGCTCGAAGTAGTCGACCGCGGCGTAGCAGTCGTCGAGGCGCCGGGTGTCGACGATGACGAGACCGCCGACCGCGCCCTCCACGATGTCGTCCCACATGAAGCCGAACCGGTCCTGCCCGGGCGTACCGAAGAGGTACAGCTTCAGCGTCGGGTCGATCGTGATGCAGCCGAAGTCCATCGCGACCGTGGTGGTGGTCTTGCGCGGGGTGTGGGACAGGTCGTCCACGCCCGCCGCGACCTCGGTGATGGCGGCCTCGGTGGTCAGCGGCTCGATCTCGGAGATCGCGCCCACCGTGGTGGTCTTGCCCACGCCGAAGCCGCCCGCGACGACCATCTTGACCGGCAGCGGCGGTCGTACGACGGTCTGCGCAGCCGCACCGCGGGCGACCGGTTCAGTCGGTGTCACGGAGTACTCCCCGGGAGTTGGGGATGGCGCGGAGGCCATCGATGACCCTTCGCAGGACGGTTGCGTCATGGGTGATGTCGGTGTTGGGCACGTGCACCGTCAACTGCCCGGCGGCACGCAGGTCTTCGGCGAGCACCCGCACCACGTTCAGGTGCAGCCGCAGCCGGGCCGCGATCTCCGCGAGGGACTGCGGCTGCCGGCACGCGGCGACGATGTCGTGCTGCTCGAAGGAGAGCCGGTCGAGCACTTCCAGCCCGGCGGCCGTGGCCACCACCTGGGTCTCGACCGGGATCGGCCGCCCGGAGTCGGCCGCTCCGGCGCCCGCCACCCGGCCGGCGGTGACCAGGAACGGCCGTACGGCGGAAGGCGTGCGCACCGGATCGCGACCCGGGGGTGTGGCCCCGTCCGCGCCGGCACCGCTCGGAGTGCGGCCGTCGGGCATGAGTGGCTGTTCCTCTCTCGACCGGTCGGGGACCGGTCACCGAGCCGAAGCGGCGCCGACGCTGTTCTTCAGCTGGAGCACCAGCTGGGGGTTGAGCGCGGAACCGGCACGGTTGGCGAACAGCGTCATCTCGTAGGCGATGTTGCCGAGTTTGGCCTCCTTGTCGGTGACGACGCCGAGGACGGCGCCGCTGCCGATCGCGGAGACGAGGACGTGGCCGCCCTCCAGGTCGATGATGACCTTGTTCAGGCCACCGAGACCGTAGTTGCCGGAGGCTCCGGCGGCGAGGCTGGTGATGCCGGAGACGATGGCCCCGAGCCGCTCCGAGTGGGCGTGTTCACGCAGTTCGGCCACGGCGATCAGCAGGCCGTCGGAGGACACCGCGATGGCGTCGACGACACCCGCGGTCTCCGTCGCGAAACGGTTGAGCAGCCAGTTGAAATCGGCCGCGGCTGCCTGCAGATCGGCCGGCGTGGTGCCCCCCGTGGGAGTGTCACCTGTCGACGTACTCACTGCTCCGCTCCTTTCGGGAGGTGGTTCTGGTCGTGCGGGTGGTTCGCGTCCGGGGCCCGCAGGCCCGTGAGGGTGTCGCTGTCGCGATGCGCCTGTTCTACGGCGGCCTCGAACTCTTCGAGGGCCGAGCGGACGGCGTCCGCGTCGGCGGGCCGGGGGGCCTGCCGTGCGGCTTGCTGGGCGGCGGCGTCGGCGCCCGTACGAAGGGTGGCACCCCTGACCCGCCGACGCAGGGGCCGGGAGCCCCCGGTGGCGTCGTCAGGGGCGGTGGCGGAATCGTCCGCCGGGGCGTGGTGGGTGGTGACGGCGGCGGACTCCGCCACGGCGGCTGCGGGCGCCGTCTCGTACCGGGAGACCCGGCGCGGCAGCGGGGCGGGCTCATCGTCGGCCCAGGTGTGTTCCCGCACGGGTTCGGCGGCGACGGAGGGCCGGGGACCGGAGTCGGCGTACCCGGAGTCGCGTCCGGCGGGAGCCCCGACGGCGGGCGCCGGGCGTACGGAGTCGGCGCTGCGGCCGGAGGAGCCGTAGCCCGAAGCCGTGGCCGCCAGGCCGGAGTCGGTGGTCCGGGCGGCACCGGAGTCAGCGGTGGCCCAGGAAGGAGCCGGACGCTGGTCCGGTACGGAGCCCGCGGACGCGAGTGCCGACCCCGACCCTGATCCCGAGCCCGATTCCAGCCCCGCGAACCCTCCCGCCGAACCGCCGGAGGCCAGCGCGCTCATGCGCAGCAGCAGCGTCGCCGGGATGGTGATCTCGGCCGTCACACCGCCGCCCGGGGTGCGGGCGAGGGTGACGTCGATGTCCCAGCGGCGGGCGAGCGTACCGACCACGAACAGGCCCAGCACCTTCGTCGGCACCAGGTCGAGGCGCTCGCGCCGGATCAGGCGGGCGTTCTCCTCGGCGATCCGGTCGGCGCTCATCCCGAGTCCGTGGTCGGCGACCACGATCAGCGCGTCGTCGCCGTCGGTCCGTACGACCACCTCGACGGGGCTGCCCGCGGGCGAGAACGAGACCGCGTTCTCCAGGAGTTCGGCCACCATCAGCGTGAGGTCGCCGATGATGTCGGGCTCCACCATGACCTCGGTGTCGGCCCGCAGGCCCACCCGCTGGAAGCCCTCGATCTGGCCGAGCGCGGCCCGTACGACGTTGGTGAGTTCGGTGGGTCCGCCGTCCAGCACGGTCTCGCGGATGCCGGCGAGCAGCATCAGGCTGTCCGCGTTGCGGCGCAGGCGGACGGCGATGTGGTCGATGGAGTAGAGCCGCTCCAGCAGCGCCGGGTCGGTCTCACCGCGCTCCACCGCGTCGATCAGGGCGAGTTGACGGGTCGTCAGGTTGCTGACGCGGCGGCCGACGTTGCCGAACATCTCGGCGACGTTGCGCCGGCTGACCACCTGGCGGGCCAGCAGCGCGGCGGCCGTGGTCTGCACATGGTTGAAGGCCTCGGCGAGGTCACCGATCTCGTCCTTCGCGGTGACCGGCATGTCCCGCAGCAGCGGCGGCCCGTCGTCCTCGGCGTCGTCGTCGGCGACGCGGGCGAGTTCCCGGCCCGCGACCTCGGCGACCTGCTTCGCGGCACCGGTCAGGGCCTGCACGGGGCGGACCACCGAGCGGCGCACGATCACCACGAAGGCGAGCCACAGCACGAAGCCGAGCAGCGACAGGCTCAGCAGCAGCCCGGCGCGCCAGGAGGCGGAGGAGGACGCGTCGTCGGCGCGGGTGGCGATCTGGTCGATGAGCGAGCCGGTGATCTTCAGCCGGCTCGCGGCCTGCTGCGGGTAGGACGGGTAGTCGCTCATGGCGTCCGCGAAGGCCTTGCGGACGGCGCCGGGCGTCTCGGCCTGCAGCCCGCTGGGGTCGATCTGCAGCTCGGCGTAGGCCTCGGCGATCTCCCGCTGCGCCGGAGTGTGCTCGATGCCGGAGAGCTGGTCGGCCTGGTCCTCGGTGGCGAACCGGGCGAACCGGGCGGACTGGTAGGTGAAGAGGTCGTAGGAGCCGACCGCGTTGTTGTACTCGATGAGCGCGTTGCTGTCACCGGTCGTCGCGGAGAACACGCTGGTCTCGAACGAGCTGTGGGCGGCGTCCGCCCGCAGCACGGAGTCCAGCAGGTTGCCGGTGAAGGTGGTGGCGAGGTTCGCGTTGTGCTCGAGGTCGAGCCCGTCGATCAGACCGTCGGAGGCGCTGGTGTACGCCGGGTCGATGTTGTCGGCGGGCAGATAGCTCTGCTCGACGGTGTCGCGCAGCGTCTCCAGGCCGTTGATCTCCTTCAACGCCTGGGCCTCGCTGGCCGGCAGCCGGTCGCCGAAGGTGTCGCGCACCTTCTCGACCTGCTTGTCCACGGCCAGTTGGGCCTTGCGGTAGGCGCTCTGCGAGGGGGTGCCGCCGTCGTTGGTGGCCTCGAAGCGGACGGAGAGCAGGATGGCCTGCTGGTGCTCCGCCTCCACGAGGTTCACCAGCTCGGCGACCTGCCCGCTGTCCCGCACCAGCTGCGCCGCGTCGCTCGCGTCCGTCGACTGCCCGATCTCGTCCGAGATGAGATACGCCAGCAGTACGGCGACCACCGCGAGCGGTACGCCGACGAGCAGATTGAGCTTGCGCCTGAAGGGCCAACGGTCTGCGAAGCCCCGTATGGACACCAGGCCTCCTTCGTGGGGTGTTGTCACGATACGCGCAGCGACGCGTGTGACTGTTTTTGATCGAAGCGGCCCCCGCACACCGCTGTGACCGACGCCAACTCCGGGGAGACTACCGCCTCTTTGAACGATCAAGTGCGTCGCCCTACGTCAAGAATCAATTACAAAGCGACCGTGTTCGTGACCGGTCTGTTTACGTTGCCTTCACAACTGGGCACCCATTGAGGCCAATCGGTGACCAGAGTTCTCTTGACTGACCAAGAACCGGCTGGATTGGATCAGCGGAGTGCGGCGTTCACGCCCCGCGCGTCGACGCCACAGCCATGCCTGCACGCCTGTGCCAACATCCAAACCCGGAACGGGAATTGTGACTTCTAAAGCGAAGAACAGCTGGTCCAGCACTAGGTACCCCGGCGCGGCCGCCATCGCGCTCGCCGCGACGGCTGCGCTTGTCACGGGATGTGGTTCGTCCTCCGACAGCAAGTCCGACAACCCGCTCTCCGGCGGCAAGGCCGGCGGCGACACCGTCGTCGTCGGCTCGAACAACTTCGCCGAGAGCATCCTGATCGCCGACATCTACGGCGAGGCTCTCAAGGCCAAGGGCGTCAAGGTCACTTACAAGCCGAACATCGGCAGTCGTGAGACGACGTACGGCCTGCTCAAGAACGGCACGATATCCGTGCTGCCCGAGTACAACGGCGCGCTGCTGGCCTACCTCGACCCGAAGGCCACCCCGGCGACCCTCGCGGCGACCACGGCCGCGATCAACGCCAAGCTGGACTCCAAGCTGACGCTGCTGGACCCGGCGGCGGCGGAGGACAAGGACACGGTCACGCTCAACGCGGAGACCGCGAAGAAGTACAGCCTCACGTCCGACTCCTCCATCGCGGACCTCAAGTCCATCGCGAAGGACCTGGTCATCGGCGCCTCGCCGGAGTTCCAGACCCGGCAGCAGGGCCTGGTGGGCCTGAAGTCGGTCTACGGCCTGGAGTTCAAGTCCTTCAAGGCGCTGGACGCGGGCGGCCCGCTGACGGCGGCCGCGCTGAAGAAGAACACGGTGCAGGCGGCCGACCTCTTCAGCACGGACCCGACCATCGTCAAGGAGAAGCACGTCACGCTCCAGGACCCGAAGCGGCTCTTCGGCTTCGAGAACGTGCAGCCCCTCGTCTACAAGAGCGGCCTCTCCGCGGCCGGTGTCGCCGCCCTCAACGCGGTCTCCGCGAAGCTCGACACGGCGACCCTGCTGGACCTCGACACCCAGGTCCAGTCCCAGAACAAGGACCCGCTGGACGTCGCGAAGGCCTGGCTGAAGACGGCCGGCCTGAGCTGACCCGCTCCGGCGACGACGCGGGTGCCTCCGTTTCTCCGGGAGGCACCCGCGTCGTGCTCAGTACCCGACGTAGAAGGTCGCGTCCTGCTGATCCGTGGCCGTGGAGACCGGGTCGATCCGCAGGACGTAGTTGGAGTGCCGGATGTACCGCGTCGGATTGTTGTACGACCGGAACGACGCCCAGGAGGAGTCCGCGAGCCCCGCCGTCCGGTAGAACGTGGCGTCCCCGGCGAACGTCGACGTGCCGTCGTTCACGTCGAGTTGGAGCGCGTAGTTGTAATGCCGCAGGTACCGGGTCGGGTAGTTGACCGACTGGAAGGACACCCCGGCCGAGTCCGCGAGGCCCGGCACCAGGGTCCACTGCGAGTCGGTGTACGGGTCGAAGGCGTACTCGTCGATCCGCCCGATGAAATTCGAGTGCCGGACGTAACGCGCCGGGTAGTTGTAGGACTTGAGCCGGTTCCAGGCGGGGGTGCCCCACTTGGCGATGAGGTTGTTGTACTCGGCCGTGGTGATCGGCTGGATGCCGCAGTGCTTCGAGTTGAGCGGCTGGGTGTACAGCTTCTGGTCGACGGCGGTCCAGGTACCGGCGGCGAGACTGCTGGTCTGCCAGGCGTAGAAGACGCCGTTGGGGTCCCAGGTGTCACCCCAGAGGTACCAAGTGGAGCTGGACGCAAGGGACTTGACCAACGTCGGCGCCTCGGTGCCGTTGTGTGAGACCGCCGTGCTGAACTCGGAGAAGCTGCCCGGGTCCAGTGACGTGGACTTCGCACCGACCAGCGTCGAATTCTTCTTGAAGTAGAGGTAGTTGACCCCGTTCACGCCCACGGCCAGATCGCCGTCGATGACGTCGTACCCGGGGTCGAAGAACACCTGCGGATCACCGGCGGTCACGAAGTCGCTCGTGTAGTTGACCATGATGACGTTGTGGCCGCTGTCGTTGACGGCCGAGTAGATCACCCCGTACTGCCCGCGCCCCGCGTCCCAGAACGACTCCGGCGCCCACGCGTGGGTGTCCAGGTCGTGCACCTTCATCCGCCGGTAGCCGGTGAAGGTACGCAGATCGGTGGAGTCCCAGACGTGGATGTACTGGCTGACGTACGACCAGTCGGTGCCGTTGAGGTCGGTCGCGAGGACCACGAACGTGCCGTCCTGCTTGCGCAGGATGAACGGGTCGCGCAGGCCCAGGGAGCCCGCGGTGGGGGTGGCGACGGGAGCGTTCTGGTTCAGCGGGGTCCACTGCAGACCGTCGGGGCTGACGGCCAGGTGCAGGCCGTAGTTGGCGCCCAGGAACGTGGGCGACTCGGTGAAGTAGCACATGACGTAAGCCGAGTTGGTCGCGGCCTGCGCGCTGCCCGCGCCGAGCGTGAGCGCGCCGGTGGCCGCGAGGGGGACGGTCGCGGCCATGCCGAGGAAGAGGCGGCGGGACGGGTGGGGGAGAGGGGGGACGGCCATGTGTTCTCCAGGGGGTGACGAGCGGCCCGATACTTCCTGTCGTTCGACTTGTCGAACGGGGTTCGGTAAGTCGATCAGAAGGTAGAGATGGGGCGTGTGCGCGTCAATCACACGGTCGTGCTTGGCCGGTTCTTGTCGTTCACGTAGGCGTCCGCTACGAGCCTCCTGTGTGGATCAGGAGTTCCGCCCGCGCCCGGGCCGCCGCCCCGACCGCCACCGCGTCGCCGCCGAGCCGGGCAGGCAGCACCCGCACCGGATGACCGCTCACCGGCGGCTCCACCGCCAGCGTCTCCTGCACGGCCGACTCGACCAGCTCCCACGACCGGCTGACACCCCCGCCGATCACACACGTCGTGACGTCCAGCAGCCCCGCCGTGATCAGCAGCGCCCGGGCGACACCGCGCCCCACCGCCGCGTACACGGCCCGCGCGTCCTGATCGCCCTGCCGGGCCGCCCCGGCGACCTCACGGGCCGTGAGCGCACGCCCCGTCCGCTCCCCGTACCGCGCCGCGATCGACCGCCCCGAGGCCAGCGTCTCCAGATGTCCTCTTCCCCCGCAGGTGCACGGCAGTTCACCGAACCCGGGCACGTGGCCGATCTCGCCCGCGGCCCCGCGCGGCCCGTCGTAAAGGGCGCCATTCAGCCACAGTGCGCCACCCACGCCGGTGCCGAGGGTCATCCCGAGCACGTTCTCCTCGCCGGCGACCGCACCCTTCGCGACCTCCCCGCGCAGAAACGCGTTCACGTCGTTGTCGAGGAACGCCGGTACACCCAGGGCCTGTTGGATGGTCGCCGTCACCTCGAACCCGGCCCAGTCGCGAAAGGAGTCGCTCGCCACGAGGATCCGCCCGGCCCGCACATCCACGAGCCCGGCCGCGCCGACCCCGACCCCGAGCAGCCGGGCGGGCGTACGGTCCCGCAGCAGCCGTAGCGCGGAGAGCGCGGCACCGACCATCGCCGCCCCGCCCTCACCCGCCGGGGTCGGCACCTCCGTACGGTCCAGGACGTCGAGTTGAGGCGTGCACAGCACGACCTGGGTGGTCGTCCCGCCGATGTCGACGCCGACGACCACCTCCGGGGAGTCGCTCACGCGCCGGCCCCCGTCCCCAACGCCAACCGGCGCTCCCTGCGCTCCCGTTGGAGCACCGGATCGGGCACGGGCACGGCGGCGATGAGCCGGCGCGTGTACGCGGTCTCCGGGTGCAGCAACGTGCTCATGGTCGGCCCCTGTTCCTCGACCCGGCCGCCCCGCATCACGACCACGCGCCCGGCGAACTGCTGCACCACGGCGAGGTCGTGCGAGACGAAGAGGCAGGCGAACCCGAGCTCTCCCTGCAACTCGGCGATCACGTCCAGCACGGTCTGCTGCACACTCACGTCCAGCGCGCTCGTCGGCTCGTCCGCGACCAGCAGCCGGGGTTCGAGGACCAACGCCCGCGCGAGACTCACCCGCTGCCGCTGCCCACCGGACAGCTCACGCGGCCCACGCCGGGCCAACTCCCGTGGCAGCCGCACCAGTTCGAGAACCTCGGCGACCCGCTCCCGCCGCTCGACGGCACCCATCCCACGCCGGTGCACCCGCAACGGCTCGGCCACACACTCCCCGACACTCATCCGCGCGTCCAGCGAGGCCACCGGATCCTGCAGGACCACACCGACCCCGGCCAGCAGGGCCCGCCGGGCCCGCCCCCGCGCCTTGCGCAGATCGGCCCCGAAGAGCGAGACACCCCCCGACTCCGGCGCGACCAGCCCAAGAGCCACCCGGGCGGCTGTCGACTTCCCCGACCCGGACTCACCGACGAGCCCCACGGTCTCACCGGCCCGCACGGTCAGCGACACCTCCTCCAGCGCCCGAACGGCCCGGGGCCCACGCCCGAACCGCACACTCACATCCCGTAGTTCGACCACGGGAGCAGCAGTCTCGCCCCGCTCCCGTACAGCGCCACCCACCGGCTCGCTCACCGCCAGCCGAGGCACAGCGGCCAGCAACCGCCGCGTGTACTCATGCGTGGGCCGCAACAACACGTCCTCCACCGCCCCCGTCTCCACGACCTCCCCCTCCAGCATCACGGCGACCCGGTCGGCGAAGTCGGCGACGACCCCCATGTTGTGCGTGACCAGCAGCACTCCGGTTCCCGAGTCGACGGCCAACGCCCGCAGCAGATCCAGGATTTCGGCCTGCACGGTGACGTCGAGAGCGGTGGTCGGCTCGTCCGCGACCAGCAGCCCGGGCGAGTTGGCGATGGCCATGGCGATCACGACCCGCTGCCGCTGCCCACCGGACAACTGGAACGGAAAGGCGGAGGCCCGCCGCTCAGGCTCGGGAATCCCGACCCTTCCCAACAACGCGACAGCCTCAGCGGCCGCCTCCTGCCGGGAGAGGTCCCGGTGATTCCGTACAACTTCCGCTATCTGCTTGCCGATCCGGGTCAGTGGATCCAGCGCGGTGGCCGGCTCCTGGAACACCATCGAGGCCGTACGCCCCCGCAACCGCGCGAGTTCGCCCTCACCGGCCCCCACGACATCCGTACCACCGACCGAAACGCCCCCGGACGCAAGGGCGTTGCCGGGCAGCAGCCCAAGAGCAGCGAGCGCGACGGTCGACTTCCCGGACCCGGACTCACCGACGAGGGCAAGCGTCTCGCCGGGCTCGACCCGCAACGACACCCCACGCACGGCGGGCACATCACCGCTCTCGGTGGAGAAGGTGACACCCAGATTCTCTATCTCAAGGATGCTGTTCATCCCCGTCCCTTCACGTCGAAGGCGTCACGAAGCCCGTCACCGACCGCGTTGAACGCGCACACGACGAGGATGATCGCGAGACCCGGCGGCACGATCAGCCACCAGCGGCCCGAGTAGGCGGCCGTCAGCCCGGCCGAGAGCATGCCGCCCCAGTCGGTCGACGGCGGCTGAACTCCCAGCCCCAGATAGGACACATAGGCGACGAGCAGGATCGCGTCGGCGACCTGGAAGGTGGCCGCGACGACGATCGTCGACACCGAGTTGGGCAGGATGTGCCGGGTGATGGCCCGGCTGTGCGAACCGCCGATGGCCCGCAGGGTCAGCACATAGTCCCGGCTCTTCAAGGTCAACGTCTCCGCCCGCACCAGCCGCGAAGGCACGAGCCAGGACACCAGCCCGAGAATCACGATCAACCCAGGCACGCCAGGCGTGGTGATCGCCGACACGACCAGCAGGATGAACAGCGCGGGAATGGCGATCCCGGCATCGACGACCCGCATCATCACGGCATCGACCCACCCACCCGCATACCCGGCGACCGCCCCCCACAGAGTCCCGATCACAGTGGCAAGCACCCCGGCGGCAAGCCCGACGAGCAGCGACACCTTCCCGCCGTACATGAGCCGCCCCAACTCGTCATGCCCGACAGCGTCGGTACCTAGCCAATGCGCCCCACTGGGATGGAGATTGACCTGCGTGAGGTCGGTATGGATCTGATCGGTGGAGTAGAGAAGCGGCCCCACGAAACAGAAGAGGAAAAAGAGGACCACCACTAGGAGCCCGGCCACGGCAAGCTTGTTGCGCGCGAAGCGCGCTCTCAGGGGCGCGGGGCTGTGTCGATTTGCGGCTCCGCCGCGGGGCGCGAGCAACCCCCACCGGCGTGCACTCTGAACACTCACGCCCGACCCCCCTTGACCCGAGGATCAACAACCCGCTGCACGACATCCGCAAGCAACGTCCCCACCACAGTCGCGACGGAAATGACGAGCACGCACCCGAGAAGCACCGGATAGTCCGAAGACTGAGCCGCACTCCAGAACAACAGCCCCATCCCCGGGTAGTTGAACAACTGCTCCACCACCAACGCCCCACCGAACAACACCGGCACGTAATACCCCAACATCGCGATCACCGGCGTCAACGAGTTCCGGAACACGTGCTTGAAGAGAATCGCCCGCCGCCGAGAACCCCCCGCCCGAGCGGTCCGCACGTAGTCCTCGGACAGGTTCTCCAACGTCGCGGCCCGCATGTACCGACTGAACACGGCAACCATCGATGCCGCCCCGGTCACCACAGGCAGCACCAACGCAACCGGATCCGCAAAGACTTGAGCCACGGTGTCCCCTTGCGGCGCCTGCGAGGGAAACCACCGCAACACCTGTGTGAAGACCAGCACCAGCACAAGTCCCAGGAAATACACGGGAGTCGAGTAGGCGACGAAGCTCAAGGTCGTAATGACATAGTCGGCCGGCTTGTTCCGCCGAACCGCCTGCCACATCCCCAACGGAATCGCGAGCACCAGCCCAAGAACCGCGGACAGCACGGTCAACACCAGTGTCTTCGGCAGCCGTTGCTCGATGAGCCGGGACACCGCCTCGTTCAGCGTGTACGACGTCCCGAGGTCCCCGTGCAGCAACTGCCGCAGGTAGTACAGGTATTGGACGGGCAGCGACCGGTCGAGCCCCTGGTCGTGGTTGAACAGCGTGATCTGCTGCGGCGTGGCCTGCGGGCCGAGGATCCCGCGCGCGGGACCCCCGGGCAGCGCGTGCAGCAGACCGAACACCACGACCGTCACGATGAGGATCACGACCAGCGCCTGCGCGATCCGCCGGGTCAGATACAGAAGGGTGTCCATGCCTCAGCTGGTCCACTTCCACTGGGCCGGGTGGAAGTTGGCGAGCGGGTCCTGGGTGAAGCCGCCGAGGCCGTTCTTGACGACGGAGATCTGGTAGTCGGGCTCGGGCAGCCAGATCACCGGCAGATCCTTGGCGAGGGCCGCGCTGTAGTCCTGGATCTCCTGGGTCGAACTCGACGTCGTGGACGAGGAGATGAGCTTGTCGACCTCGGCGTTGGAGTAGTTGCCGAAGTTCGCGCCGCCCTTCGTCTGGAAGAGCGAGTCACCGGTCGGGAAGGCGGGGAAGTACCAACTGCCCGCCGTACCGAAGAAGGACAGCTGCCACTTGCAGATCGACTGCGAGGCCGTGCACTGCGGGGTCTGCGACAGCACGGAGTTGACCGGCGCGGTCTTGATGGAGAACTTGATGCCGGTCTTCGCGAGCGAGGACTGGATCGCGCTCATCATGTTGTCGGTCACCGTCGAACCGGACTGCGACAGCACCTGCATCTGGAACTTCGTCCCCTTCGCGACCCCGGCACCGCACTGCGCGGCACCCGTGCCCGGGCCGGTGCAGGTCATGACCCCGCCCTGCTCGCTCCAACCATGCCTGCTCAGCAGGGACTTGGCGGCCGAGGTCGAGAACGGATACGGGTCGGACTTCTGCGTGGCCGACAGGAACGACGAGCTCTGCGCCTGCGGTATCGGCCCGTATCCCGGCACCGCCGTGCCGTTGAAGATGACCTTCGCGAGCGTGCTCTGGTCGATGGACCTCTGCACGGCCTGCCGGGCGTAGAGCTGCTTGAACACGGCACCCATGGAAGGGTTGTTGAAGTTGTACGGCATGTAGGTGATCGCCCAGCCCGACCACGGCTTCACCGTGTAGCCCTGCGCGGTGAAGCTCGCCTTCTGGTCGAGGTCGGTCGCCTCGATGTAGCCGTAGTCGACGCTTCCTGAGCGCAGCGCGTTCTTCTCGGCGTCCGCCGTAGTGAACGGAAGCAGGTTCACGGTGGGGATGCCGGGCTTCTCCCCGCCGTCGTACTTCGCGTTGGCGGCCAGGACGACCTTGCCGGCCGTGGAGAAGGACTTCACGGTGTACGGGCCGCTGACCGTCTTCCACAGGGCGTTCGTCGCGTAACCGCTGATGTTCTTCGCCGCGTTGTTGAGGTACGTCCAGTCCTTCTTGGCGTCCCGGGCCTTGTCCCAGACGTGCTGGGGGAGCGGGGTGATGGAACTGAGCTCATTGGCCAGCATCCACTGCGGGTTGTACGCCTTGTCGAAGGTGATCGTGAAGTGACTGGCGTCCACGGTCTTGAAGGAAGTCCAGTTGTCCGGTGCCTTGCCCGGGTTGTAGCCCGCCCACTGCGCCTTGTTCGCCTTGATGAGGTCGAACCAGAACTTCACGTCGGCGGAGGTGACCGGCTTCCCGTCGCTCCAGTGCCGGTCGCCGAGGGTGATCGTGACGCTCTTGTTGTCGGCCGCGAAGTCGGCGGCGGTCGCCACCGAGCCCTTCTTGTTCCAGCCCATGGTCCCGGTCGAGCCGTCGTAGGCGATCAGCGGCTCCCACAGCGAGTTCGCGATGGAGATGTTGTTGGTGTTGAGGTGGGCCGCGGTGCCGATCGGCAGGATCCAGTTCGGGGTGAAGTTCGCGGGCAGCGCGTAGTCGATCGAGTCGTGCGACCCGGACGACGACGTGCCGCTCGACCCGGAACAGCCCGCGAGCAGCAGCGAGGCCGTGGTCAGGGAGGCACCGGCGAGGAGTCTCGAGCGAACAGGGGACATGGTTCTCCTCGGAAAAAGAGGGGCGGAGGCGGGAGTGAGGACAGTCAACGACCCCTGGTGTCGAAGAAACAGGCGTGTCGCTGTAAAAAGCCTGTTTCTGCTGTTCTGAAAAAAGGTGAGAGGGCATGTGGGTGACTTACGCTCGTCGCCTCGATCACCCGATCCGGAAGTAACTTCCTTCATGCCTGAAAAAAGTGCGCACCGCCGGAAGAGCACCTCGGGCGTCTCCTCACTGGCCGAGCACGTCCTCGAACTCCTCGCCTCCGGGCAGGCCGCCACCCGCACCGAACTCGCCGAACTGCTCGGCGCCGCGCCCTCGACGATCTCCCTCGCCGTGGGCCAGCTGGTGTCCCTGGGTCTGGTCGCCGAGCACGGCACGCGCTCCTCCACCGGCGGCCGCCCGCGCAAGGTGCTCCGGCTGGGCGGCAGCGACGGGTTCGCGGTCGCGGCCGAGCTGGGCGGCAAGCACGCGCACGTAGGGGTCGTCCTCCCCGGCGGCGGCCTCACGGACGTCTCGACCGTGTCCTTCCCCACGGCGGACGGCCCCGAGGCCGCGCTGCCGGGCCTCGCCGAGACACTCACGGCACTCGCCGAACGCCACGGGCGCGAACGGCTCCGGGGCGTGGGCCTGTGCCTGCCCGGCCCGGTCGACATCGCCTCCGGGACCGTCACCCTGCCCGCCCGCATGCCCGGCTGGAACAAGTTCCCCATCCGCGACTGGCTCACCGACCGCTTCGAGGTCCCGGCCGCCGTCGAGAACGACGCCAACTGCATGGCCGTGGGCGAACACACCGTCCAGCCCGCCGAACGCCGCCAGTCGATCATGGTCAAGGTCGGCACCGGCATCGGCGCGGGAGTCATCGCCGACGGCCGCCTCTACCGCGGCGGCACCGGCGCGGCAGGCGAGATCACCCACGTCCGCGTCGAGGCCGCCCAGGACACCCCCTGCTCCTGCGGCAACACCGGCTGCCTGGAAACCGTCGCGTCAGGCGCCGCCCTGGTCCGCATCCTGCAAGGTCACGGCCTCGCCGTGACCTCCACCGAAGACGTCGTCCAACTCGCCACCGACGCCCACCCCGAAACAACCCGAGCAGTCCGCCAGGCCGGCCGCTACCTAGGCCAGGTCCTCGCGGCCAACGTCAACTTCTTCAACCCCGACGCCGTGTATCTGGGCGGCATCCTCTCCACCCTGGAACCTTTCGTAGCGGCAGTACGCAGCCAGTTGTACGAGGGCTGCCACCCCCTGGTCACCGAGCACTTGGCGATCGAGCGCGCGAGCTTGGGCGCGGACGCGGGCCTGGTGGGCGCAGGCCAGTTCGCCCTACAACGGGCCTTGGCCCAGGCACTCCAAACGGTCACAGACAACCCCGGGCCGCGGTAGGCCCTTTAGGGGCGCGGGGCTGTGTCAATTTGCGGCTCCGCCGCGTGGGCGCGACCAGCCCCCACGGACCCGCAGACAACACACAACCTGGAGTCCCCATGTCTTCTTCTCGTCCTGTCATCGCCATCGCAGGCCTAGGCATCGAATCCTCAACCTTCTCCCCGGCCCGCACAGAAGCCCCGGCCTTCCACCCCCAACGAGGCCCCGAAGTCCTCACCCGCTACCCCTTCCTGGCCCCCGGCACCCCCCTCAGGGAAGCCGCAGACTGGCAAGGCGCCCTTGTAGGCAAGGCCCTCCCCGGCGGCACCGTAACGGCCACCGCGTTCACCGAACTCACCGACGAACTCATCACCCGCCTAAGCGAGTTGGGCCCCGTAGACGGCCTCTGGTACGACATCCACGGCGCGATGACAGTAGAGGGCATGGACGACGCCGAAGCCCAACTCCTCGCCCGCATCAGGGAAACCATCGGCCCGCACACCCTCGTGTCCACCTCGATGGACCTGCACGGCAACGTCTCCCGCGACCTGGTCCACCAGAGCGACCTGATCACCTGCTACCGCATGGCACCCCACGAGGACGCCATGGACACCAAGGAACGCGCCGCCCGCAACCTCGTAGACCTCCTGACAAGCGGCGCACCCCGCCCGGTCAAGGCCTGGATCCCGGTCCCGGTCCTCCTCGCCGGCGAACAGACCTCCACCCGCATCGAACCGGCGAAGAGCGTCTACGCGGCCGTAGAAAAGGTAGAGGCAACCGAGGGAGTCACCGACGCGGCGATCTGGGTCGGCTACGCCTGGGCGGACGAGCCCCGCAACCGCGCCGCAGTCGTCGTAACCGGCCCGTCAACCGCCCAAGTCACCGCAGGCGCCGAACAGTTGGCCCGAGGCTTCTGGGAGGCAAGGCACGACTTCGAGTTCGTGGCCCCGACCGGCACGCTCCACGACTGCCTAGACGAAGCCCTGGCCTCGCCCGCCCGCCCGTACTTCATCAGCGACACCGGCGACAACCCGACCGCCGGCGGCGCGGGCGACGTCACCTGGGGCCTCCAACAGGTCCTGGAACGACCGGAGTTCAAGGACCAGGACGGCCCGACGGTCATCTACGCCTCGCTGCCCGGACCAGCCGCCGTAGAGACAGCGGAGCGCGCCGGTGCAGGCGCCACCGTCACCGTCACGGCGGGCGCCGAGGTGGACGACCGCCACGCAAGCCCCCTCACCCTCACCGGAGTTGTCCACTCGATCCGGCACGGTGACCGGGACGCCGAGACCGAGGTCGTCCTCAGGGTCGGCAGCGTGCACGTCATCCTGACCCGGCTCCGGAAGCCGTACCACCACGAACACGACTTCACCGACCTGGAGTTGGACCCGCGCTCCGCCGACCTCGTGCTCGTCAAGATCGGCTATCTCGAACCCGAACTCTTCGCGATGGCCGCCGACTGGAAGATGGCCCTCACCCCGGGCGGGGTCGACCAGGACCTGACCCGGCTCGGGCATCACCGCATCCGGCGGCCCCTGTTCCCCTTCGACCGGGACATGCCCGACCCGGACCTCACGGCCCGGGTCATCAGCCCCTCCGACGAACCGCTCAGTGGGGCGGACGAGTGAGCTTGCCGCCGCCCCCGTCCTCGATGGCGGCGGCGATCAACTGGTCGAGCAGCGCGATCAGTACGTTCCGGCACGAGTCGCGCTCTCGGGCGTCGCAGAGCAGCACGCGGACGTCCTCCGGGAGGGCCAGCGCCTCGCGCACCGCCTCCGCCGGGTAGGGGTGTTCGCCGTAGAAGCCGTTCACGCCCACCACGAACGGGATGCCACGGCGTTCGAAGAAGTCGACGGCCGCGAAGCTGGACTTCGGGCGGCGGACGTCGATGAGGACCACCGCGCCGAGCGCGCCGAGGGCCAGGTCGTTCCACATGAACCAGAAGCGCTGCTGGCCCGGGGTGCCGAACAGGTAGAGCACCAGGTCCTGGCCGATGGTGATGCGGCCGAAGTCCAGGGCCACGGTGGTGGCCCGTTTCTCCTCGATGCCGTCGAGGTCGTCGACGGCGAGGCCCGCGACGGTGAGCGGTTCCTCGGTGCGCAGGGGCGCGATCTCGCTCACCGAACCGACCATGGTGGTCTTGCCGACGCCGAAGCCCCCCGCGATCAGGATCTTGACCGTCTCGGGCGGCGCGGGTGCCGGAGCGATGGTGTCAGAGCCGGCCAAGGCCCTCCCTCACTTTCTGCAGCAGGTCCATGTCCGGGCTGGTACGGGAGACCGGGTGCGGCGGCCGGGCCGTGATCAGGCCCGCCTCCAGCAGATCGCAGAGCATGATCACTACCACGCTCACCGGAAGGTCGACGAGAGCGGCGACCTCCGCCACCGCCAGCGGCTCGGCGCACAGCCGCAGGATGCGGGACTGCTCCGGCTGCGGCCGGGGCGCCCGCGCGGGCGCCGGATCGACCGCGGTCACCGTGGTGATGAGGGTGAAATCGGCGCGGCTGGGCCGGGTTCTGCCACCGGTCAGCGTGAACGGCCGTACGAGCCGTCCCGCCGCGTCGCCACCGCTCACCTCACTCGCCGGAGCCGGCCGTGGGGCCGACGCCCGCCCGCGGCGCGGCGCTGAGATGCTCGCCTATCTTCTTCACCAGCATGTTCATCTGGTACGCCACGACCCCGACGTCCGCGCCCGGACCGGTCAGGACGACCAGGTGGGCGCCGGGGCCCGCCGAGGTGAGGATGAGATAGCTGTTCGCCATCTCGATCAGCGCCTGGCGCACCGGGCCGCCCCGGAAGTCCATGCTGACCCCCTTGCTGAGGCTCATCAGCCCGGACGCGGTGGCCGCGAGCCGCTCGGCGTCGTCGCGCAGGAACCCGGTGGACTTGCTGACGACCAGCCCGTCCTCGGACAGCACGACGGCCTGGTTCACCTCGGCCACCCGGTCCACGAGTCCGGTGAGCAACTGGTCGAGCTGGGTGTGCGTGGCGGGGACGGGTCGTGTCATGGCGCAGTCCTTCATGAGCGGTCGGCGGGCGGATTGGGGGAGGCTGCTGCTTCCTCCCGGTCGTACTGCGACGGCGCGTCGTCGTCGATGGAGTCTCGCGCCTGGAACGTGCCGCGCTGGAACCCGGCCAGCGAGGATGCCGCACGCTCCGCGGTGAAGTCTTCCAGCTCCGTGTCCTCCTCGACCGCCCCGGCCTCCTCCCGCAACTCACTGGCCAGACTGGTCTGCGGCACCCGCCGCGGCAAGGGGGTGAGCCCACCGAGCCCGGCCGTCACCGACTCCGACTCCGGCGACCGCGCCGGGGGGACGACGGGGCGGGCCTCGGGCGCGGGGCTCGGTGCGTCAACCGCCCTGTCGGCCAAGGTGGTTGACGACGCGGAGACGGCCGCCTTCTCCGCTACGACGGCCTCGGCACCGGCGGTTCGCGCGGCGCCCCGAGGGGACTCGTCGAGTGGCTCGGGTACGACGATCTCGTGCGGGATGAGCACGATCGCGGTCGTGCCGCCGTACGGCGAGGAGCGCAGGGTCACCGCGATGCCGTGCCGGGTGGCGAGCCGGGCGATCACGAACATGCCGAGGCGGAGGTCGTCGGCGAGGGCGACCACGTCGAACTGCGGGGCCACCGCCAGCTGTCCGTTGAGCGAGGCGTAGTCCTCCTCCGACATGCCGAGGCCGCGGTCCTCGACCTCGATGACGAGTCCCTTGGCGACCATCGCGGCACGCACCCCGACCGGGCTCGGCGCGGGGGAGTACACCGTCGCGTTGTCGATCAGCTCGGCCAGCAGGTGGATCACGTCGGCGACCGCGGGCGGCGCCAGGCACACCTCCTCCTCGGTGTGCACCTCCACCCGCTGGTACTCGGCGACCTCACCGACGGCGCTGCGCAGGATGTCGATCAGGGCGACCGGCTCGGTCCAGCTGCGGCGCGGCTGCTCGCCGCTGATGACGACGAGGTTCTCCTCGTAGCGGCGCAACTGGCTCGCGGTGGAGTCCAGTTCGTACAGGCCGCGCAGGACCTCGGGGTCGTCGTGCCGGCGCTCCAGCTGGTCGAGCTTGGTGAGCTGGAGGTTGACCAGGTTCTGGCTCTGCCGGGCGATGCCGAGGATGACCTTCTGGAAACCCCGCCGGGTGTCGGCGAGTTCGACCGCGGTGTGCACGGCGGTGCGCTGCGCGGTGTTGAACGCCTGGGCCACCTGGCCGAGTTCGTCGTTCCCGTAGTCCAGGGGCGGGGTCGCCGACTCCACGTCGATCTTCTCGCCCCGGTTCAACCGGGCGACCACGTCCGGGAGGCGGTCCTCGGCCAGGCCGAGCGTGGCCGCCTTCAGGCCGCGCAGCCGGCGGGACAGGGAGCGGGTGATCCGCCACGACATGCCGACGCACAGCAGCAGGGCGGCGAGTCCGCCCGCGCTCAGGGAGGCGGCCGTGACGAGGAGGTTGTGCGCCTTGTCGGAGCTGCGGTCGAGGAGTCCGGACGTCTGCTGCCTGATCAACGCCTCGTACTGGTCGGCGACTTCGGAGAGCGCCGCGTTCCACTGCTTCTGCTCGGCGGGCAGGACGATCCGGCCGGCCGTGCCGTCGTCCGGATCCGCCTTGCCCGCCGTGCCGGCCCTGAGCACCGCGTCCTCGGTGGACTCCAGGGTGCTCCACTCGACGCTCTGCAGAATGTGCTCGATCCGCGTCTTGGTGGCGCCCTGGAACCCGGTGGCGATCTGGTCCTCGACCAGCCAGCGCCGGGCGTGCACCAGCTCGGCGAACTGCTCCCACGACGCGTTGTCGAGGTGCCCGGAGTGCCAGGCCAGCGTCAGCTGCGCGTCCTCCTGGGAGACCAGCTCGGCGCCGTGCTCCAGCGCGACGAGCGGCTCCGCCTGCGAGGTGAGGTCGCCGTCGTCGACCTGGGACAGCTCCTGGAAGGCCTGGATCTGGTCGTCGATGATCGCGGTGTACTGGTCCAGCACCTGCTGGGGCGTGATGTCGGTGGGGTTGTCCACCTGGTCCCGGTAGTACTCCAGGCTGTCGACCGACGCGACGACCGAGTACATCCGGTCCCTGATCCGGGACGGCGCCTTCTTGATCGCCCCCGACTGGGCCACGAGTTGGGCCACCGCCTTGTCCGTCGCCGCGCGCTGGGTCTCCAACGCGGCCTCGGAGCCGTGCGGATACGCCATCCAGGCCGCCGAGAGACTGCGCTCCTTCTGCAGCGCGAGCGCGGCCTCGGTGCCCATGGCGCCGGTGGACCTGCTCAACTCCGTCTGTGAGCGCAGCCGTAGCCCCTCCGCGAACATCTGGGTCGTCGTCACGCCCCACATGGCGGCCAGCGTGACGCTGGGGACCAGGGCGAGCAGGATCAGGGAAAGACGTATGGAACCGACGCGGCGCCGGGCACCTGTCCGTGGAGACATCGTGGTCGTCCTCGCTACATCCTCGTACGAAGTGTCCGGTCAGCGCGTTCCGTTGGCCGCGAACTTCGCGACCGCGCCGACGTTCGTCTTCGTCACGAACGCCGGGCCGGTGAGCACGGGAGCCGCCCCGCCGCCACTGATGTTGCCGTTGGTCTTGTAGAGCCACAACGAGTCCACGGCCAGATAGCCCTGCAGATAAGGCTGTTGATCGACGGCGAACTGTATGGCCCCGCTCTGCACGGCCTTGACCAGGTCCTGGTTGAGGTCGAAGGTCGCGACCTTGGCCCTGCTGCCCGCCGCCTTCACGGACTTGACCGCGGCCAGTGCGAAATCGGCGCCCATCATGACCACTTCGTCGATGCTGGGGTCCTGCTTCAGCCGGTCCGTGACGCCCGCGGACACGGCGTCCATGTCGGTGCCGTCCACGTAGAGCATGTCGGTCTCGCCGGTGAACGCCTTCTTCACGCCCGCGCAGCGCGCCTCCAGGGCGACATTGCCCCGCTCGTGGATCACGCACAGGGCGTGCCTGGCCTTGAGCTCGTCCAGTTTCTGGCCGACGGCGCGGCCCGCGACGCTCTCGTCCTGCCCGAAGAACTCCAGGACGCCCTCCGACTGCCAGGAGTCGATACCGGAGTTGAGGCCGACCACGGGAATGTCCGAGGCCTTGGCCTCCTTGATGGGCCCCTTCATCGCGGCCGGCTTGGCGAGCGTCAGCGCGATGCCGTCGACCCCGTCCTTGATCGAGTCCCGCACCAGCTCGGCCTGTCCGGTGGCGTCGGGGTCGCTCGTGTACGTCAGGTCGACGCCGTCCTTGGCCGCGGCGGCCTCGGCGCCCTTCTGCACCAGCAGCCAGAAGGCGTCGCCCTTGCTCGCGTGGGTGACCAGCGCGATCTTGAGCCGGCCCGTTCTCGCGGCACCGGCCGTGTCCTTGCCGGAGTCGGAACCACCCGTCCCCGAGCAGCCGGAGAGCAGCAGGGAGCCGGCCACGGCGAGGGTGAGCGCCGTGCCACGTATGAGGCGGAAGGAGGCGTGAGGTGGGGGTGGAGTCGTCATGGGCGGTGCGGCACCTCGCTGTGCGGCCGAGCTGGGGGACGGGGAGGATGCGCCCGGAGCCGTAAGAGGTGCGCCGACCGGGTTACTCCCGTAGGGCCGGAGCCAATCGCGTGTGACCGCTGGTAGTCAAGTGAGCAGCGACATGGAGTGAGTTGTTGGCGCCGCATTGTGATCATCTCGACGTCGTACGGAAGTTGAGCACTCCGAGGAGGAGGTTACGGGCAGGGGGACGGGTGGTGACGCCGAGGGGCTACGCCAAGGACCGCGGCGGATCCTCCCGAAGGGTGCCCGGCCGCCGAGGGGCGGGGGCGTGGATCGGACCGCGGTCCAGGTCGTCAGGGGTGTGCCAACTCCCTTACGAGAAGCGGGAGTCGGAGGTCGGGTCAGAGGTCGAACTCGTGCGGCGGCAGGTCGAGGCTGAAGCACGCCTCGCGGACCACGGCCTGCTCGGTCTTGTCGAAGTCGCCGTCCGCGCCGCCGATCACGATGCCGATCTGGATCACGGCACGCGCCTCGGCGGGCTTCTTCTTCGCCTTGGCGATCTCCTGGAGCACGCTGACCTTGCCGAAGGCGAAGTCGGCCGTCAGCTTGTTCAGGTTCTCGTCGAAACGGCGCTGGAGGTCCGTCGCGTCGAAGTTCTGCAGCACCTCGTTGCTCGCGATGAGCTGCGCGACGCGCTGCCGCTCCGAGGGGTCGACCGTCCCGTCGGCGGCCGCCACGAGCGCGCACATCGCCATGCTCGCGTCGCGGAACGCCCCGCTCTTCAGGTCGTTCTTCTTCGCCACGAGCTGGGTCTGCATCGTCGACGCGGACTCCTTGAAGCGGTCCCACAGGGCCATGCGAACTCCATATGTAGTAAGTCGTGCGTCACGTAAACCGTCGTGCGTCTGCGGCACCGTGGAAACTCCCCGGACCGGGGAGAAGTTCCGGCCGCCTAGACTGGGCGGTTCACGAACGGGACCGGTCAGGGACGGGAGGCGACGACGGTGGCGGCAGCCGGCAGCGGCTTCGAGGATCCGTCCGCCGGCGTGCTCGCGGACGCCGCCGCGGCCTTCGGGCTGCTGGCCTCGCCCGCGCGGCTGCACATCGTGTGGGCGCTGGCCCAGGGCGAGAGCGATGTCACCGGGCTCGCGGAGCGGGTCGGCGGCGCGCTGCCCGCGGTCAGCCAGCACCTCACCAAGCTGAAGCTCGCGGGCCTGGTCCGCTCCCGCCGCGAGGGCCGCCGCCAGGTGTACTTCGTCGACGACCCCGACGTGGTCGACGTGGTCCGGCTCGCGGTCACCCGCATCGGCGCCCGCGCCGACCGGACCGGCCTGCCCGCCCCCCGACTCCGTGGCCTCTGACACCGCCGCCCACCGGCACACCCCGCTCCAGGTGCTGCGGCAGCTGGACACCGGCCCGCGCGGACTCACCGACCCGGAGGCCGCGGCCCGGCTCGCGGCGACCGGCGAGAACACGGTTCCCCAGCGCCGTACGGCCTCCTGGCCCCGCCTCTTCCTGCGCGGCCTGCGCGACCCCTTCACCGCCGTCCTGCTCTGCCTCGGCCTGGTCTCGGCGCTCGTCGCCTCCTGGGGCACCGCCGCGGTGAT
This sequence comes from Streptomyces sp. N50, assembly GCF_033335955.1. Classification (GTDB taxonomy): domain Bacteria; phylum Actinomycetota; class Actinomycetes; order Streptomycetales; family Streptomycetaceae; genus Streptomyces. The sequence continues at coordinate 7,396,654 of NZ_CP137549.1, forward strand.
CCTCGCCCTCGTCGCGGTGAGCTGCGCGCTGCGCGCCAGCGGGGAGCACCGGGCCGACCGCTCCCTGCACGACCTGCGCGAGCTGGTCGGCGCCACCGCCAGTGTGCTGCGCCGTACGGACGCTGACGCGCCGGTGCGGGTCCGGGAGACACCGGTCGCCGAGCTGGTGCCGGGTGATGTGATCCGGCTCGGGCCGGGCGACCTCGTCCCCGCGGACGTACGACTGCTGCGCGCGACCGGGCTGACCGTGCATCAGGCGGCCCTCACCGGCGAGTCCGCGCCGGTCGCCAAGGCGGCCGTGGAACTGCCCGGGGAGACGGACGGGGGTCCCTTCGCGCAGCCGTATCTCTGCTTCCAGGGGAGCGGTGTCGTCTCGGGGAGTGCCACGGCGGTCGTGGTGGCGACGGGGGCGCGGACCCGGTTCGCGGCCGCGCACGAGGGGCCGGTGCGGCGGGAGGCGAGCGCGTTCGACCGGTCCGTGCACGGGATCTCCTGGGTGCTGATCCGGTTCATGCTGCTGACGCCCCCGCTCGTCCTGATGGCCAACGCGGCGCTGCGCGGGCGGGGCCTGGCGACGCTGCCGTTCGCCGTCGCGGTGGCGGTCGGGCTGACGCCCGAGATGCTCCCGGTGATCGTCACGACCTGCCTCGCGCGCGGGGCCGCGCTGCTCGCCCGTACGCACGGCGTCGTCGTCCGACGGCTCCCCGCGCTGCACGACCTCGGCGCCGTGGACGTCCTCTGCCTCGACAAGACCGGCACGCTCACCCAGGACCGCCCGGTCGTGGAACGCGCCCTGGGCCCCGACGGCCTCGACGACCCGGATGTCCTGCGCCTGGCCGCCACAGCCGCCTGGTGGACCCTCCAGCTCGCCGAGGCGCCCGTGCCGGACGCGCTCGACGAGGCGCTGCTGGAGGCGGCGGGGCCGGTGGGGGAGTCGTACGACGGGGTCGGGGCCGTGCCCTTCGATCCGGTGCGGCGGCTCGCGACGGCGGTGGTGCGGGGGGAGGCCCTCGGCACGCACACGCTGATCGTGAAGGGGGCGGTGGAGGACGTGCTGGAGCGGTGTGTGCTCGAACAGGCCGAGCGCGAGCGGCTGTTGACCCTGGCCGCGCGGGAGGCGGAGTCCGGCCTGCGGCTCCTCGCGGTCGCCACCGCCGAACGTCCCGCACGCGCGCGTGAGTACGGTCCGGCGGACGAACGGGGTCTGGTCCTCCGGGGGTTGGTGACGTTCCACGACGCGCTGAACCCGGACGCGGGGGAGGCGCTACGGGCTCTCGCCGACCTGGGGATCGGGGTGCGGATCCTCACGGGGGACCATCCGGCCACGGCGGCTCGGGTCTGCCGGGAGCTGGGGCTGGAGGAGGGGGAGGTGCGGGTCGAGGCGCGTCGCACGCCCCAGGACAAGGCCCGCGCGGTCGCCGACCTGCGTGCGGCCGGGCACACGGTCGGCTTCCTCGGGGACGGGCTGAACGACGTGCCCGCACTGCTCGCCGCCGACGTCGGGATCGCGCCGCGCGCCGCCGTGGACGTCGCGCGGGAGGCCGCCGACGTCGTGCTCGCCGGCAAGGACCTCGCCGCGGTCCGGCACGCGGTCACGGCCGGGCGGCACAGCAGCGCGAACATCGCCTCGTATCTGCGGATCACCCTCTCCTCGAACCTCGGCAACGTCATCGCGATGCTCGCGGCGGGCCTGCTGCTGCCGTTCCTGCCGATGCTCCCGGCCCAGGTGCTCGCCCAGAACCTCTGCTTCGACGCGGCCCAACTGGCCTTCGCCTACGACCGTCCCGGCGCGGCGGCGCTGCGCCGCCCGACCGTGCTGCGGCCGCGGGCGTTCCTCCGCTTCATCACCGGGTTCGGGGTGCTGAACGCGGTTGCGGACCTGGCGACGTTCGCGGTGCTGGCGTCGGCGCTGCGGGGTCCGGACGCCGTGGACGACGAGGTGCTGTTCCATTCGGCCTGGTTCACGGAGAACCTGCTCACCCAGGCGCTGGTGATGCTCCTGCTGCGGACCGGCGGCGGTGCACCGGGCCCGATCGGGCGGGCGGCGGCCACGCTGGCCGCCGTAGGAGTGCTCCTGCCTCTGAGCCCGCTGGGTGCGCCGCTGGGAATGACGGGCCTGGCGCTTCCTTACTACGTCCTCCTGGCAGCCGTGCTCGGTGTGTATGCGCTGGCCCTGAGGGGTTTGCGATCCACCCGAGGGTTGTACAGTTGCGCAACATAGCAACTGTCGTGTGAGGAAGAGGAGGACGAGGTCATGCTCCGCAACGGACTGGAACCTTGGCACCTGCTGGTCGTGGCGATCGTCGTCATCCTGCTGTTCGGCTCGAAGAAGCTTCCTGAGGCCGCACGCGGACTGGGCAAGTCCATGCGCATCCTCAAGAGCGAGGCGAAGGCGATGAAGGAGGAGAACACCGTGGCGGAGTCGGTCCCGGTGCAGCCGACGACCGCGCACACGGTGACGGAGTCTCCGGTGATCGCTTCCACGGAGCCGCCGGCCACCGCGCACTGAACTCGCGGGGCGGGTGTACCCGGACTCCGCCAGGCACGCGTCGAGCCCCGGCTGTCGCCGGGGCCGGGGCGCGGGGTCAGGCCTGGTGCTGGAGGGACTTCGTGGTCGTCTTCGCCTCGCGCTTGCGGCGTCGGCGCTCCGACCGCGGCTCCTGGTCCGGCAGCCAGCCGAACGTCATGCAGCTGCCGACGATGCCCAGCAGCAGCCCGACGAAGAAGCCGCCGAGGTTCGAGGTGAGCCAGCTGCCGAGGCTGCACAGGATCCCGATGATCGAGTAGAAGAGCCGCTGGCCCGGGCTGAAGAGGATCAGCAACCCGCACAGCAGCATCATCACCGGGAGCAGATACCCGGTCATGCCCTGCATCCCGATGTGCATCGCGACCTTCAGCGACACCTTCTCCGTGAGCAGGATCTCCGCCCCGCCCAGGGCGAGCAGCAGCCCGCCCCAGAACGGACGGCGGGCCCGCCAGCGCCGGAAGGCGGGCCCTCTCCCCTGCTGTGGCAGGTTCTCCGACATCAGCAACCCGAGTCGCTGAAGCTGAGCTTGAGGCCCGGCAGCTTGAACACACCTGCCGTGGTCGCGTAGTTGGTCTGCCGCAGGTTGTCGATGTGCACGGTGTCGGACTGCTGGCTGAAGACGCCCTTCTTGCCCTGCACACCCGCCTTGTTGAGCGTGCTGGCGTCGTTGCCGATCTGGATGTTGCCGAAGGACGCGTCACCCGACAGTTCCGTCGAGTCCGTGGTCAGGTCGGTCGCCGTGACCTTCGTCGAGCCGCTGCCCGCCTTGATCAGCAGGTTGACCCCGCCCAGGTCGACGCTCTGGCACAGGCTGTCCAGCGTGGCGCTCTTGATGGCGGAGGTCATGATCAGCACCTGCCCGCCGGTGTCGCCCTCGTTCGGGCTGTTCGGGATCATGCTGTCCAGATCGCCGAACTGCTCGAAGCCGGTGCCGTCGAGCGACTTGGCCGTGACCGTGAACGGCATGCCCGAGATGGAGAACTGCACCCCCAGCGCGCCCTGCGCGGTGAGCACCGCGAGGGCCGCCGCGGCCAGCGTGGCCGGCACCGCCATGATCGCGGCACGGCGCAGTCGGACCTGACCGCGTCTCTCGGGCCCCTCGGCGGTCGCGGGTGCGGAACCGCTTTCCGGCTGCTCAGGGGTGTTTCCGTTGGACGGGTTGGCGTCCGAGGGTGAAGCCATGTCTGCTCCCATGTGCTGCTCTGGTTCAACGCGAGTCGGTATCGAAGTGGCGCGTTGTCCTGGCGCGGACAGCGGGTGCGGCGAACCCCTCCCCACAACTCCCGGCGGGTGCAAGGGCTTTCAAGGTTACGCAGCAGTAGCCGTCGAGGAAGTTACCGGGGGTTACATTGAAGGGTCAAGGGAGTTGTGAAAAAAGAGTGTTGATGATGCGCCACCTGTGAGGCAAGGCTTTCGCGCACCTCCGGCGAGTCCCGGCTTGTACATCAACTTGCCCTGCATCTCTTGACGTTGACGGACACTCAGGTCTACAACTCTCCCTTGTTTGCCGGATCCGTGGCGCCGGATCCGCCGCGCGGCACGAGCCGCGTTCCCGGACTTCCCTTTCCACACGGGCACTTCACGCCCTCAGAGTCCGAACCCCCGCGGCCCGGCACGGCCGCTTCCCCCCTGGTCGTGCCGTCCGCCCCACCGCCCGGCCCGGCCGGAGACCCCCAACCCCCGCGGGCCTCCGGCCGGTCACCGGCCGGCCGCCGCCCCGGCCCGTCACGTACGGAGAAGGCGTCACGGGCCGGCGGCGGCGAACTCACGCCGGCCGGCGGCGGTGGCTCGCGCCCTCGACCCCCAGTTCCCCCACCCCCCGAGAACCCCCGGTTCGACCCTCCACTTCGGAAGAAGAGGTACACCCGCATGCGTACTCGCACCGTCCTCACCCTCGTCGGCTCCGTCGCCGCGCTCACCCTCCCCTTCATCGCCCCGGCGTCGGCGGCCGACACCGTGCTCACCACCGGCAGCCTCGGCGGCACCGCCGTCGCCGTCGGCGATGTGCTCACCGCGCCCCTGGCCACCGGCACCACCGCCACCCTGTACTCCAGCGCGACCGGCACCAGCGGCATCAAGTGCACGACGTCGCAGTTCACGGCGACCGTCACCGCCAACCCGACCGCCCCGGGCACCGCCACCGAGTCCGTCTCCGGGCAGAGCTTCGACAGCAGCAGCTGCACGAGCAACGTCCTCGGCGTCACCGGTGTCACCAGCATCACGGTCGACAACCTGCCGTACACCACCGCGGCCGTCTCGGACGGCACCCTGACCGTCACCCCGGCCAGCGGCTCCACCATCCAGACCACGGTCAAGCTGACCACCCTGCTGGGCAGCATCACCTGCGTCTACCAGGCGCCCAGCCTGACCGGCACGGCGAGCAACACCGACACCAGCATCAACTTCACCAGCCAGGCCTTCACCAAGACCTCCGGCTCGTCCCTGTGCTTCAGCGCGGGCTACTTCACCGCGAAGTACGCCCCGGTGACGGACAACGGCGCGGCGGTCTACACCAACTAAGGAGCACCGGCCGAAGGCCGGTCAGGAGCAAGTAGGGCCTGTACGCGTCGAGTCGGACCTCAGCGTCGACGCAGTCGCAGGGCCAGGGCGGCGCCCCCGGTGAGCACGAGCACCGCGGCGGCGCCGCCCGCCACCATGGGCGCCGACGGGCCGCCGGCCGCGGCGTCGGTGTCGGACGCCACCGGGCTGCTGCCCGGCGCGGTGCTCTCCTCGGCGGGGGACGCCTTCTGTGCCGTGGCGGCTGCCGGGGCCTTCGCCGAACTGCTCGCGGCCGTAGGGGACTTGACCGCGGACGAGGACGGACTCGCCGTCTTGTCCTTCGAGCCGGTTGTCCCCTTCGAACCGGCGGTCTCCTTCGAGGAGGACGACGACGCGGTGCCGCCGCCCGGGAACACCACGTCCGAGCACGAGTAGTACGTGTCCTCGGTGCTGCTGTTCTGCCAGATGGTGTAGATCAGCTGGCGCCCGGTCCGGCCCGTCGGCAGCGTCGCCCCGATGCGGTACGCGCCGCCGGTCAGCGGCGGGTCCTTCACCTCGGCGAACGGCGTCGTCGGCAGCTCGGACCAGGTCAGCGGCTTCGACGCGTCGTAACCGGCCTTCGTCAGATACAACTTGAACGTCCCGGTGTGCGCGATCGTCGACGCGTACGTCATCGTCAGCTTCGCCCCCGGAGTCAGCCGCGTGGACGGCCAGTCGGTGCGGGCGAGGTTGAGCCCCTTGTAGTCGGACAGGCCACCGCTGCACAGCTTCCCGTCGGGGATCAGCTGCCGGTCGCGGCCGTTGATGTCGGGGACGCGGATGTTGTCCCAGAACGTGAAGGGCCCTCCGTTCGCCGCCACGGCCGCCTTGCAGGCCGTCGACCCGGCCGCGCTGCCGCCCTGCGGCGAGCAGGCGTAGACCCGGCTGACCGGATACGTCGGCGCCCCGTGCGCCTGCGCCGGACCCGCCGCCCAGACGGTGAGCAGCAGCGGGGCCATGGCGGCGGCCGCCAGGGCGGTGCGATGTACGGTCGTCCGGGGCATCCGGATCGTCTCCTCGGCCGGGGGCGGCAACGGTCTGTTCGTGCAATACGGGAAGCGGGCCCGGCGCGTTCAGTTCCTCCGGCCGCCGCGCAGCGGGGCGGATCCGGGCAACTGCCGGACATCTAGGGTCGGTTTCCGGCCGGATCGAGGGTTTTCCCCGTATCCGCATGACCTTCTCTTTGCCTATCGTTTGGCCACAGCTGACCCACAGGCCACCCCTGACCGGTCGGCTCCCCGCGCCTGGTCGGCCACCGCGCCGCTTTTCTCGATGACCCCCCGCCGCTTCGACGACGAAGCGAATCGACCGCTGCTCCGCGCTTGTTGGAGTACGGCCACGAAAGGCAAGCCCTTGCGCACTCCCACGGCGTTCCCCACCGGACGGACCCTGATATCCGTCGCCGCGGTCTCCGCGGCCCTCCTCGCCACGGTCGCCACCTCGGCCGCCGTCGCCCAGGTGCCCCCCACCCAGGCCGCGGCGCCGGCCCTGTCCGGACAGACCGAGGCCGCCCCCGGCACGCTCGCCGAACGCCTCATCGTCGGCTACAAGTCCGGTGCCGCCGAGGCGAGTTCGAACCGCGCCGCCGAGGCCGACGCCACCGCCAAGGGCACGGAGACCGGCGAGAGCGTCGACTTCCAGCGCCGCCTGGGCACCGGAGCCGCCCTGGTCGGCCTCGGCGACGCCCGCAGCACCACCGAAGTCGCCGACGTCATCGCCGAGTTCAGATCAGACCCGCAGGTCTCCTATGTCGTACCGGACCGGCTGAACACCCCGCAGGCCGACCCGAACGACACCGGGTACAGCAGGCAGTGGGACCTCTTCGAGTCCACGGCAGGGATGAACGTGCCCGCCGCATGGCCGACCTCGACCGGCGGCGGGGTCACCGTCGCCGTCATCGACACCGGTTACGTCACCCACTCCGACCTCGCCGCGAACATCGTCGCCGGCTACGACTTCATCTCGGACACCGCCGTCTCGGTCGACGGCAACGGCCGCGACAGCAACCCGGCCGACCCCGGCGACTACTACGCCGCCAACGAGTGCGGCGCGGGCATCCCGGCCAGCCCCTCCTCCTGGCACGGCACCCACGTCGCCGGCACCATCGCCGCCGCCACCAACAACAGCAAGGGCATCGCGGGCATCGCCTACGGCGCGAAGATCTCCCCGCTGCGCGTGCTGGGCAAGTGCGGCGGCTACGACTCCGACATCATCGACGCCATCACCTGGGCCTCCGGCGGCAGCGTCTCCGGCGTCCCCGCCAACGGCAACATCGCCAAGGTCATCAACATGAGCCTGGGCGGCGACGGCGCCTGCACCTCGGCCACCCAGAGCGCGATCACCGCCGCCGTGAACCGCGGCACCACGGTCGTCGTGGCCGCGGGCAACGACAACGACAACGTCGCGAACCACTCCCCGGGCAACTGCGCCAACGTCATCTCGGTCGCCGCCACCAACCGCGCCGGCGCCAAGGCGTCCTACTCCAACTACGGCTCCGGCGTGGACATCTCGGCCCCCGGCGGCCAGACCGGCACCGGCACCGCCAACGGCATCTACTCCACGCTGAACTCCGGCACGAAGACGCCGTCCACCGAGTCGTACGCCTACTACCAGGGCACCAGCATGGCCACCCCGCACATCGCGGGCCTGGTCGCGCTCATGAAGTCGGCCGACCCCGCGCTGACCCCGGCCCGGATCGAGTCGGCCATCAAGGCCAACGCCCGTGCCCTGCCCGGTAGTTGCTCCGGCGGCTGCGGCGCCGGTCTCGCGGACGCGGCGAAGACCGTCCAGGCCGTGAGCACCGGCGGCGGCAGCGCGCCCTCCGCCCGGTAGACCGACGGCACAGGGTATTCACAGAAACAGACCGACTGACCCGTAGGGCGAGGCGCTTCCCCGGAGGTGCCTCGTCAGGGCGGTCGGTCTTCCGTTTGGCCGGGAACCGGTGCTGACACGTGCCACAGCCACCGAAAGTGGTCAAGAGTCGGGGCAGGGGTGACACAGAGACGCAAGTGATGGGAACGTGAGGGGTGTTGGCGGTCTTCGGGTGCAAGGTCGACACCGCCATACCGTGAGCTACTGTGTACAGGGGGTAAGAAAAAAACGGCACGGGCCGTTGTTTTTCCTTCATCAGGAGTGTTTCAGTCGATGGTGAGGCAGCTACGGGCCGAACAGACCCGAACGACGATCATCACGGCCGCCGCCGAGCTCTTCGACCGGCAGGGCTATGAATCCACCAGCCTGAGCGACATCGTCGACCAAGCCCAGGTCACCAAGGGCGCCCTGTACTTCCACTTCGCGGCCAAGGAAGACCTGGCCCACACCATCCTGGAGATGCAGGCCAAGGCCTCGCGCCAGATCTCCAAGGAGATGGACGGCAGGGGCTACTCCTCACTGGAGACATTGATACGTGTCACGTTCGGCGTGACGCGGCTGGCCGTCGAGGGCCCCATCCCGCGCGCCGGACTCCGGCTCGCCGCGGGGGAGATCGAGGTACGGCCCCCGATGCCGCACCCCTTCACCGAGTGGCTGGACATCGCCTCCCGCAAACTCACCGGCGCCGTCGCGGAGGCCGACGCCCACCCCGACACCGACGTGGACGCCGTGGCCCGTACGCTCGTCGGCCTCTTCGTCGGCATCCGCGTCGTGGGCCGCACCCTCGAACCGGTGGCGTTACAGCCCCGCAGAACCGCCGAGATGTGGCATCTGGTGATCCGCGGCCTGGTCCCCGTCCCCCGCCGCGCCCGCTATCTCAGCCTCGCGGCACGCCTGGAGCGGGAGATCGAAGCCGACTGACCCGCCCGGTACGGTGAGCCGCATGCCCGACACCCCCACCGCGCCCGTGATCCTCGGCGACGAGCCCGGCTCGTTCCCCCGCAGCGTGCTGGCCGAACGGCACCCCGCGATCATCCACCAGGTCCGCGACGCCTTCCCCTACGGCCCCGAGCAGCACCGCGCCCTCGACGCCCTCCTGAAGAACTGCACCGAGGGCACGATCGAACCCCTCCCGGCCGACGCCCCCGACCACGACCGGTGGGCGGCATGGGGCACCGACACCTACGCCGGACAGTCCTGGTACGACGTGCCCTGGCTCTGGTCCGAGAGCTACTTCTACCGCCAACTCCTCGACGCCGTCGGCTACTTCGGCCCCGGCGCCTGGCAGGGTATCGACCCGTTCCGCCCCTTCAAGCGCGCCGAGCTCGACGCCCCCGAGACGGACGAGGAACTCGCCGCACTGGACGAGCTGGAGTCCAGGCCGCCGGCGGAGCGCGCCAACTCCCTTCTGCACGGCTCCCTTTGGGGCAACCGCGCGGACCTCGGCTTCCGCCTCTCGGCGGCCGGAGCGGAGTCGGCAGCGCAGGACCCGGTCCCGGCCCTGGTGGCCGACGACAGCGAACGGCTCTGGTCACTCCTCTCCGGCACCGGCACCCTCTGCCTCGTCGCCGACAACGCCGGCCGCGAACTCATCCCCGATCTCCTGCTGTTGGCCCACCTTCTGGACCAACGGCGCGTCGAGCGCGCGGTGTTGCACATCAAGCCGCACCCGTACTACGTCTCCGACGCCACGACCGCCGACGTGGTCGACGCCCTGCACCGCCTGGTCGGAGCGCCGGGTGCGGCGGCGACGTATGGCCGCCGCCTCTGGTCGGCCATGGCGGACGGCCGCCTCACCGTGCGCGCCCACCCCTTCTCCTGCGCCCCGCTGCCGTACGCCGAGATGCCCGCCGACCTCCGCGCCGAGTTCGCCGCGGCCACCCTGACGATCGTGAAGGGCGACCTCAACTACCGCCGCCTGGTGGGCGATCGCCGCTGGGCTCCGACCACACCGTTCGCCGACGCCACCGCGTACTTCCCGGGCCCGGTCGCCGCCCTGCGCACCCTCAAGTCCGACGTGATCACGGGCCTGGACGCCGGAACGGAGGCCGCGCTGGTCGCGGCGGAGGGGCAGCGCTGGCGCACGGGCGGCACGCATGCGCTGATCCAGGTGCGGGGGGTGTCCCCGGCGGCCGGTGTGTAGTTGGGTCGGAGGCTGACGTTTCTTGTCGGACGTGTCGTCGCGCGAGGGGAGTACGACCGAGATGCGTATCGGAGTGGCACCGCACCGTCTGTGGCCCGACGGGGAGGGGGAGTTGGACGAGGTCCTCCAAACCGCCGTCAGGGCCGAGGAGTTGGGCCTCGACCATGTCTTCGCCAGCGGCCACGCGGTGGCCGGCGCGACAGGCGTGACCCCGGACCCGCTGGTCCTGCTGGCCGCGATCGCCGGGGCGACCCGGCGGATCGGGCTGGTCACCAGCATCCTGGTCCTGCCGCTGTACAACCCGCTGATCCTGGCCCACCAGGCCGCCACCCTGGACCGGCTCTCCAAAGGCCGTTTCACACTCGGTGTCGGCACCGGCTGGGACACCGCGGAGTACGCGGCCGTCGGCGTCCCGTTCGCGGGGCGGGGCCGCCGGACCGACGAACAGCTCGCCGTCGTACGGCAGTTGTGGCGGGGTGAGGGCCCGGCGCGGCTCGGGGTGCTGCCGCGCACCGAGGGCGGTCCGCCGGTGTGGATCGGCGGACAGAGCGACGCGGCACTGCGCCGGGCCCTGCGCTTCGGCGACGCGTGGCACGGGTCCGGGGTCGATGCCGAATCGCTCACCGGGGTGCGGTCGCGGCTCGCCGCGCTCGGCGACGAGGTCGGCCGCGACCCCGGTCAACTGGCCCTGACGGCAGGGCTGTTCCTCGTGCCGCCCGGGTTCGCGCCCGCGGTCAAGGTGCCGGGGCGCCCGCTGGGCGGAGCCGAGGCGAGCGCCGAGAGCGTCCGGGACGAGCTGGGCCGGCTGGCCGACGCCGGGCTGGTCTCCGCGTCGCTGTGGCTGCCGGTGGAGACGGAGGCGCTGCCGGACGCGCTGGCGTGGGTCGGCGAGGAACTCGTCCCGCACCTGTCCGGACAGCCCTAGCCCAGCCGTACGTCCTGCCACACCATCCGGTGGTCGGACGTGACGACCGTGGTGCCGTCGCCGACCAGGCGGTACAGCGGGTCGTCCGAGGTCGGCCAGAAGACGCCGTTGCGGCCCGGGAGCAGGCCCTTGGACGGCAGGACGTGGTCCACGCGCAGATTGCCCGGCGCCGTGTCGCTGAAGTCGCCCGTGTCGTAGGCCGGGTTGCCCAACTGGCCGATGTTCGCGCCGCCTTGGAGCTTCGCGGCCTCGACCCCGCCCGCGCTGGCCGGCGGTTTGGCGGGCAGGTTGATCGCCGGGTGGTCGAGGAACTGCCGTACGGCGTGGTCGTAGCTGTCGCCGTCGTACGGATCGGCGTTCTGGTCGCCCGCGATCACGAACCGCGAGCCCGGCCGCAGACCGCCCCGGACGCCCTTGTCGTCGTAGAGATAGGCACTGCGCGCGTGGCCGCCGATGTAGTCCGCCCACAGGCGGATCTCGTCGTGGTTGCGGCGGCCGTTGCGGTCCTCCGTGCCGTCGAAGGTGGGCGGCGTCGGGTGCGAGACCAGGAAGTGCACGGTCTCGTGGCCGAGCCGGACCGGCACGTCCCAGTGGCTCTTGGAGGAGAGCCGGAAGATCGCGCGGGCCGCGTCGCTGTAGTACCCGGGAGGGATCACGTTCCCCGGCATGTCCTTCCACAGGAAGTGCTGGAAGGTGCGCACCGCGCGGGTGTCGATCGGGAACTTGGAGAGGACGACCATGCCGTACTGGCCCGGGAAGAAGCCGTAGCCGAACGCGTCCTGCCCGTACGCGTCCGAACCCGGCGTCGTCACCACGCCGTTCTTCCCGTCGAGGTCGACGCCCGAGGGGACGCCCGTGTTCACCGGGCCGGTGAAGTGGTGCGGGAAGTGGATCGGGCGGGCGCCGTTGTGGCCCCGGGACAGGTAGTTGTCGAGGAACAGACGGACCGCTGCGCCGCCTTCCACGTAGTCGAACTCGTTGATCAGCAGGATGTCGGGGTTCACCCGCTGGATGGTCTCGGCGACGTTGCGCGCCTGGGCGTTGTCGGGCGTCGACAGGTCCGTGACCAGCGCGCCCTCGGTGGCGCGGTTCAGCGAGGCGTTGAACGTGGCGAACCGCACGGTCCGCCCGTACCGCCCGTGCTGCTCGGACGCCGACGCGCGCACGGTGGCGGTACCGGCCAGCGCCGCTCCGGCCAGGGAGGCGAGCGTGGCGCGGCGGGAGAAGGTTCGGGAGTGGTTCATCGGGACTCCGGCCAAGGGAGGGGACACGTGAACCCCCGTAGTCTGCGCGCGTAGAAGTGAACGTCACAAGATGCGGGCGAAACTCATGGGTTCACTCCTGATTCACGCGATGGTGTGATCATGTCCCTTGCCCGGGATGGCCGCCCAGGGCCACGGGTAGGGCCCGGCCATGACCCAGCCGTTCGAACTCCCGCACTTCTACATGCCGTATCCCGCGCGCCTCAATCCGCATCTGGAAGAGGCCCGCGCCCACTCCTCCGTGTGGGCGCGCGAGATGGGCATGCTGGAGGGCTCCGGGATCTGGGAGCAGGCCGACCTCGACGCGCACGACTACGGCCTGCTCTGCGCCTACACCCACCCCGACTGCGACGGGCCCGCCCTGTCGCTGATCACCGACTGGTACGTGTGGGTGTTCTTCTTCGACGACCACTTCCTGGAGACCTTCAAGCGCAGCCAGGACCGCGCCGGCGGCAAGGCCTACCTGGACCGGCTGCCGCTGTTCATGCCGCTGGACCTCTCGACTCCCGTACCGGAGCCGGAGAATCCGGTCGAGGCGGGGCTCGCCGACCTGTGGGCGCGCACGGTGCCCGCGATGTCCGTCGACTGGCGCCGCCGCTTCGCCGTCTCCACCGAGCACCTGCTCAACGAGTCCCTGTGGGAACTGTCCAACATCAACGAGGGGCGCATCGCCAACCCCGTCGAGTACATCGAGATGCGCCGCAAGGTGGGCGGGGCGCCCTGGTCGGCGGGGCTCGTTGAGTACGCGACCTCCGAAGTGCCCGCGTCCGTCGCCGAGGAGCGGCCGCTGCGGGTGCTGATGGAGACCTTCTCCGACGGCGTCCACCTGCGCAACGACCTCTTCTCCTACCAGCGGGAGGTCGAGGACGAGGGCGAGTTGAGCAACGGCGTGCTCGTCCTGGAGTCCTTCTTCGGCTGCACCACCCAGGAGGCCGCCGACACCGTCAACGACGTGCTGACCTCGCGGCTCCACCAGTTCGAGCACACCGCGTTCACCGAAGTGCCCGCCGTGGCCCTGGAGAAAGGTCTCACCCCGGACGAGGTCAGGGCCGTCGCCGCCTACGCCCAGGGACTGCAGGACTGGCAGTCCGGCGGCCACGAATGGCACCTGCGCTCCAGCCGCTACATGAACGAAGGCGCCCTCGACAACTCGCCGTTGAACGGCCCGACCGGCATCGGCACCTCGGCCGCCGACATCGGCGCCCTGCTCGCCTCGGCCGGCGCCGAACGGCTGCGCGCCTACACACACGTGCCCTTCCAGAAGGTCGGCCCCTCCCAACTCCCCGATTTCTACATGCCGTTCGAGGTTGAACTCAGCCCGCACCTCGACGGCGCCCGCCTCCGCCTCGTCGACTGGGCGCACGCGATGGGCATCCTGGAGGAGGGCGTCTGGGACGAGGAGAAACTCGCCGCCGCCGACCTCCCGCTCTGCTCCGCGGGTATCGACCCGGACGCCACCGAGGCGGCCCTCGACCTCAGCTCCCGCTGGCTCGCGTGGGGACCTACGGCGACGACTACTACCCCCTCGTCTACGGCGTCCGAGGCGACCTCGCCGCCGCCCGCGTCACCACGGCCCGCCTCTCCGACTGCATGCCGATCGAGGGACCGGCGGTCATCGTGCCGGTCAACGGCATGGAGCGCGCGCTCATCGACCTGTGGGCCCTCACCACCGCCGAGATGCCCGTCGACGACCGGCGCACCCTGAAGACCGCGATCAACACGATGACCGAGAGCTGGGTCTGGGAGCTGTCCAACCAGATCCAGCACCGCGTCCCCGACCCGATCGACTACCTGGAGATGCGCCGCGCCACCTTCGGCTCCGACCTCACTCTCAGCATGTGCCGCATGGGCCACGGCCCGAAGGTCCCGCCCGAGGTCTACCGCACCGGCCCCGTCCGCGCCCTGGAGAACGCGGCCATCGACTACGCCTGCCTCCTCAACGACGTCTTCTCCTACCAGAAGGAGATCGAGTACGAGGGCGAGGTCCACAACGCGATCCTCGTCGTGCAGAACTTCTTCGGCATCGACTACCCGACCGCACTCGGCGTCGTCCACGACCTGATGACCCAGCGCATGCACCAGTTCGAACACGTCGCCGCGAACGAACTGCCCATCGTCTACGACGACTTCGACCTCTCGGACGAGGCCCGCGAGATCATGAAGGGCTATGTGACCGACCTCCAGCACTGGATGGCGGGCATTCTGAACTGGCACAGCGAGGTCGACCGCTACAAGGCCGAGTACCTGGCGAGGCGGTCGCACGGGTTCGTGCCGGACCGGGTGCCGGCGTTGCCGTTCGGCTGAGCGGGAGAACCCGCGGCGGGTCAGGAGAGCTGGTGCTCCGCCCGGCCCGCGTGGGCGACCGCGGCTCGCGCCGGCGCCCGGACCACCGGATGCGGGCGCGAGTCGTCGCCGGACAGTTCCGGCTGGAAGAGGGTGGCCAGCAAGAAGGGATGGCCGGGGAGTTCGGCGATCCGGACGTGGCCGTCCTCGTCGTGCCCGGAGAAGCGCAGGCCGTGGGCGCGCAGGGTGTCGAGGTGGCGGGTCGGGCCGTAGGAGCAGAAGGAGCGCTCGACCGCGCGCTCCGAGCCGATCGCGGACTCACCCTCGCCACCGCGCCGACCGCACCCGGGCCGCGCGTCCTGACCGCCCTCCCGCGCGCGGGAGGGCGGCTGCGGGTGTTCACCCGGGACGAGGTGCCCGTCGCGCGCGCAGGGCCTTCCCGCTCCTGACCCCCGGTCAGTCTCACTCGTTCGTGGCACGTCGCGCGCCGGTGCGCCGGGTAGAGCATCTGCCGGAGGCGATCCATGGAACAGACTGCGTTGCGTCCCAAGCCGATGCCCGGTCAGGAACCCGGCGGCGGCACCAAGCCCGGCCCCACCCGGCGCCCGCACGCCGCGCGGCGCCGCGGCCGACGGCTCGTGACCCTGCTGTTCGGCCTGTTCGTCGGGACCGTCCTGGTGCTGTCGGGGGTCGGCCTCGGCACGGTCGGCGCCACGGTGATCGGCATGAGCAAACTCGCCGAGATGCAGCGCCAGGCGGCCCGGCAACCGGCGCCGACGACCGCCCCGACCGGCCGGACCACGCCCTCCGCGAGCCCCTCGCCGTCGGCCACGCCCGCCGCCGCGACACTCGGCGTGGAGGCCGTGGACGCCGACAAGGCGGGCGCCCTGGTCGTCGGCGTCCACATCCCCGGCCCCGGCTACACGGCCGGCCTGATCCGCGGCGACGTCCTGCTCACGTTCGGCGGCACCCGGGTCGACTCGGCGGCCGACCTCGCGCGCGCGGTCGCGCGTGCCCACCCCGGGGACGAGGTCACGATCACCGTGCGGCACCACAGCGGCGGCTTCCAGCAGTTCACCGTGGTCCCCGGGTACGTCGTCTGACCCGGCGCCGCGCGTCGCCCGGGAGGTGGCCCACGCCGTGACGCCGATCGCAGGCGGGACTCCCCGGATGCGGTGCCCGGACCGGGGAAGTCCCGCCGATCGGCTCGCGTGGCCCTCCGGGTCCGGGCAGGATGCTGACCGTAGCCCCGTTCCGTCCGTCCTCGGAGGCCTGAATGACCGGTAGCCCGCCCGCGCCCTTCACCGCCGCCGACTACAGGGCCCGCATGGACCGCGCCGCGCGGGCCGCCGCCGACGCCGGTCTCGCGGGGCTGCTGGTCGCTCCGGGGCCGGACCTGGTGTGGCTCACCGGCTACGCGCCCACCGCGGTCACCGAACGGCTCACCGTGCTCGTCCTGGCCCCCGGCCGCTCCCCGGTCCTCGTCGTGCCCACCCTGGAGGCCCCGGACGCGGCCAAGGCGGCCGGAGCCGACGCCCTCACCCTGCGCGACTGGACCGACGGCAAGGACCCCTACGCTGCCACCGCGGCCCTCCTCGACGCGACCGGCCGCTTCGGCATCAGCGACAACACCTGGGCGATGCATCTGCTGGCACTCCAGAAGACGCTGCCCGACACCACCTACGCCTCCCTCACCGACGCGCTGCCGATGCTCCGCGCGGTGAAGGACGCGGCGGAACTGGACCTCATGGCCGCCGCCGGAGCGGCCGCTGACGCAACGTACGAGGAGATCCGGAAGGTTCCCTTCGCCGGCCGCCGCGAGTCCGACGTCGGCACCGATCTCGCCGATCTGCTACGGCAGTTCGGGCACTCCCAGGTCGACTTCACCATCGTCGCCTCGGGCCCCAACGGAGCCAACCCGCACCACGAGGTCGGCGACCGCGTCATCCAGCAGGGCGACATGATCGTCCTCGACTTCGGCGGCCTCAAGGACGGCTACGGCTCCGACACCTCGCGCACGGTCCACGTCGGCGAACCCAGCGACGAGGAACAGCGCGTCCACGATCTCGTCCGCGAGGCCCAGGAGGCCGGTTTCCGCGCGGTGCGCCCCGGAGTCGCCTGCCAGGAGGTCGACCGCGCCGCCCGCGCGGTCATCGACGACGCCGGATACGGCCCCTACTTCATCCACCGCACCGGCCACGGCATCGGCGTCACCACGCACGAGCCGCCGTACATGATCGAGGGCGAGGAACAGCCCCTCGTGCCCGGGATGTGCTTCTCCGTGGAGCCCGGCGTCTATCTGCCCGGGCGCTTCGGGGTACGCATCGAGGACATCGTCACGGTGACCGACCACGGTGGCCGCCGGCTCAACAACACGGCCCGCGAGATGGCCCTGGTGGACTGACGACGACCAGGAGCCCCGACACCCCGAACGGCGACGGCCCGACCATGACCCAGGCACCGACACCCACCGCGGACACCGTCCGCCAGCTGGTCCGTTCCCTGCTCAAGGACGGTACGGCCGACGGTGCCGGACCCGAGATCACGCCCGTCGCGGAGGGTGGCGGGCACGCCACCTGGTGGGTCGGCTCCCGCCATGTCCTGCGCCTCGCCCCGAACCGCGCGGCCACCGTGCGCCAGCGCCGTGAACTGCGCCTGCGCGACCTCGTACGGCCGTATCTCCCCGTCGCCGTTCCGACGAGCGTGGCGCACGGCGAGTGGGCGCCCGGGCTCACCTACACGCTGGACACCAAGGTGCCCGGGCGTTCCGGCGAGGACCAGGACGTCTCCGCCGTCGGCGAGGCCGACCTGGCGGGGCTGCTCACCGGGCTGCGCGAGGTGCCCGCCCGGCAGGCCGAGTCGCTCGGGATCCCGCGCACCGCACCGCGCTCCCTGGAGGAGCTGCGCCGCACCGCCGAGCAGGCCGCCGAACGGCTCGCCGCCGCCGACGAGTTCGACGCCGCACGCCTCCACCAGCTCACCCCGCCCGGCGCGATCCAGCTCGCCGCCCAGCCCGGCACCGCGGTCCTCGTCCACCACGACCTCAAGGGCGAACACCTCGTGGTGAGCACCGACGGCCGGGTCCGCGGCGTCCTGGACTGGACCGACGCGGTCCTCGGCGACCCCGCCGAGGACATCGCCGGACTCGCGCTGGCCGTCGGTTCCCCCGCCGCCGTACGCGCCGCGACCCTCGCCGGCTACGGCGCCCGCCCCTGCCTGCGCGGCCTCTGGCTCGCCCGCTGCGACACCGTCGTCCGCCTCGCCGACTGCCTCAAGGGCCGCGACACCGGGTCCGTCGCGCTCCTCAGGACCCAACTGCGCCGCAGCTGGGAGGCGATCCTGCTGGAACGGGTGACGGAACTGAGGGAAGGGGACGGGGAGTTGTAGCGCGCAAGCGTTTACGTCGCGCTCCGTAAACGCTTGCGCGAGCGTTTACGTCAGCCGCTCGCAAACGATTGCGCAAGCGTTTACGCCTGTGCCAGCACCACGCACGACTCCCCGGGCAGCCGCAGCAACCCGTCGGCCCCCGGCGCCTCCACCGGCTCCCACGCGGCCAGGATCTCCGCGGGACGCGTGCCCAGGGGGATCGCGGCCGGTTCCTTGCCGAGGTTCACGGCGACGCGTACGTCTCCGCGGCGCAGCGCGAGCCAGCGGGCGTCCTCGTCGTAGGCCACCTTCGTGTCGGTGAGGTCGGGGTCCGTGAGGTCGGGCTGTTCGTGCCGGAGGGCGATGAGACGGCGGTACCAGGCCAGCACGCGCGCGTGGGGTTCGCGCTGCGGCTCCGACCAGTCGAGGCAGGAGCGGTCGCGGGTCGCCGGGTCCTGGGGGTCGGGCACGTCCTCCGCGGCCCAGCCGTGCGACGTGAACTCCCGCCGCCTGCCCTGCCGTACCGCCTCCGCGAGGTCCGGGTCGGTGTGGTCCGTGAAGAACTGCCAGGGCGTGCCCGCCGCCCACTCCTCGCCCATGAACAGCATCGGTGTGAAGGGTCCGGTCAGGGTCAGCGCGGCGGCGCAGGCCAGCAGGCCGGGGGAGAGGGAGGCCGAAAGGCGGTCCCCCTGGGCGCGGTTGCCGATCTGGTCGTGGGTCTGGCTGTAGCCGAGGAGGCGGTGCGCGGCCACGCGCGTGCGGTCGAGGCGGCGGCCGTGGTGGCGGTCCCGGAAGCTCGAATAGGTGCCGTCGTGGAAGTAGCCACCGGTCAGGGTTTTGGCGATCGCCGAGAGCGGGGCCCGCGCGAAGTCCGCGTAGTAGCCCTGCGATTCACCGGTCACCGCGGTGTGCAGGGCGTGGTGGAAGTCGTCGTTCCACTGCGCGTGCAGTCCGAGTCCGCCCTCCGCGCGGGAGGTCACCACGCGCGGGTCGTTCAGGTCGGACTCGGCGACCAGGAACAGCGGCCGGCCCGTCTCGGCGGCCAACGCGTCGACGGCGGCGGACAGTTCCTCCAGGAAGTGGCACGCGCGCGTGTCCCACAGCGCGTGCACCGCGTCCAGCCGCAGCCCGTCGATCCGGTACTCGCGCAGCCACGCCAGCGCGCTGCCCAGGAGGAACGCGCGCACCTCGTCCGAGCCGGGCGCGTCCAGGTTCACGGCACTGCCCCAGGGGGTCTGGTGCGTGTCCGTGAAGTAGGGGCCGAACACGGGCAGGTAGTTCCCGGACGGGCCGAGGTGGTTGTGCACCACGTCGAGCGCGACGCCCAGGCCCAGTTCATGGGCCCGGTCGACGAACCGCTTGAGCCCCTCGGGGCCGCCGTAGGGCTCGTGGACGGCCCACAGGGAGACGCCCTCGTAGCCCCAGCCGTGGCGGCCGGGGAACGGGCAGAGGGGCATCAACTCGACGTGTGTGACGCCCAGTTCGACGAGGTGGCCGAGCCGGTCGGCGGCCGCGTCCAGGGTGCCCTCGGGCGTGTACGTGCCGACGTGCAGTTCGTAGAGCACCGCTCCGGGCAGCGGGCGTCCGGACCACGCGGCCCGCCACGCGTACCGCTCGTGGTCGACGACCTCGCTCAGCCCGTCCGGGCCGTCCGGCTGGCGGCGCGAGCGCGGGTCGGGCCGTGGCGGGCCGTCGTCCACCGCGAACCCGTACCGCGTGCCGTCGTCCGCCTCCGCCTCGCCGGTCCACCACCCCACGCGCTCGGGATCGCGCTCCAACGCGCGCGTGGCGCCCTCGCAATGGAGCGTCACACGGTCTGCCTCTGGTGCCCACACCTCGAACTGCACGGACGGTTCCCCTTCGTCTGCTCACCGGGATGTAGCCCGTCCATCGTGCTTCAAACGAGATCAATCCGCTTTTGAATCCGTCCCTTTGGCGCAGGTGTCGTCATCTTCACGCGCGTGCGTGCTGTTTCCGCGTCTTCTGGACACCCGGGGTTCACTGCCCGACAATCACGAGCGTGACGTCGTCCTTCGAGTTCCACACGTACCCCGCGCGGCTGTCCGACGTGGAGCGCGACAAGGCGCTCAAGGTCCTCCACGACGGCGTCGCCATGGGGCGGCTGTCCCACGACACGTTCGTCCGGCGCATGGAGCTGGCGCTCGCCGCCCGCCGGTCCGAGGACCTCGTACCGCTCACCGCCGACCTGCCCACCGAAAGCCGCCTCTCGCGTGCCCTGTTCGGCACCGTGGAGGCCGTCTCCGGCTTCACCGTACGGCTCCGGAGGGCGTGGCAGGCCGAGCGGCTCCCGAAGCTGCTGCTGCCCCACCCGGGCAACGGGCATCCGCTGCGCATCGGCCGCGACCCCGCCAACGGGCTGCGCCTGACCCACGAGACGGTCTCCCGGGTGCACGCCGAACTCAGCCGCCAGGGCGGCATGTGGGTGCTGCGCGACCTCGGTTCGACCAACGGCACGACGGTCAACGGCCGACGGGTGACCGGCGCGGCCGTCGTCCGCGAAGGCGATCAGATCGGCTTCGGACGGATGACGTTCCGGATCGCCGGCACCTGAGCCGGACCGGGCCGCACTTCACCTCTGGCCTGGGCATTACCCGATGTGGCGATCTTGGGTGTGCGTGAAATCCCTTTGCGTACGGCGGTGTTGACGTACCCCGTACGCCGTGACTGACTGTGCGTACACCATGCACACCAGGTGAACCGACGGCACCACGATTGTGGAGGTGTGCCCTGCCGCCACTCCTCCGCTACCCGTCCGTGGACGAGTTGGCCGCCCAGGCCGCCGCGCTCGTCGCCCGCCACCCCCAGGACGCCCGGCTGCGCCGCGTCGGGACCTCCCGCGCCGGTACGCCCCTGTGGCTGCTCTCCGTGGGCCACGGCAGCCACCAGGCCCTCGTGGTCGCCGGACCGCACGCCAACGAGCCCGTGGGCGGCGCGACGGTGCTCCGGCTGGCCGAACGGGTCCTCGCCGACCCCCGGTTGAGCGAGGGCGCCGACGCCACCTGGAACCTGCTGCTGTGCCTCGACCCCGACGGCTCGCGCCGCAACGAGGGCTGGCTCCCCGGCCCGTACACCCTCGGCCGCTACTTCCGGAACTTCTTCCGGCCCGGCTTCCTGGAACAGCCCGAGTGGCTGCCCGACGGCGCGGCGGGTGCCCGACTCCCGGAGACGCGCGCCCTGTTGGAGATCCAGGACGAACTCCGTCCCTTCCTCCAGTGCTCCCTGCACGGCGTCGACGTGGGCGGCGGCTTCGTGGAGCTGACCCGCGACCTCCCGGGTCTCGCCCGCCGCGTCGCCCACACCGCGACCCGTCTCGGCATCCCGCGCGAACTCGGCCCCTACGACACCCTGTACTGGCCGAGCCTCGGCCCCGCCGTCTACCGCATCCCGCCACCGCGCCCGGGCGACCTCGCCGCCGCCATCACCGAGGCCGCCGTCGAGTCCACCTGGTACCACCCGCACCGGCACGGCACGGTGACCGCGGTCGTGGAGGCGCCGATGTGGGGCGTGACCGGCGTCGAGAACGGCGCACCGCCCGCCGACGCGGACGCCTTCCTGCGCACCGTGAGCCACACCCTGCGCCACGACAGCCGCGTCCTGGAGCAACTCCTCGCGCGGATACGGCCGTTCGTCCAGAGCGGCGTCGAGGCGGGGACGGGCGTCGGGCTGCGGGACGCCTGGCCGCGGCCCGCCGCCGACCCGGTGGTACCGCCCGCGCGGGACACCGCCGAGCCGCGTCCGCGGATCCTCGTCGTGTCCGACGCGGCGCGGCTGCTCGCCCCGGTCGACGACTATTTACTGGTGATCCCCGGGCTCGCCGACGCGTGGGACCCCGACGTCGACACCGGCGCCGCCCGTCCGCTGCCACCGCTCAACACCGCCCACCTGGCCGCCCTGCGCATCGCGGGGCGACGGCTGGCGCTGCGGACGGCCGGGCTGCTGTACCAGCTCGTGATCGCCTCGGGGAGCGATCAGGCCGGTGTACTCCCGGAGTTGGACCGGCTGATCGACCAGTGGTGCGCCGACTACCGCGACGGCTGCGGCGCGCGCTGGATCTCGGTCGCGCGCCAGGTCGAGTACCAGTCGCGCGTGGTGCTCAGCGCGTTCGAACTGGCCCGGCGGTACGCGCCCGTGCGCTCCCGTTCGGGTGAGCCGGGGTGGGGTACGGAGCCCGCGGTGCCGATGCACCGGGAATGACCCACACCTTCAAAGCCTTCAGAACGACTGTGCTCCGGAGTGCCCTGCTTCCGGCGGCACTTGTGCTCCTCGCCGCCGGACAGCCACCGGCCCAGGCGTCCGCTCCCCGCCACGGCATCCAGGGCGACTGGCTCTACCTCACCGTCACCCGGGGCGACAGCCGGTCCAGTGACACGCGCGGGACGCTGCTCCTGTGCGACCCGCCCCAGGGGCACGCCCACGCGGCCGAGGCCTGTGCCCAACTGGGCGCCGCGGGCGGCGACATCGACGCCGTCCCGGCCAAGGGCGTCATGTGCCCGATGATCTACGCCCCGGTGACCGCCCACGCGCGCGGGGAGTGGAAGGGCCGCCCGGTCGACTACAGGAGGACGTTCTCCAACGGGTGCGCCATGGCGGCGCGCACCGGAGAGGTCTTCGCGCTGGACACCTGAGGCACGGGCCGAACGGGCGGCGTCAGGCCGAGCGTCGGGCACGCACGCGTGGGGCGTCCCCGAATCCGTCCGCCTGCTCGCGCGCGTACAGCGCCGCCGCCACGACCGTGCGGGACTGATGCTCGACCTGGTGCTCCAGGGGCACCCAGCGGGCCCGGAAGCGCTCCGCGAAGGCGTCGCTCCAGGACGCCACGAGGTGTTCGAGCAGGGGCGCCGCACGGTCGTCGGTCTCCCGCAGGACCCGCAGCAGCATCGCGGCCGCCCGCAGCGGCAGCCGGCGCCCGAACGCGTCCACGCTGCCGACGTACGCCATCGTCGTGTCGGCCGGCCGTGTGTGCATCCAGTCCGCGGCCAGGCCGGGCACCAGCTCCAGCGCCCACTTCGCGGCCCGCAGCAGCGGTGTGTCGACGCCCTGGAGGCGCGGCAGCGCGTCGGCGAGCACCCACTCCACCTCCCGCGTGTCCCGCAGCAGGCGCCGCGCCAGCCGCCGTATCGCCGCCGCCGGGGCGGGATGCGGTGCCGGGTCGTCCACCAGGTCGCTGGCCCACATCGGGACCTCCACGACCGCGGTCAGACCGCCGTAGCGGTGCGCGTGGTACCAGGTGCTGTGCCGGGCGTCGTCCGGCATGCTCGGGTACGCCACGTCCGAACCGGGCGCCGGCATCACATGCACCCCGGGCCCCGAGGCGGGCCAGCCCGCCGCGTCCGAGGCGCCCGTCTCCACCGGGATGTGCAGCTCCGCCGCCGACTTGGCGAACGGCTCGGCCAGCCCCGGTATGTCCTTCGTCAGCTGCACCCAGCTGCCGCCCAGATCGGTCCCGTGCAGGGTCACCTGGAGGTAGGGCCGCAGTTCGTCGATCACCCGGGTCAACGCCCTTGTCTCGGGCGGCAGTCGGTCGGGCGGCAGCACGGAGGGCGACCACTCCGGCTGCTCGGGCCCGGCCGGCCGGTAGAAGCCCAGGTGGTAGTCGAGCAGACTGCGCGGCGCCGGCGTGACATGCAGACTCGCCCCGTCCGGGTCCGCGCACAGCAGGAAGTGCCAGGAGGTGTCCGACCTCAACTCCCTTTCCCGTACGACCCGTTCGGCCAGGGCGAGGAGAGTGGAGCCGCCCGTCGGCTCGTTGGCGTGCGCGCCCGCGACCACCAGGACGGCGCGTTGGGCGTGCCCCACGGACAGCAGATGGAGTGGCCTGCCCGCGCGGGAGACGCCCACCTGCCGCAGAGCGCACAGGCCCGGCCGATGAGCGGCCAACGCCCTTGCGGACGAGACCAGTTCGGTCACACTGGGGTATCGCAACTCCGGCAGGAGACTCACCCCCGATTAGTCAGCCCCGGCTTCGCAATCGCAGTACTTCACGGGCTCTGTGAACTGTCAAGGAGACCGCGGGGGAGGCTACCGGGGGCGCCCAGGCGCATTTACCGGCAGCCGGTAGGGGCGTTGGTGCCAGCAGGGGGCCGGGGTTCTCCAGGAGGTCCCACGGGCGTCCGCGCTCACTCCCGACGACGTCCCCGTCGGGCACACGCGCGTACCCCCGCACCGGGCACACCGACGCCGCCGTTCGTCACCGCACGCCCGCCGCCCGGCACGCACCCCGGGGCCGTACGCGGGTGTGAGCCGGTGGCCGGGACGGCCCTACGGCGTGCGGCCGGTCCGCGTACGCCGTAGGACCACGGGATGCCTGCTTCACCCGTACGGCCGTATGAGGGCTGCGTCCCGCGCGGTGCGGTGGTCGGCTGGGGGCAGCCGCGTGTGCGCATGGCGCGGAGGACCGGCCGCGCGCCCCACGGCGCGGGGCGGAGCGACGACCACGGGAGCGGACGGCGGTGCTGTGTCTCACGGACGTGCTCGTCACGCGGACTGCGGGCACCCCGGCCCGCCCACCGGCCCCGCCTAGCCTGCGGACGGCCGTACGGGACCCGTATCCGCTCTACCGCACCCTCCGCACGCACCACCCGCTCGTGTACGACGAGCCCTTCGGCGCCTGGCTCGTCAGCCGCTACGACGACGTCCGCGCCGCGCTCGCCGACCCCCGGCTCGTGCCCGTGCCCGGCGAGGGGACGTCGGAGGCCGATCAGCGCCTCGAACGGGCGCTGCGCGGGCCCGCGCTGGACGCCCTGACCGCCGCCGTCGAACGCGGCGCCCATGTCCTCGCCCGTCGGCTGGCCGCGCGTGAAGAGGCCGATCTGGTGGCCGAGTTCTGCGACTGGCTGCCCACCGCGACGGTCGTGGCCGCGCTCGGGCTGCCGTACGAGGAGACCGCGCGGGTGCACTGCTGGTGCCGCACGGGACTCGGCCCCTCCGGGGGCGGGCGCTGCGAACTGGGCGTCTTCCTGCGCCCGTTGACGGCCCGGCGCCGCGCCCATCCGGGCGGCGACCTGCTGTCCGTCCTGTGCGCCGAGCGGTCCGACGAGGCCGTCACGGGGCTGGTGGGCACGCTGCTCGGCGCGGCGGGCGAGACGACCGCGCGGGCGCTGGCTTCGTTCCTCGCCAACCTCCTTGACCACCCGGGTCAGTTGGAGGTGCTCCGGGCCCGACCCGGGCTCACGGCCGGAGCCTGGGCGGAGTCGTTGCGCCGCGATCCGCCGCTGCACCTCGTGCTGCGCCGGGCCGTCGAACCCGTCGGCGCGATCCCCGCCGGAGCCACCGTCGCCTGCCTCCTCGGCGCCGCCGGCCGCGACCCGGAGCGCTTCACCGACCCCGACCGCTACGACGCCTTCCGCCCCGACCCCGCCCCGCTCGCCCACGGCACCGGCCGCCACACCGCCTCCGACGCCCTGCTCGCCCGTCTCACGGCCGAACACGGTCTGCGGGCCCTGCTGGCCGCCCTGCCGGGCCTGCGCCACGCAGAGGGCGCCCGGACGGCGCCTGAGGACCTGGTCCGGCGCTCACCCAAGATCCTCAGGGTCCGCACCCGCTAGCCGCCCTCGCCCACCCGCTCCAGCAGGACCACCGGCAACTCCCCGAAAACGTCCGCCACGCGTGCGTGCCCGGTGAACTCCCGCTCCGGAGCCAGCACATCGGCCCATCGCCCCGGCGGCAGCGGCAGCACCGTGTCGCGCCAGCCGCCCGCCTCCGCGAGCCGCGCCGACAGCCGGGTCACGGCCGTGACCACGGCTCCCGAGCGCGCGAACGCCACGCAGTGCGCCGCCGCCGGGCCCTGTGCCGTCAGCGGGGCGTACGCCGCCGCGTCCCCGAAGACCTCGGGGCGACGGGCCCGCAGCCGGAGCGCGGCGGCCGTGAGCGCGCCCTTGTCGCCGGGGTGCGGCGCCGGGAAGGGCACCGGGCGGCGGTTGTCGGGGTCGACCAGGGCCAGGTACTCGGCCTCCGTGCCCTGGTAGAGGTCCGGGACGCCGGGCATCGTCAGCTGGACCAGGGCGGCGCCCAGCATGTTGGCCCGGATGCGCGGCTCCAGTGCCGTGCGCAACGCGGCCACGTGCTCGCCGGGCGCCCCGCACGGGCCCGCCGCGACGAACGCCGCCACCGCCTCCTCGTACGGCGGCTCCTGCTCCGTCCAGCTCGTGTACAGGCCCGCCTCGCGCACATGCTTCAGCAGGGCCTCCTGGACGCGCTCGGCGTCCGCGGGGCCGAGCCCGAACACCGTCTGCCAGGCCGCCCACGCCAGTTGGGCGTCCGGCACGCCCTCCCCGGTGCGGGTCACCTCGGCCAGCACGTCGGCCCAGCGCTCCGGCACCTCGGTGAGCACGGCCAGCGCGGCCCGTACGTCGGCGCTGCGCTTGGTGTCGTGGGTCGACAGCACGGTGCCCATGGCGGGCCAGTCGCGCTGCACGCGCGCGCAGTACGCGTGGAAGTCCTCCGGGGACACCGCCGGACTCCCCGGGTTCCCGCCCACCTCGGTCGCCGACAGCAGCGGCACATAGCGGTAGAAGGCCGTGTCCTCCACGGACTTGGCCCGCAGCGCGGACGAGGTCTGCGCGAACCGCGTCCGGAACTCCACCTGTTCGGGCCCGTCCCCGTACCGCCCCAGCAGCAGCTCCCGTACGACATCGACGGCGCCCGCCTCCTCCGGGACGACGAACGCCTGCCGGGCCTCGGCCGCCGCCTCCTCGGTGACCACGGCGGCCGTGTCTCCCGAGGTGTACGGCCGGTACACCTCCAGGCGGACCAGGAGCTCCAGCAACGCGGTCCGCAGCGCCCAGGGGGCCCGGTCGCGCAGCGCGGGGTCCGGGGAGGTGGCGCAGAGACGGGCCGCGACCCGGGTCAGCCGGTCCATCTCGGCGACCAGTTCGTGCGTGAGCACCTTGTACGCCGCCCGCCGTACCGTCGCCTCCCACTGGCCGCCCCGGTCGGTCTGCGGGGCCGCGAACCTCCGGTACTGGCCCAGGAGTTCACCGGCGCCCGCCGGGTCCGTGAACAGCCCGTCGACCTGGCGGAGGGCGTCGTAGCCCGTGGTGCCCGCGACGGGCCAGGACGCCGGCAGGTGCTCACCGTCCGCGAGGATCTTCTCGACGACCGTCCAGCGGCCCCCGGTCGCCTCGTGCAGCCGCGCCAGGTAGTCGTCGGGGTCGGCGAGGCCGTCGGGGTGGTCGACGCGCAGGCCGTCGACGACGCCCTCGCGCAGCAGCTGCAGCATCTTGGCGTGCGTGGCGTCGAAGACCTCCGGGTCCTCGACGCGCACCCCGATCAGCTCCGAAATGCTGAAGAACCGCCGGTAGTTGAGCTCGGTGCGGGCCAGCCGCCACCACACGGGGCGGTACCACTGCGCGTCCAGGAGCCGCGGCAAAGGCAGCTCCGCGGTGCCCTCGCGCAGCGGGAAGACGTGGTCGTAGTAGCGCAGGACGTCACCGTCGACCTCCAGGTGGTCGATCTCCGCGCCGACCGGGCCGCCCAGGACCGGCAGCAGCACTTGCCCGCCCTGGGCCTCCCAGTCGATGTCGAACCAGCGCGCGTACGGCGACTTGGGGCCCTCCCGGAGGACCTCCCACAGGGCGTGGTTGTGGCGCGGGGCCATCGCCATGTGGTTGGGGACGATGTCCACGACCAGGCCGAGACCGTGCTCGCGCGCGGTGCGCGCGAGGGCGCGCAGGCCGTCCTCGCCGCCGAGTTCGTCCCGTACGCGCGCGTGGTCCACGACGTCGTAGCCGTGCGTCGAGCCCGGGACGGACTCCAGGACGGGGGACAGGTGCAGGTGCGAGACGCCGAGCGACGCCAGGTACGGCACGGCCGCCGCTGCCGCCGTGAACGGGAACTCGGGCTGCAGCTGCAGCCGGTAGGTGGCCGTGGGCACTGCCGGGTCGGGTCGCTCAGGTGTCATGCAGACCTACGTACCCGCCCGGCCGTCTTTCGTGTCATCCACTCCCGCATCCGGTCCGCTGATCGGCCGACCGGAGTGTCCGTCTAGGTGGGCCGTTGCAGCACCGTCATGCTGCGGTCCACCAAGGTCAGCCGGTCACCGGCCTTCACCTTCGCGCCCGTGCCCACCGGCACCCCCTCCGGGCGGCCCGTGTCCACGATCACCTCCCACTGGCGGCCGTGATTGACCGGCACGACGAATTCCAGCGTCTCCGGAGAGGCGTTGAACATCATCAGGAAGGAATCGTCGGCGATCCGCTCCCCGCGCTGACCGGGCTCCGAGATGGCGTTGCCGTTCAGGAACACCGACAGCGCGGAGGCCTGCGCCGAGTCCCAGTCCCGCTGGGTCATCTCCTTGCCCTCCGGGGTGAACCAGGCGATGTCCGACAGCTCGTCGTGGGTGCCCTCCACGGGCCGCCCGTGGAAGAACCGCCGGCGCCGGAACACGGGATGCTCCTTGCGCAGCCACACCAACGCGCGCGTGAAGGCCAGCAGCTCCGGCGAATCGCCGTCGCCCTCGGGCCACTTCACCCAGGCCAGCTCGTTGTCCTGGCAGTACGCGTTGTTGTTGCCCTTCTGGGTGCGCGCGAACTCATCCCCGTGGCTGACCATCGGCACGCCCTGGGACAGCATCAGCGTGGCCACGAAGTTGCGCATCTGCCGCGCGCGCAGCTCCAGGACGGCCGGGTCGTCGGTGTCGCCCTCGGCCCCGCAGTTCCAGGACCGGTTGTGGCTCTCACCGTCCCGGTTGTCCTCGCCGTTGGCCTGGTTGTACTTGTCGTTGTACGACACCAGGTCGCTCAAGGTGAACCCGTCGTGGCAGGTCACGAAGTTGATGGACGCCAGGGGACGCCGGCCGTCGTCCTGGTAGAGGTCGGACGAGCCGGTCAGCCGGGACGCGAACTCCGCGAGCGCCCGCCCCTCGCCCCGCCACATGTCCCGCACGGTGTCGCGGTACTTGCCGTTCCACTCGGTCCACAGGGGCGGGAAGTTGCCCACCTGGTAGCCGCCCTCGCCGACGTCCCAGGGCTCCGCGATCAGCTTCACCTGGGAGACCACCGGGTCCTGCTGGACGAGGTCGAAGAACGACGACAGCCGGTCCACCTCGTGGAACTGCCGGGCCAGGGTGGCCGCGAGGTCGAAGCGGAAGCCGTCGACGTGCATCTCGGTGACCCAGTAGCGCAGCGAGTCCATGATCAGCTGGAGCACGTGCGGGGACCGCATGAGCAGTGAATTGCCCGTCCCCGTGGTGTCCATGTAGTAGCGGGGGTCCTCCGTCAGCCGGTAGTACGAGGGGTTGTCGAGGCCCCTGAAGGACAGCGTCGGCCCCAGGTGGTTGCCCTCGGCGGTGTGGTTGTAGACGACGTCCAGGATGACCTCGATACCGGCCTCGTGCAGCGCCCGTACCGCCGACTTGAACTCCAGGACCTGCTGGCCGCGGTCGCCCCAGGAGGCGTACGCGTTGTGCGGGGCGAAGAAACCGATCGTGTTGTAGCCCCAGTAGTTGTTCAGCCCCATGTCGACCAGCCGGTGGTCGTTCACGAACTGGTGCACCGGCATCAGCTCCAGGGCGGTCACCCCCAGCTCCACCAGGTGCTCGATGACCGCCGGATGCGCGAGCGCCGCGTATGTGCCGCGCAACTCCTCCGGCAGTCCCGGGTGTTGCATCGTGAGGCCCTTGACGTGGGCCTCGTAGAGGACGGTCTCGTGGTAGCCGTGCCGGGGCAGCCGGTCGTCGCCCCAGTCGAAGTACGGGTTGACCACGACCGACGTCATGGTGTGCGGCGCCGAGTCCAGGTCGTTGCGCTTGTCGGGCGCGTCGAAGTGGTAGCCGTACACCTCCTCGCCCCAGGCGATCGATCCGGAGACCGCCTTCGCGTACGGGTCGAGCAGCAGTTTCGCGGAGTTGCACCGCTGGCCGCGCTCGGGGGCGTACGGGCCGTGCGCGCGGAAGCCGTACCGCTGCCCGGGCATGATGCCGGGCACGTACGCGTGCCGCACGAACGCGTCGCTCTCGCGCAGTTCCACCGCCGTCTCCGAGCCGTCGTCGTGCAGCAGACACAGCTCTACTCGGTCCGCGGCCTCCGTGAAGACCGCGAAGTTGGTGCCGGCGCCGTCGTACGTGGCACCGAGTGGATACGCCTCTCCAGGCCAGACCTGCATGGTCACGACTCTTTCAGCCGGGCCCCGCCACCGGGGCGCCTTGGCCATGAGTCTCCCCGAAAGTGAGGGAACCACCTATGACTTACGTCCCTCTTACCAAATGACCGGTGGATACGACGTATGCCGTATCCCGAACCGAGTGGGACAGACACCGCTCCCGATGGTCCGGGGAGGACCCAGGGGGAGTAGGGGGAAATGTGCGAAGGACAGTGCACCGCCACCTGGGCAAAGTGGTGGCGGGTACGGCCATAGCGGTGGCCGGGACCGCCGTGATGGTCGCCATCACCCTGCCGGGCACGGCGGGGGCCGACGAGTCGGGCGGCACGGGAAAGGCCGCCGGATCCGCCCAGCAGCAGGCGGCGGACGGACAGGGAGCGGCACCCGGAGTGGTGCAACAGGCCCCCGCCGAGGGCGAGAAGGGCACGGGCCGCGACCCGCTCACCGACGACGAGACCAAGCGCGTCGAGCGGATCGCGGTGAACCAGCAGTTCCTCAACTCCAGTGAGAACGTGGACGGCAAGCGCGGCCCGCAGCGCCTCGACGTGCAACTCGCCGACCCCGAGACCAGCGAGCTGGACAACCCGAACGCGCCGCGCCGCGCGGACGTGACGTTCTACGACTACAAGGACGACACGGTCGTCACCAAGACCGTCAACCTCGACACCGGCAAGGTCGAACAGACCGGCACGCAGCACGGGGTGCAGCCCCCGCTGAGCCACGCCGAGGACGTCGAGGCGGCCCAGCTGCTGCTCGCCAGCCCGCTCGGCGCGGGTCTCAAGGCCGACTACAAGGACGCCACCGGCAACGAACTCACCTCGCCCGACCAGCTGTTGCTGATGGCCATG
Organism: Streptomyces sp. N50; assembly: GCF_033335955.1. Classification (GTDB taxonomy): domain Bacteria; phylum Actinomycetota; class Actinomycetes; order Streptomycetales; family Streptomycetaceae; genus Streptomyces. Next base: position 7,427,534 of record NZ_CP137549.1, read on the forward strand.
GTCTACAAGGCCACTCCGGGACGGCAGTCCGGCGACCTCGACCAGTGCGGCGAGCACCGCTGCGTACGGCTGTTCCCCAAGGTGAAGAACGGGCCGTGGATCGACGCCCGTGACTTCGTCGTCGACCTGAGCGCCCGCAAGGTCGGCAAGCTCACCGGCTGAACCGACCGAGCCGTCCGCACCGATCAACGCGGACCGCGCGGTTCCTCGTCCACTGTCCCAACTTGCTTCTCCTGTAAGGGAGTCACTTCTTCATGCGCGTCAACAGAATCAGCCGTGCCCGCAGGCGGGGGGCCGTCGGGCTCGCCCTCGCCACCCTGGCCGCCGGTGCCACGGCGGGCGCGGGACCGGCCGTGGCCCAGCCGAAGGCCGCCCCGAGCGCCGCCGCACCCGGCTGCAGCGCCGCCTACACCATCGAGCAGAAGCTCTCCACCGGCACCACCTGGCGGATGTGCTGGCACTACGAGCGCGAGGCCGGCCTCGTCCTGGAGAACATCTCCTACCAGCCGCCCGGCCAGGCCACCCCCATCAAGGTGCTCGCCGACGCCAAGCTCGCCCAGATCCACGTCCCGTACGACGACGGCAAGAACGAGTACAGCGACCTCACCCAGTACGGCTTCGGCACCGGCCTGATGAACATGGCGCCCGGCGAGTGTCCCGGCGGCACCATCAAGACCGTCAAGGTCCCCGACGCCTTCGACCCGGCCCACCCGAACGTCAAGGGCCTCTGCACGACGACCCGTTCGCGCGGTCACGCCTTCCGCATGCAGGGCGACAGCGCCAACAAGGTCTTCCAGACCCAGGGCAAGGACTTCCTCGTCTACACGGTCAACCAGGTCGGCTGGTACGAGTACATCACCGAGTGGCGCTTCCAGGACGACGGCACCATCAACATGAACGTCGGTGCCACCGGCAGCCTTTCGCCCTACGACTACGACGCGGGCGACGGCCGCGGCTGGCCGCTCGGCAAGAACGCCACGGCGTACGCGACGAGCCACCAGCACGACGTCTTCTGGAAGTTGGACTTCGCGCTCGACGGCTCCTCCAAGGGCCGTGTCGAGCAGTACGACTCCAAGGTCACCACGCGCGGCGCCAACACCCCCACGAACAAGACCACGTTGACCAAGGTCACCAAGGAACTCGCGGGCGACGCGAAGAACATGCGCTGGTGGCGCATCGTCAGCGCGACCGGCAAGAACAAGGACAACCACGCCCGGTCCTACGAGATAGTCCCCGGCCCCACCACCAAGTACCCGGGCCGCAGCTTCACCCAGCACGACGTGTACTTCACCGAGTACAACAAGTGCGAGCAGTTCGCCAGCGACAACCTGCCCAACTGCGGTGCGGGGCACCCGAAGCAGGTCGACAAGTGGGTCAACGGCCAGACCCTCACCCACCCCGTGGTCTGGGTGAACGTCGGCTTCCACCACATCGCCCGCGACGAGGACCAGCAGCCGATGCCGGTCCACTGGCAGGGATTCTCCATCGCCCCGCGCGACGTCACGGCTATGAATCCGCTCACTCCGCCCGCCCTCGCCGACCAGAACGGCAATGTGAACGGCGGAAGTTGAGAAACGACCCTGTCCATCCGGCTGCACCGCCGACCGGTCCCGGAGTACCCTTCCTTGATCGTTGAGACTGGGGAGAGCTCGGGGGAGCGGAAGGCGGTGCACGGGTGGGCTCGGGAGGGCTGGAGTTGCCCCCTGGTGACGAGGGTCACGAGGGGAACTCCGCAGAAGTCCCGCCCGGCGCGGTGTCCCTGGCACGTCCGATGGACGCGGCTGGTTCCATCGGTCCGGAGCTGGACTGGGACGCCGACGCCTGGCGCGAGGTGCGTACGCGCGCCCAGCGAGCCGGCCGCGCCTACATCTGGCTGAACCTCGTCGAACAGCGGCTGCGCGCGGTCGTGGCCGCTGTTCTGCGTCCCATCTACGAACCCGTCCACGGCGACGAGTGGGTGGTCGCCGCGGCCGGACCGGCCGGCCAGGAGTGGGTGCAGCGCGCGGTCGCCGTACGCGAAGTCAGCCGCCGCAAGGGCTACTTGCTCGACCCGGCCGACGACAACGTCCTCAGTTTCCTGACCCTCCCGCAGCTGCGCGAGCTGATGGTGCAGCACTGGCCGTGCTTCGAGCCGTACTTCGACGAGCGCCGTGACGTCGAACTCGCCCTGGACGAACTGGAGGTGACCCGCAACGTCGTCTCCCGCAACCGCGCCCTGTCCGAGGCCGTCCTCAACCAGGCCGAGCGGGCCTCCGCGAAACTCCTGGAGACCCTCGGCGCCGGCGGCGACGTACCGTCGGCGCGGCGGTTGCCCGTGGACGCGGTCGAGGAGTTGATCGGCGACCGGTTCGCGGACGTGGTCGCCGTGCACCCCGACCGGGTGCGCCTGATGCGGCAGTTCCCGGCCGAGGACATCTTCGGCGGGGCCCGCCGCGTCGACGCCATCGGCATCGGCCTCAACCTGCTCGTGCAGAACTTCTCCGGCCGCCGCCTGGTCCGCCTCGCCGAGTCGGGCTGCCGGGCCCGGCTGCTGTTCCTCAACCCCGCCTCCAGCGCGGTGAAGCGCCGTGAGCGTGAACTCGGCATCAAGCGGGGCGAGTTGAGCCGCGCCGTCGAGATGAACATCCTGCACATGCGGCGGGTGCGGTCCCGGCTGCGCGACCCGGCGGCCTTCGAGATCCAGGTCTTCGACGAGACGCCCCGCTTCACGGCGTACCTCGTCGACGGCGACGGCTTGGACGGCATAGCCGTCGTGCAGTCCTATCTGCGCCGCAGCCGCGGCATGGAGGCGCCGGTGCTGGTGCTGCGGAACGGCAGCCGACTGGTGAAGTCGGACGAAATGGATGACAGCGCACTTTTCCCCACCTATCGCGACGAGTTCGAGCAGATGTGGGCGGATTCGCGACCGGTGTCCTGACCGTCCCACGACCCCCTCCGGCGGTAAGCGGAACGCGGTCATCGGATTGTCAGTGGCTCATGCGATCGTGGAGACCACTGGGGGAAAGCACCACCGAGAAGGGGGGCCGTCATGGCCTGGCACCAGGAGCTGCTCATCGGCTTCGACCTGGAGACGACGGGGACCGAGCCGCGCGAGGCGCGCATCGTCACGGGCGCGGTCATCGAGGTCAGGGGCGGACGCCCGATAGGCCGCAAGGAGTGGCTGGCCGATCCGGGCGTCGAGATCCCGGCGGACGCCGTCGCGGTGCACGGCATCACGAACGAACGGGCCACCACCGAGGGCCGCCCCGCCGACCAGGTCGCCGAGTCCATCGCCGACGTCCTCGTGACCTACTGGAAGACGGGCGTCCCGGTCGTCGCCTACAACGCGGCCTTCGACCTCACCCTGCTCTCCGCCGAGCTGCGCCGCCACGGACTCCCGTCCCTGCGCGACCGGTTGGGCGGCACCGAGCCCGCTCCGGTCATCGACCCTTACACGATCGACCGCTCCGTCGACCGCTACCGCCGAGGCAAGCGCAACCTCGAAGCGGTCTGCCAGGAGTACGGCGTGGTCCTCGACTCCGCCCACGACGCCTCCGCCGACGCCCTCGCCGCCGCCCGCCTGGCCGGCGCGATAGCCGACCGCCACCCCAAGGTCGCCGCCCTCGGCCCGGCCGAGCTCCACCGCCGCCAGATCGAGTGGTACGCGGAATGGGCCGCCGACTTCCAGAGCTTCCTACGCCGCAAGGGCGACCAGGACGCGGTGGTAGACGGCACGTGGCCGCTCCGCGAGCTGGAGGACGAGACGGTCTGACCCGGCGGCTAGGGCAGCGCCCCGAGGAGAAGCGCCCCGAAAGGGGCGCGGGGCTGTATCGATATGCGGCTCCGCCGCGTGGGCGCGACCAGCCACAACGGACCGGCAGCCGCCCAGATACCCAGCAGCCCTCGTGCAATAGGCGCTCAGAACGGAAACCACCGCACAGTCTCGTCCCCGTCCCGCAACGACCCCACCCGCCGCCGAAACTCAACCAGCGCCTCGGGGTTGCTCGGCGCATGCTGAGCAACCCACGCACAGCTGGCCGTCTCCCGGGCACCCCGCAGCACCCCACACCCGTCCCACTCCCGCACATCCCACCCATACGCCTCGACGAACGAGTCGTAGGCCCGAGCCGGAAACGCATACCGGTCGCGCGAGAGAGCCATCACCACCAGATCATGCTCACGCAGATCCGAGGAGAAGGTCTCCAGATCGACCAGCACCGGCCCGTCCGGCCCGACATGCACATTGCGGGGCAACGCGTCACCGTGAATCGGCCCCGGCGTCAGACGCGGCGTGAGCGCGGCGGCGGCAGCCGCGAACCCGTCCCGACGCTCGCGCAGATACGCCGCATCCGCCGGATCGATCGCGTCACCGGCAAGCCGCAGCCACCGCTCCACACCGCCCAGCAGCTCACGGGGCGGAAGGCCGAACGAGGGGGAGGGAAGGGCGTGGACGAGGCGTAGCAGTTCGGCCAAATCCCGGGGCTCGGCCGGGCGTACGGAATCGGCCAGCCGGTGCCACACCGTCACCGGGTGCCCCTCGACCAGCCGTGCTTCCGGCTCGGCGGCCCGCACCGCGGGCACCCCCGACCCGGCAAGCCACAGCGCGACATCCAGCTCGCGCCGGGCCCGGTCGAGGAGTTCCGCGTCACGACCCACCTTGACGACCAGGTCACCCGCGGCGAACACCGCGTTCTCGCCGAGGGCGAGGAGCCGCGCGTCCCGCGCCGCGCCGGGCAGTACGTCCGCCGCGGCCAGTACGTCCCGGGCCCGTGCCTCGTCCATCGTCCGCCTCCGAGTGATCCCTGTGCGTGTGCGGACGGCGTCGGGTTCCCGCCATCCGACGGCCAGTGTCGCATTCGCACAGGTGGGACGGCATGCGAGGTGCCTTGACGAGGCACAAGGCGTTCACGACCATGACGGGGCCCGACCGGGCCGCGCAAAGGGGCTGATTCCATGACATCGGTGACGGGGGTATCGGTGACGGAGCCAAGGAGACCACCGAGCCGCGCGCCGAGCCGGGACCGGCAGCGACGCGCTCCCGACCACGCGGCCTGGTTCCTGGTGCTACCCGCCCTGATCCCGATCCTCGTGCTCAGCGTCGGCCCCCTCCTCTACGGAATCCTGCTGGCCTTCACCGACTCCCAGTCGGGCCGCACCGCGCCCACGCAATGGATCGGCGGTCTCAACTTCCGGGACCTGCTGCACGACACCCTCTTCTGGGAGTCGTTCCGGATCGGACTGGTCTGGGCGGTCGGGGTCACGGTCCCCCAGTTCCTGCTCGCCCTCGGCCTGGCCCTCCTCCTCAACCAGGACCTGCGGATGCGCTGGCTCGCCCGCGCCCTCGCGATCGTCCCGTGGGCGATGCCCGAGGTCGTCGTCGGCATCATGTGGCGCATCGTCTACAACCCGGACGCGGGCATCCTCAACGAGACCCTGCACCACCTCGGCCTCGGCAACGGCCGGGACTGGCTCAGCAGCCTGACGACCGCGCTGCCCGCCGTGATCGTCGTCGGCGTGTGGGCCGGCATGCCGCAGACCACGGTCGCCCTGCTCGCCGGACTGCAGAACACCCCGCGCGAACTCCACGAGGCGGCGGCGGTCGACGGCGCCGGAGCCTGGCGCCGCTTCCGCACGGTCACCTGGCCCGCCCTCAGACCGGTGGCGCTGGCGATCACGGCGCTCAACCTGATCTGGAACTTCAACTCCTTCGCCCTGGTCTACGTCCTGACCAACGGCGGACCCGGCGGCCGCACCCGGCTGCCCATGCTCTTCGCCTACGAAGAGGCCTTCCGCTACGGCCAGTTCGGCTACGCGGCGGCGATGGGATGCGTGATGGTCGCGGTGATCTCGGTGCTCCTGGCCGTCTTCCTCGCAGGCCGGTTGAGGGGAGGCGACGACTCATGAGAACCAGCGACACATCAGGGATGAGGACAAGCACCGGCGCCCGCGCAGGCCAATACGTGGCCCTGCTCGCGTATCTCGTCTTCCTGGCCTTCCCCCTCCTCTGGCTGATCTCCACCGCGTTCAAGTCCCCGCAGGAGCTGGGCAGTCTGCACCCCACCTGGATCCCGAGGCACCCCACCCTCGCCAACTTCCGCCAGGCCTTCGACGAACAGCCGCTGTTGCACGCCGCGTTGAACTCCCTGCTCGCCGCGCTCGGGGCCGCGCTGATCGCCGTGGTGATCGCGACACCGATGGCGTGGGTCATGGCCCGGCGCCGCACACTGCTCGCGCGAGCAGCGACCGGTTGGGTCGTGGTCAGCCAGGCGTTCCCGTTCGTGCTGGTGATCATCCCGCTGTTCCTGGTGCTGAAGAACCTGCGGCTGATCGACTCCCTGGCCGGGCTGGTGCTCGTCTACGTCGTATGGTCGCTGCCGTTCGCGCTGTGGATGCTGGTCGGCTATGTCCGGGCGGTACCACCGGAGTTGGAGGAAGCGGCGGCGGTCGACGGCGCCGGAAGGCTCCGCACGCTGGTGTCGGTGACGGCACCCCTGCTCGCACCCGGGATCGTGGCGACGGCGCTCTTCGCTTTCGTCACGGCGTGGAACGAGTTCTTCTTCGCGCTGGTCCTGCTCAAGACCCCCGAGAAACAGACCCTCCCGGTCGTCCTCACCCACTTCATCGGCGCGGAGGGCGTGGCGGACCTCGGCCCGCTGGCCGCAGCCGCGTTCCTCGCGACCCTCCCCTCCCTCATCGTCTTCGCGCTGATCCAACGCCGTATCACCGGCGGCATGTTGACCGGGGCGGTGAAGAGCTGATGCGAGCGCGCTGGATCCTCGCCCTGGTCCTGACTCTGCTCCTCGCCGGCTGCACAGGCGGCGGAAGCAACTCCGCGAACGGCCGGATCACCCTCCGCTTCCAGTCCCTGGCCTGGCAGGACGAGTCCGTCACCGCCAACAAGGAACTGGTGAAGGAGTGGAACGCCACCCATCCCGACGTCAAGGTCGAGTACGTGCAGGGCAGTTGGGACAGCGTCCACGACCAGCTCCTCACCTCCTTCGAGGGCGGCGAGGCCCCGGACATCATCCACGACGCCTCCGACGACCTCGCGGACTTCGCCTACGGCGGCTACCTCGCCGACCTCCGGGACCTGCTCCCCGCTCGTCTCAAGTCAGAGATCCCGCAACGGAGTTGGGCTACGACGACCTTCGGGAACGGCATCTACGGCGTGCCGTTCCTCCAGGAACCGCGCGTACTCATCGCCAACGCCACCTGGCTGAAGAAGGCGGACGTACGCATCCCGACCCCCGAACACCCCTGGACCTGGCCCGAGTTCAGGGCCATCACCCGACGCCTGAGCGGCAACGGCAAGTACGGAGTGGCCTGGCCGCTCAAGGAGCCGGTGTCAGCCACGCTCAACCTGTCGCTGTCGGCGGGCGGCGAGCTGTTCCACCGGGGCACGGACGGCAAGGTGACCGTCCGCTTCGACAAGGCCGACCAGGTCGTCCCCCGCACGGTCCACGACCAGGTGGACGTGGACCACAGCGCCTCACCCACGACCCTCGGCAGCGGCGGCTCGGACACGCTCCCCGGGTTCTTCGGCGGCAAGTACGCGATGATCCCGCTCGGTTTCTCCTACCGCCAGCAGATCGTGCAGCAGGCCCCCAAGGGCTTCGACTGGCAGGTCCTGCCCGCCCCGGCAGGCGCCGACGGCCTCACCCAGGGCGTCAGCCCACAGACCCTGTCCATCGCCGAGGACAGCCCCCACAAGAAGCAGGCCGCCGAGTTCATCGCCTTCCTCCTCCAGCCCAAGAACATGGTCCGCCTGGCCCTCGGCGACTGGATGCTCCCCACCGGAACCCAGGCCCTGAAGGACCCGGCTCTGCACACCACCAAGGACGACTGGGCAACCGGCACGGCACTCGCCACCGACCTCGCCTCAGCCCCCGCCCAGTCGGTACGCGGCTACCCGGAGTGGAAGGACAAGGTGGCGACCCCGGCCTTCCAGGAGTACTACAGCGGAGCAATCACCCTCGCCGAACTACGCCAACGCCTGGAGAAAGACGGCAACTTGGTCCTGGCGAGATACCAACGCTGACGAGGGCTTTCAGGGGCGCGGGGAACTGCGCGACCAGCCACAGCGCACCCGCACCCGCCAGACAACCGCACTCCCCTCCCCAGAGGGCGCTCCCCTCCGCGAAAACCCCGTTGCCCCACCCCAACCCCGCCACCTACCGTGATCCCATGTCCGCCGCGAACGCGATCGTGAACTCCGGTCTCAACCGGAGCTGCCCGCATGCGATCCGCATCCGCCGCAGCCCCGGTGCCCTGACCGGCCCGGGCGCGCACGCCCACTGACTCTTCTCCACTTCCCCTTGTTCTTCCGGTCGGGGCCTTCGTCTGCCCGTATGCCCTTCACGGAAGACAAGGACCGCAGGCCATGGCCCGCCCCACCCCCGTTTCCCGCGCGCTCTCGCAGAACTTCCTGGCCGACCACGCCACCGCCGAATACGTAGCCCGCCTGGCCGTCCCGCACGGCCACCAGGTCCCGCTCCTCCTCGAAGTGGGCGCAGGAAAAGGCGCGTTGACCGCGAAACTCGCCCCCCACTGCCACGAACTCCACGCCCACGAGATCGACCCCCGCCTCGTGCCGAAACTCCGCACCCGCTTCGGCACCACACCCCAAGTACGGGTGATCGCCGGTGACTTCATGGACACCCGCCCCCCACGCACCCCCTTCGCGGTCGCCGGAAACGTCCCCTTCTCCCGCACCGCAGACATCGTCGACTGGTGCCTGCGCGCCCCCGCCCTCACCGACGCCACCCTGCTCACCCAACTCGAGTACGCCCGCAAACGCACCGGGGACTACGGCAGTTGGACCCTGCTGACGGTCCGCAGCTGGCCCCGCTACGAGTGGCGGCTGGTCGGCCGGGTCGACCGGCGCCGGTTCAGCCCCGTGCCGCGCGTCGACGCCGGGATCGTACGGATCGAACGGCGCCGAGAGCCGCTGCTCGAACCGGCCGAGCTGCCCGCTTGGCGGCACCTGGTCGAGCTGGGCTTCTCCGGAGTGGGCGGCTCGCTGCACGCCTCGCTGCGCCGGGCCCACCCGAGGCGCCGCGTGGGCGCCGCGTTCCGCGCCGCGAGGCTCGACCCACGCGTCCTTGTCGGCGAGGTGTCTCCGGATCACTGGCTGCGCCTGCACGGGGAACTCACGTCGTAGAAGAGCTGCCGTAGGACACGGGTGAGGGCCTGCTGGTTCCCCCGGGATACCAACAGGCCCTCGATCATGGGGAGTTACCCGCGCGGACTCACACCCGCAGGGGCTCGCCCTCGCCCGTCACCGTGGGCGTTGGCGCGACCTCCTCAGGGGACTCGTCGTGCGTGAGGTCGGGCAGGCGGTGGAGCCACTTCGGGAAGTACCAGTTGCGCTCGCCGAGCAGGGCCATCACCGCGGGGAGCAGGACGCCCCGGATGACCGTGGCGTCGATGAGGACCGCTGCCGCGAGGCCCACGCCCATCTGCTTCATGGACTGCATGGACAGCGTGCCGAAGATCGCGAAGACGGCGACCATGATGACGGCGGCGCTGGTGACGACGCCGGCCGTGGTGACCACGCCGTGCTGGATCGCGTCCTGGGTCGAACGGCCGCGCAGCCGCGCCTCGCGGATCCGGGAGACGACGAACACGTGGTAGTCCATCGACAGGCCGAACAGGATGACGAAGAGGAACAGCGGCAGCCAGGTGACGATCGCGCCGACCCCCTCCGCGCCCACCAGTGAGGCGCCCCAGCCGTGTTGGAAGACGGCGACGAGGATGCCGTAGGCGGCGCCCACGGAAAGGAGGTTGAGGACGATCGAGGTGATCGCGACCGTCAGTGAGCGGAACGAGAGCAGCATCAGCAGGAAGGCGAAGACCACGACGAACGCGAAGACCGGGACGACCGATCCGAGGAGCTGGTCGTTGAAGTCCTTCGATCCCGCGACGTTTCCGGTGATCGGTGCCTGGACGCCGTCGACCTTGCCGAGGGTGGCGGGCCGTACCTCGTCGCGCAGTTTCTCCAGGCTCTTCGCGGCCTTGTCCTGGTCGGAGCCGCCGACGAGCGGGACGTAGACGAAGGCGACGTTCTGCGCGTCGTGCAGCTTGATGTCGACCGGGCCGCGCGAGGCACCCGAACTGACCGCCCGCGCCTTGAAGTCGGCCAACGCCTGCTTGACCTCAGGGGAGTTGATGTCCTTCGCCTTGACGACCACCTCGGCCGGGTCGGAGCCGCCGGGGAAGGCGTCGTTGACGCGGTTGTAAGTCCCCACGATCGGGAGGGAGTTGCCGAACTCCTGGTCCAGGGTGAGGTTCTCGGTCTTCATGCCGACCGCGGGAGCGGCGATCGCGAGCAGCGCGCCGGCCGCGACGAGCACGGAGACGAGGGGCTTGGCGAGCACACCCTTGAGGACGGCGGTCCAGAACCGGCTCTCGCCGTTGCCCCGGCGGCCGCGCCGGCGCAGGAACGGGATGCGGCCCTTCTCGACCCGCTCGCCCAACAGCGAGAGCAGCGCGGGCAGTACGGTCACCGAGCCGACCATGGCGACCGCGACGACCATCAGCGAGGCCAGGCCCATCGCCTCGAACTCGGCGAGCCCGGTGAACAGCATGCCCGCCATCGCCACACACACCGTGACACCGGAGACGATGATGGCGCGGCCACTGGTCGCGGCGGCGATCCGGAGCGCGGCCCCGGCGTCCCGGCCGGCTTCGCGCTCCTCGCGTTCGCGGCGCAGATAGAACAGGCAGTAGTCGACACCGACGGCCAACCCCACCAGCAGCATGACCGAGTTGGCGGTGTCGCTCATCGGCTGGATGTGGCTGACGAGACCCATCAGGCCCATCGTCGCGATGATCGCGGTGAGGGCCAGCGCCACCGGCAGCAGCGCCGCCACCAGCGCGCCGAAGGCGATCAGCAGGATGCCGAAGGCGACCGGTACGGCGGAGTACTCGGCCTTCTTGAAGTCGTTGCCGAACGCGTCGGAGTACTGCTTCGCCATGCTCGCGCCGCCGATCTCCTCGATCCGCAGCGAGCCATGGTCCTTCTGCACCCCGGCGACGGCCTTCAGCACCGGCTCCACCCGGTCGCCAGCGGTGTCCGCGTCGCCGCGCATGTCGAACTGGACGAGCGCGCTCCGGCCGTCCTTCGAGATCGTCTTCGTGTCGTACGGCGAGGTCACGTCCGCGACCCGGCCGGTCCCCTCGACGGCCTTGACGACCGCGGTGACCGTGGAGCGGAACTCGCTGTCGGCGGACGTGACCGACGCGTCCTTCGACTGGATCAGGATGGTCTCACCGGCCGGTTCCTTGATCCCGGCGTCGTCGATGATCGTGGCGGCGGTGTGCGTCTCGCCCTTCAGCTGGTCGCTCTCGTCGACGTCGACACGGCCCGCGGCCGAACCGATCCCCATCGCCAGCACCACGAACAGCACCCAGATGCCGACCGCGGCCCAGCGGTGCCGGGCGCTCCAGCCGCCGGCCCGGGCGGCGAGCCCCCGTACCCGCGAATCTCCGTTCCCCATGACGGGCTTGCCCCCTTGTGCACGGTGACAGCCCCCTGCCGCCACCTCATGGTTCGAAGGTATGTGCGGGATAAGAGCGTCTCCTCGTGCTGACCGGTGAGGTATTGGCCGACCGGCTCCTCCGCACGGACAGCGAGCCCTCAGTACTGGGGAGGACGGCGGCCCCCTACATCTATCGGTGCGGCTCGGGGGTGGTGATCAGGGTGTCCGATGCGTCGGGCGGGGTCCGCTTTGTTATTACGAAACCTTGTTGAACAAGTCACAGGTGGAGGTAGGTGTGCCTGTAGGTGTTGATCCGGAGCCGCCTCATCCGCCAGAGTTTCCGCACACCCGCACCTCACAGGGAGCGGACACCCGCACACCACATGGAGCGGCCGTCGTGCCCACCCCCACGGGGCACGAAGGCCGCTCTATGGTGTGCGGATGACGACGACGTATGCGGCGCTCCTGCGCGGAATCAACGTGGGCGGCAACAAGAAGCTCCCGATGGCAGAGCTGCGCACGCTCCTCGAAGGCCTCGGGCACGACGACGTCCGCACCTATCTGCAGAGCGGCCAGGCCGTGTTCGCGAGCGGCCACGGCGACGGGGAGTCCCTCGCGGCGGAGCTCGCGCAGGCGATCGAGAAGCGGTTCGGTTTCACGGTCGACGTCATCGTCCGCGACCACGCCTACCTCAAGGCGATCGCCGACAACTGCCCTTTCCCGGCAGCCGAGTTGGAGGGCAAGCAACTTCACGTCACGTACTGCTCGGCGCCGGTCGCCGAGGACCGCTTCGCGGAGATCGACCAACCCGCGTACCTCCCCGAGGAGTTCCGCCTCGGGGACCGCGCCCTGTACCTCTACGCTCCCGACGGCCTCGGCCGCTCCAAGCTCGCGGCGGAACTCTCCCGGCCGCGGCTGAACAAGGGCCTGATCGCGACGTCCCGCAACTGGAACACGGTCCTCAAACTCGTGGAGCTGACGGGTAGTTGAGGGCGATCCCGGCGAGGCGCCGGCGACCGGCCCCGTGGAGAGTTCACGAGATTGTCAATGGCGGCTACACGCGGCTGTGCGAGGCTCCTGGGTATGCGCTACATCATCATCGGAGCAGGGGCGGTCGGCGGGGCCATCGGTGGCCGGCTGGCCGGGGCGGGGTGCGAGGTCGTGCTGGTCGCGCGGGGTGCGCAGCGGGCGGCGCTGGCCGGGCACGGGCTGCGGCTCAAGGTGCCGGACGGGGAGTCGACGTATCGGCTGCCGGTCGTCGAAGACCCCGCCGAACTGGGCGAGTTGAGGACCGACGACGTGCTCGTGCTCGCCGTCAAGACGCAGGACAGCGAGGCCGCGCTCGCGCTCTGGGGCCTGGCACCGGTCACCGGCGGCGGCACGGCCGCCGAGCGGCTGCCGATCCTCTGCGCGCAGAACGGCGTGGAGAGCCAGCGGCTGGCACTGCGCCGCTTCCGGCGGGTCTACGGCGTCTGCGTCTGGTTGCCCGCGACCTTCGTCGAACCGGGTGTGGTCGCCGCCGAGGGCACCCCGCTCACCGGCATCCTGCACCTCGGCCGCTATCCGCACGGCACGGACGAGACCGCCCGGCTGATCGCCGCGGACCTGGAGAAGTCGCGGTTCGAGGCGCCGGTCGTGCCGGACGTGACGCGCTGGCAGTACGCCAAGCTGCTCAGCAATCTCGGCAACGCGATCGAGGCGGTCGCCGAGGTGCGCGACACCGAGGACCACCTGGCGTTCTACCGGCGGGTGCGGGCCGAGGGCGCGGCCGTGCTCGACGCGGCCGGTATCGCGTACGCGGGCGCAGAGGAGGAGAAGGAGGCGCGCGGCGACAAGATCCAGCTCGTGGAGATCGACGGCGCGCCGCGCGGTGGCGGTTCCTCCTGGCAGTCGCTGAACCGGGGCACCGGCACCATCGAGGCCGACTACCTCAACGGTGAGATCGCGCTGCTGGGGCGGCTGCACGGCGTACCGACCCCCCTCAACGACCTGCTGCAACGGCTCGCGAACACCTTCGCGCGCGAGCGCAGGACGCCTGGTTCGCTGCCGTTCGACGAGCTGATCCGTCTCGCCGACGACGCTGTCGCGTTTGTTCAAGAGTCCTGACGGCGCCCTCCCTAGCGTGGAGGGCATGAGCAACCACGACCTGAGCAACCACGACCTGCACCCGTACATGATCGAATGCGCCGCCGAGGCCGCCCGTGTCGCGCGCGGTGTCCGTGCGACCCAGCTCGACGACCCCACGCACTGCCCCGACTGGGATGTCCGCGCGATGGTCAACCACTGGGTTCTCTACACATCGCACGGCCTGGAACACCGTGCCCTGCGCACACAGCTCCCGGAGGAGCTGACCGCGCGCGACTTCACCGCCGACCCGGACTGGGCGGCCGCGTACGCCGCCCAGCTGGACCGGGCCGTCGCCGCCCGGGCCGACCCGGCGGTGTGGGAGGGCGAGGTCGACCTCGGGATGGCGAAGATGCCGGCCGACGAGATCGCCTCGATGATCATCAAGGAGCTGGCGGTCCACGGCTGGGACGTCGCCACGGCCACCGGCCAGCAGTACACCGTCTCGGACGGCGCGGCCGGCCTGGTCCTGGCCGTGGTCGAGAAGCACGGCGACCTCTACCGCCAGTACGACGGCTTCGCCGACCCGGTCCCCGTACCGGCCGACGCCCCCGTCTTCGAACGCGCCCTCGCGTCCAGCGGGCGCAACCCGAGGCAGCGGGTCACGACCGAAGTGGACCAGTGAGAGAGTGCCGTATTGGGCCGGGCGATCGGTCTGATCGGTGGCTACCGTTGTCCGTATGAGTCACGACAACCCGGTCCGCGTCGACTTCTACTTCGACCCCGCCTGCCCCTTCGCGTGGATCACCTCCCGCTGGCTGCTGGAGGTCGAGCGCGAGCGCCCGCTCGACCTCCACTTCCACGCGATGAGCCTCTACTTCCACAACACGGGCAACGAACTCCCCGACTGGTACCGGGAGTTGGTCGACAAGTCCATCGGCCCGGTCCGCGTCGCCGTGGCCGCCGCCGAACAGCAGGGCGACAAGGTCCTCCGGGACCTCTACACGGCCTTCGGCACCCGCATCCACGAGCGGCGCTACGACGACTTCGACGCCGTCGTCGCCGAGTCCCTCGCCGAACTCGGACTCCCCGCCGAACTGGCCGACGCCGCCCACGACGTGTCGTACGACGACGCGGTGCGCCGCAGCCATGAGGCGGGCGTGGAGGCGGAGTCGGGCGGATACGTGGGGACGCCGACCCTGCATGTCGACGGGACGGTGTGGTTCGGGCCCGTACTGCGGGCGATCCCGCGCGGCGCGAAGGCGGCCGAACTCTTCGACAGCTTCCGGGTGTTGGCGACGTGCCCCGACTTCTTCGAGCTGAAGCGGACACGCACCGGGGGGCTGTCCTTCGACTGAGCCCGGTGACCGTCGTCAGCGGTGGGCGTCGGGGCGGTTGTCGTCGCGCAGTGACATAAACGCGGCGCGCGACGCAGTACGGAAAGCGACCCCGGCGATCATGTTCATGCCGCCGGGGGCCGCACTGCGGACGGGCCGTCCGGGGTCCGACATCACAGGGGAGTGCCGGACTTCGGGCGGCACCTCCCCATCGACCGCCGGGTTATCCGGCGCGCCGACCCCGTCCCGCCAGCTTTCCCGCGAGGCGTCCCAGTGCGCCGGGGCGGTTCCAGGCGCGGAACGCGTCGAGTTTGCCGCGGGCCGCACGGTCGAGTGCCGTCTCGACCGCGCCCTGGTCCGGGCCGGACAGAGCTCGCACGGCCGGTCGCAACACCTTGGCCAGCAGGGCGGTTCGGGTCTCGTCCCAGGCCGGATACGTTCCCGGGAACGCGGTCCAGTCGCAGAACCGGTCGGCGACATACGCGGGTTCGCTCCGCAGCCGTTCGCCGACCTGCTCCGAGCGGGCCGCCCGCTCGTACGCGGCGAGGAGGCGCGGCTCGGCCGAACGGGCCAGCGTGTACAGCTCGTTCTCCGGTGCCGGTCCCTCCAGCAGTCGCCACGCGACGGTCCGGAAGGCGCGCTCGGCGACCGGGTCCGGCACCGGATCGGCGGCGCCAGCCGACGTCAGGTCCAGCACCCGGCCGACCCACTCCTCGCCCTCGCTCTCGGTGCTCAGCAGCCCGGTGAACTCCAGCAGGACCAGGGCGGTGCGCCGGCCCGGCCCGAGTTCCGTGGTGAAGCAGCGGAGCAGATCGGTGGCGAGCGCGGGTGTGCCGGGGTCGTCCGGGGGAGCGGCGAGCGCCGCCTCGATCAGCAACTCCCGGGTACCGGCGGCGCGATGGGTGTCGGAGCCCAGCTCCTTCAGCAGCAGGCCCGCCTGCTGACCGGTCGGCAGCTCACCGCCGGGCCAGGTGAGACGGAGGGCGGTGCGCAGTACGGCCGGATCGGCGAGCGGCGAGACCCCGGCCGTGCGGAGCAGACCGCGGAACCGGTCGAGCCGGTCGTCCGTCTCGGCGGGCGCGACACACATCCGCAGATGCGGGAAACCGGACTGCTGGAGATCGAGCGGCAGTCCCGAGCCCTCCAACACCCTTGCCACGGGCGCCGGTTCGGCGGCGGCGAGGGCGTCGAGCGAACCGAACAGCGCGACCCGCAGCCCGGGATGGGTGTGCACCGCGTCGAGCAGCGCGGGCGGACAGCCCACGGCACCGGACGCGACCCCGGGCGGAGACTCGGCCGACGCGTCCACCAGCTCCCGCGCCAACCGCCCCGCCAGCTCCGGCAGTTCGTCCTGGCAGTCGACGTCGAGCAGATCGGCGGCCCGCAGCAGCGCCAGGGGCCGTCCGGCGGCCGGTTCCGCCCGGTCCGCGATACCCGCCCGCAGCGAGGGCGCGAGATCGCGGGCCAGGTCGTCATGGGCCCGCGCGGTGAGCGACCCGGCGCGCAGCGCGGGCACCGGCCCATGGGCGAGGACCGCCGAGGCCAGCACCCGCGCGGCGAGCGGCGCCGACACCGCGGCCGTCACCCGTCCGTCCAGCCGGGCCAACAGCGCGGCCAGGGCGATCTGTTCGGCCGCGCCGGGCAGGGTCTCCGAGGGTGAGCCCAGGTGCGGCACCGGGCCGCCGCACAACCCGGCGACCAGCGCGTTCAGGGTGTCGTCGGGCAGTACGTCCACCCGCCCGGCCGCCCAACTCGCCGCCGCCGCACGGGCGTCCGTGCGCAGCTCGATGCCCTCGACCAGAGCGGACACGGCCAACGGGCCCAGATCTTCCGGGTCGTTGTGGAACAGGTCGGGGCGGCCCGCACGCCAGACGCGGGCGCACACCTCGGCCCAGGTGTCCGCGACCGGCCCGGACGGCTGCCGGCCGGTGCAGTTGTGCACGCGGTAGCGCTCGTCGTCGGCGACGGGTTCGGAGGACGGCAGCGCGCCGACGAGCTGCTGGCGGGCCTCCCGGGGGTCGCGGGTGTACGTCGTGAACGTGAGCCGGTGCGCCTGCTCACGGGGCAGGACCGTGCAGGCGAGCGCGACCCACCGGGCCACGTCGGCACTGTCGTGCTCCACGACCACGATCTGCCCGGCACCCGGGTCCGCCGCCACCGCCCGCAGATCGGCGAAGAACGCGGCGAGCCGATCGGCCCGGGACACCGCGAACGGGACCAGCGCCTCCTTGCGCAGCAGTCCGGAGGGTTCGACCCGGTCGACGGGACCGGGCCCGCCGTCCGGGGGAGTCGACTCGGCCCAACGCGGGGACTCCCACGTGGAGATGGGCAGGACACCGTCCGGCAACCGGGTCCCGGCCGGCAGCAGGACGGCGTGCGTGTGGAAGGAGACCGGGCCCCCGGCCCAGTCCGTGCCGGTGCACACGGAACGGCTCAACATCCGTCCGCCGTCGGCGAGTTCACTGAAGCCGAAGACCGTGGGGAACCTCTTGAGCTGCTCGGCGTCGGCCTGTTGCGGGCTGTCGGGCGGCGGCTCGTACCCGAGGAGCCGCTCGGCCTCCCTCAGCACTCCCGGCTCCACCTCCGCGCCGACCGCCGTGAACCGGGGGCCGGGATCCTCGGAGCCGGACGGCGCCGACGCGTAGTGCAACTGGGCCAGGACAGGCCCTTCGCAATGCCCGAACTCCCTACCCGCCACGTGTACTTGCTCCCCACTAGCCCTCAGAGGAACCATCCCAGCAGATCCAGGGGCCCGGGGAGACCCCTTTCCGGGAAACCGGGCAGGTGGGAACCGTGAAGGCGCTACGCGCCGACGGCCGCCAACGCCGGTGCCAGGGCGGCGTCGTAGCGCTCCAGCAGGACCCGCGCCACCTCGGGCGCCGGACCCAGCACGTCGGCGAGCACGTCCGCCTCCGCCGCGCCCCGCGCGATGCGGTCGGGCAGGAAGCCGGGCGCGAGGACGTACGGCGCGACCGCGACGCGTTCGCAGCCCAGTGCCCGGAGTTCGCGGACCGCGTCCTCGGTGCGGGGGAGCGCCGCCGAGGCGAACGCGGGCCGTACGGCACGCCACCCGGTGCGCCACCATGCCCGCGCGAGGCCGTCGATCACCGCGATCGCCTCCGGGTCGGTGGACCCCGCCGAGGCCAGCACGACTCCGGTCGTGGACTTGTCGGCGGGCGTCAACCCGGCCTCGTAGAGCCGTCGTTCGAGCGCGCGCACCAACAGCGGGGACGGGCCCAGCACCTCCGCCTGCCTGATCCGCAGCTGCGGCGGCGCGTCCCGCAGGACCGCGGGGATGTCCGCCTTCGCGTGGAACGCACGGGTCAGGAGCAGGGGGAGTGCTACGACGTCCTGTACGCCCTCCGCGGCCAGGGACTCCAACACGCCTTGCACGGAAGGGATGTTGAAGTCCAGGAAGCCGGTCTCCACGCGCAGGCCGGGCCGTCGCGACCGTATCCGCCGGACGAGGGCGTGGACGGTCGCGGCGTGCCGCGGGTCGCGGCTGCCGTGGGCGATGACGAGGAGGACCGGCTTCTGGTGCATGGGGATCAGCTCAGCTCTTCACCAGCAGACCGCGGCTGCGCAGCACCCACCGCTCCAGCGGGCTGAAGATCAGCAGGTCGATGGCGATACCGACGAACAGGATCAGGATGATGGCCTCGAAGACCATGGACATGTCGCTGTTGGTGCGGCCGTTCTCCAGCAGCTGGCCGAGGCCCACGCCCAGGTCCGGGAACTGCGCGATGATCTCGGCCGCCATCAGCGAGCGCCACGAGAACGCCCAGCCCTGCTTCAGGCCCGCCACATAGCCGGGGAGCGCGGCGGGGAGTGTGACGTGCCAGACGCCCTTGACGCCCGTCGCGCCCATCGTGCGGCCCGCGCGCAGGAACAGCGGCGGCACCTGATCGACGCCGGAGACAAGGCCGTTGGCGATCGAGGGGACCGCGCCGAGCAGGATCACGGCGTACATCATCGAGTTGTTCAGGCCCAGCCAGATCACGGCCGGCGGCACCCACGCCACCGACGGCAGCGACTGGAGGCCGGACAGGATCGGGCCGATCGCCGCGCGCACGAACTTCACCCGCGCCACCAGCAGACCCAGCGGGGTGCCGATCAGCAGCGCGAAGAAGAAGCCCAGCAGACCGCGCGAGACGCTGGTCCAGATGTAGCCGAGCAGATCACCCTTCAGCCAGGCGTCCTTGAACTCGCCGCCCACGGCACTCAGCGAGGGCAGCTTGCTCGGGTCGTCGACGATCGGCGTCAGGATCAGCCACACCACGATGACCACCGCGAGCGCGACGATCGGCGGGAAGATCTTGTTGACGAAGGTCTGCCGCAGACTCGGCCGGCCGGTGGCCGTGAACTCCAGTGCGTCCAGGCCGGCTTCGACGCTGCCGCCGTCCTTGACCGTCGTCGTCTCAGTGCTGGCCATGACGGCGGATCTCCCCACGCAGTACATCGGTGATCTCAAGGGACAGTTCGGCCACGGGCGCGTCCTCGATGCGGCGCGGCTGCGGGATGTCGACCGTCCACTCGCGGGCGATCCGGCCGGGCCGCGAGGACAGCAGGATGACCCGCTGGGCGAGCCGTACCGCCTCGCGCACGTTGTGCGTGACGAACAGGACGGACAGGCCCGTCTCGCCCCAGATACGGGTGAGTTCGTCGTGCAGGACGTCCCGCGTGATGGCGTCCAGCGCCGCGAAGGGCTCGTCCATCAGCAGGATGCGGCTCTCCTGGGCGAGCGCGCGGGCCATGGCGACGCGCTGGCGCATACCGCCGGACAGCTCGTGCACCCGCTTGCCGTACGCGCCCTGCAGCCGGACCAGTTCGAGCAGCTCCTCGGTCCTGCCGCGCCGCTCGTCCTTCGGAACTCCCCTGAGTTTCAGGGCGAGTTCGATGTTCTTGCCCGCGGTGAGCCAGGGGAACAGGGCGTGCTCCTGGAACATCAGCGCGGGACGGCCGTCCGTCGTGATGGACCCGGCGGAGGGCTTGTCGAGGCCCGCCACCAGGTTCAGCAGGGTGGACTTGCCGCAGCCCGAGGCCCCCAGGAGGGTGACGAACTCGCCCGGCGCGACATCGATGCTGATGTCGTCCAGGACGAGCTGCTGCCCGCCCGGGGTCGCGAAGGACTTCGAGACATGCTCAAGGCGTGCCGCGTGCTCGACCGACGCGGTGGTCTCCTTGGCGAGGGTCGTGGCCATGGTCGTCACCTCCTGGGAAGTCATCGGGATCCCTCGGTCAGCTCGTGCCGAGGCCGGCGGCGTCGACCGTGCTGTCGCCGTCCGCCTTGAGGACCTTGTTGAGGATCGTCAGGTCGTAGATGCCCTTGAGGTCGGGCTTCTCCAGCAGACCGGCCTTGACCGCGTGCGCCGCCTCGGTGTTGAGGGTGGAGGCCAGCGGGTCGTTGGTGAACTGGATCGAACTCCACGCCGGGTCAAGGACGTTGGCGGGCAGCGCCTTGCCGGAGTCGGCCTCCAGCTGCTTGTTCGCCGCGGCCTTCGCCTCCGTCGGGTTGGCGTTGATCCACTTGTTGGCCGCGACCGAGCCCTTCAGGACCGCCTCGACGACCTTCGGGTGCGCCTTGAGGAACTTCTGCGACACGATGATGTTCGTGATCACGAACTTCTTGTCGGGCCACAGCGACGACTCGTCCAGGAGCGTCTTGCCGCCCTCGGCCACCAGCTTCGACGCGGTCGGCTCCGGCACCCAGGCGCCGTCGATCGAGCCGGCCTTGAAGGCGTCCGGGGTGATCTTGTTGTCGGTGCGGACGACGGTCACGTCACCCTTGCCGCTCTGCGCGTCGACCTTCCAGCCCTGGTCCGCGATCCAGTTGAGGAACGCCACGTCCTGCGTGTTGCCCAGCTGAGGCGTCGCGATCTTCTTGCCCTTGACGTCCTTCAGGGACTTGATCTTCTTCGGGTTGACGACCAGCTTCACGCCGCCCGACGCCGAACCGCCGATGATCTTCAGGCTCTTGCCGTCGGACTTGGTGTAGCCGTTGATCGCGGGGGAGGGGCCGATCCAACCGATGTCGATGGAGCCCGAGTTGAGCGCCTCGATCTCGGAGGGGCCCGCGTTGAAGGTCGCGTAGTCCGCCTTGGTGGCGCCCAATTCCTTCTGGAACAGGCCCTGTTCACGGCCGACCAGCGCGGTCGCGTGCGTCAGGTTGCCGAAGTAGCCGATCTTCACGGAGGCGAGACCCTCGATCTTCGAGGACCCGGCGGCCACCTTCTCCTTGGAGTTGGTGCTCTTGGAGTCCGACCCGTAACCGCAGGCGGCGAGGGTGAGCAGAGGGAGCGCGGCGAACACGGCTATGCCGCGACGCAGATAGGTCGAGCGAGTGGCAGGCACGGGAGGTGTTCCTCTCGTTGGCCCGGCGGTCACGGTCTCAGGTCGTGGCCGGGAGGTCGGCAGGTCTTCGTTTTCGTCGCGTCCGGGACGTCGGGTGGGGGGACTGGGCGCGCAGGCAGTGCGCGTACGTCAGCACGCACATCGCGCCACCCCGCCCTGCCCGCTGCCGAGGGCGCCGCTGCCGACGCGGCCGCCCTCCTTCGCGAACGTGGAGTAGAAATCAGTGGAGTTCATGGTCAGAAATCCCAACCGTCTTCGTCCGACGCGTCCTTGACCGGCTCCGGCGCCGCGAACGACTCGCCGACCATGCCGGCGGTGAGCGTGGTGCCGTCCGCCGGGTCGATCAGGATGAACGAGCCCGTACGGCGCGAGTCGGCGTACGAGTCGACCGGCAGCGGCTCCGCGGTGCGGATCTTCACCCGGCCGATGTCGTTGGCGACGAGCTGTCCCGGATGCGGGTGCAGGGACAGGTCGTCGAGCGTGAGCCGGGACGGGATGTCCTTCACGATCGCCTTCACCGTGCGGGTGCCGTGCTTGAGGAGCACCCGGTGGCCCACGGTCAGCGGCGCGTCGGCGACATGGCAGACCGTCGCCTCGATGTCCTGCGTGGTCGCCGGGGCGTCCTTGCTGGGCACGATGAGATCGCCGCGCGAGACGTCGATGTCGTCCTCCAGCAGGATCGTCACCGACTGCGTGGTCCACGCGATCCTGACCGGCTTGCCGAGCAGGTCGATGCCGGAGATCTTCGTGGTGCTCCCGGAGGGCAGGACGGTCACGGGGTCGCCGACGCGGAAGCTGCCGGCCGCGATCTGACCCGCGTACCCCCGGTAGTCCGGGAGGTCGGCGCTCTGCGGCCGGATCACGTACTGCACGGGCAGCCGCGCATGGCAGTGGCTCAGGTCGTGGGCGACCGGCACCGACTCCAGGTGCTCCAGGAAGGTCGGCCCGCCGTACCAGTCCATGTTCGCGGACGGGTCCACGACGTTGTCGCCGGCCAGCGCCGAGATCGGGATCGCGGTGATCTCCGGGACGCCCAACTCACTGGCGTACGCGGTGAATTCCTCGGCGATCGCGGCGAACACGGTCTCCTTGTACTCGACCAGGTCCATCTTGTTGACCGCGAGCACCACGTGCGGAACCCGCAGCAGCGCCGCGATCGCCGCGTGCCGCCGGGTCTGCTCGACGACACCGTTGCGGGCGTCGACGAGGATCACCGTCAGCTCGGCCGTGGAGGCACCCGTCACCATGTTGCGGGTGTACTGCACGTGACCGGGCGTGTCGGCGAGGATGAACCGGCGTCGGGGGGTGGCGAAGTAGCGGTACGCCACGTCGATCGTGATGCCCTGCTCCCGCTCGGCCCGAAGACCGTCGGTGAGCAGCGCGAGGTCGGGGCCGTCCTGCCCGCGATCGGCCGACACCCGCTGTACAGCTTCGAGTTGGTCGGTCAGCACCGACTTGGAGTCGTGCAACAGCCGCCCGACCAGAGTGGACTTGCCGTCGTCGACGGAGCCCGCCGTGGCGAACCGCAGCAGCGTGGTGGCCGAGAGCTCCTCGGTCGTGATGGTGCTCATGGTTAGAAGTACCCCTCGCGCTTGCGGTCTTCCATCGCGGCCTCGGACATCTTGTCGTCGGCACGCGTCGCGCCCCGCTCGGTCAGCCGGGACGCGGCGATCTCGGTGATGACCTGCTCCAGCGTCACCGCGTCGGAGTCGACGGCGCCCGTGCACGACATGTCACCGACGGTCCGGTACCGGACGAGCCGCTTCTCCACGGTCTCGCCCGCCTTCGGCCCGCCCCACTCACCGGCGGTCAGCCACATGCCGTCCCGCGCGAACACCTCACGCTCGTGCGCGAAGTAGATCTCGGGCAGCTCGATGCCCTCACGGGCGATGTACTGCCAGACGTCCAGCTCGGTCCAGTTGGAGAGCGGGAACACGCGGACGTGCTCACCGGCCGCGTGCCGCCCGTTGTACAGATTCCACAGCTCGGGCCGCTGCCGTCGCGGGTCCCACTGCGAGAACTCGTCCCGAAGGCTGAACACCCGCTCCTTGGCGCGCGCCTTCTCCTCGTCCCTACGACCGCCGCCGAAGACCGCGTCGAACTTCTCGCTCTGGATCTTCTCGGTCAACGGCACGGTCTGGAGCGGATTCCGCGTCCCGTCGGGGCGTTCACGCAGCACACCGCGGTCGATGTAGTCCTGTACGGAGGCCACATGGAGGCGGAGTCCATGTGCGGCGACCACACGGTCGCGGTACTCAAGGACCTCGGGGAAGTTGTGTCCGGTGTCCACATGCAGCAGCGAGAACGGCACCGGCGCGGGCGCGAACGCCTTCAGCGCGAGGTGCAGCATCACGATGGAGTCCTTGCCGCCGGAGAACAGGATCACCGGCCGCTCGAACTCACCCGCCACCTCACGGAAGATGTGCACCGCCTCGGACTCAAGAGCGTCCAGGTGCGAGAGGGCGTACGGCGTGTCCGTACCGTCCTCGGCCTTGGCGACGGTCGCGGTCATGCCAGTCCCCTCTCGGTGAGCAGCGCGTGAAGTGCCGCCGCCGACTCCTGCACGGTCTGGTCCTGCGACTCGATCCGCAGATCCGGCGACTCGGGCTCCTCGTACGGGTCGTCGACCCCGGTGAGCCCGGTCAGTTCACCGGCGGCCTGCTTGGCGTAGAGACCCTTCACATCGCGTACGGAGCACACGTCGACCGGGGTCGCCACATGCACCTCGACGTAGGCGGCGCCGCTCTCCTGGTGCCGCTTGCGGACGGCCTCGCGGCTGTCGGCGTACGGCGCGATGACCGGGACGAGCGCCAACACGCCGTTGCGGGCGAGCAGTTCGGCCAGGAAGCCGATGCGCTGCACGTTGGTGTGCCGGTCCTCGCGGCTGAAGCCGAGGCCCGCCGAGATGAACTCGCGGATCTCGTCGCCGTCGAGCACCTCGACGAGCCGGCCCTCCTCGCGCAGCCGGCCGGCCAGCTCGTACGCGATGGTGGTCTTGCCGGCACTCGGCAGTCCGGTGAGCCAGACGGTGGCTCCGGTCGTCACGTGCGACTCCTTCTCGGTGATGGTCATTCGTGCAGCCCGCACTCGGTCTTCCCGCGTCCCGCCCAGCGGCCGGCACGCGCGTCCTCGCCCTCCAGGACCCGGCGGGTGCAGGGCGCGCAGCCGACGGACGCGTAGCCGTCCATCAGCAACGGGTTGGTCAGCACGCCGTGTTCGGCGACGTACGCGTCCACGTCGTCCTGGGTCCAGCGGGCGATGGGGGAGACCTTGACCTTCTGGCGCTTCTCGTCCCAGCCGACGACCGGGGTGTTCGCCCGGGTCGGGGACTCGTCGCGGCGCAGCCCGGTCGCCCAGGCCGCGTACTTGGTCAGGCCCTGCTCCAGCGGCTGGACCTTGCGCAGCTTGCAGCACAAGTCCGGGTCCCGGTCGTGCAGTCGGGGTCCGTACTCGGCGTCCTGCTCGGCGACGGTCTGGCGCGGGGTGAGCGTGATGACGTTGACGTCCATCACGGCCTCGACCGCGTCACGGGTGCCGATGGTCTCGGGGAAGTGGTAGCCGGTGTCGAGGAACACCACGTCGACGCCGGGCATCGCGCGGGAGGCGAGGTGGGCGACCACCGCGTCCTCCATCGAGGAGGTCACACAGAACTGCTTGCCGAAGGTCCGCACCGCCCACTGGAGGATCTCCAGCGCGGAGGCGTCCTCCAGATCGCGGCCCGCCTGCTCGGCCAGGGCTTTCAAGTCGTCGGTGGGGCGCGCTTTCTGAGTCGTCGTCATATCTCGTCTCCCCCTGCGTCGGTCTGCCGGAGCCCCCGGGCGAGGAGCCCGAGGAACTTCAGCTGAAAGGCCCGATTGCATGCCGCGCATTCCCACGCGCCATGACCCTGCTCGCTCGGACGCAGGTCCTCGTCGCCGCAGTAGGGGCAGTAGAAGGGGGCGGCCCGCTCGCTCACGTGAGGGACTCCTCACTGGCGCGCGTGGCCCAGGCGGCGAACCGCTCACCGTCCTCGCGCTCCTGCTGGAACCGGGTGAGGACCCGCTCGACGTAGTCGGGCAGTTCCTCCGAAGTGACCTTCAGGCCACGGACCTTGCGGCCGAAGCCGGCCTCCAGACCGAGGGCGCCGCCGAGGTGCACCTGGAAGCCCTCGACCTGCTCGCCCTGGTCGTTGAGGACCAACTGGCCCTTGAGACCGATGTCCGCGACCTGGATACGGGCGCAGGCGTTCGGGCAGCCATTGATGTTGATGGTGATCGGCTCGTCGAACTCCGGGATGCGGCGCTCCAGTTCGTCGATGAGCGTGATGCCGCGCTGCTTGGTCTCGACGATCGCGAGCTTGCAGTACTCGATGCCGGTGCAGGCCATGGTGCCGCGCCGGAAGGGGGAGGGCTTGGCGGTGAGGCCGAGCGCTTCGAGACCCTCGACCAGGGAGTCGATCTGCCCTTCCTCGACATCGAGCACGATCATCTTCTGCTCGACCGTCGTGCGCAGCCGGCCCGAGCCGTGCGCCTGGGCCAGTTCGGCGATCTTCGTGAGCGTGGTGCCGTCGACGCGGCCGACGCGCGGGGCGAAACCGACGTAGAAGAGGCCGTCCTGCTGGCGGTGGACGCCGACGTGGTCGCGCCAGCGGGCGACCGGCTGGGCGGGGGCGGGGCCGTCGACCAGCTTGCGCTTGAGGTATTCCTCCTCCAGGACCTGGCGGAACTTCTCCTGGCCCCAGTCGGCGACGAGGAACTTCAGGCGGGCACGGGTGCGCAGCCGCCGGTAGCCGTAGTCGCGGAAGATGCCGATCACGCCGGCCCAGACGTCCGGGACCTCGTCCAGCGGGACCCAGGCGCCGAGCCGGACGCCGATCTTCGGGTTGGTGGACAGACCGCCGCCGACCCACAGGTCGAAGCCGGGGCCGTGCTCGGGGTGGTTCACGCCGACGAACGCGATGTCGTTGATCTCGTGGGCGACGTCGAGGAGCGGGGAGCCGGAGATCGCCGTCTTGAACTTGCGCGGCAGGTTGGAGAATTCCTTGGTGCCGATGTAGCGGCTGTGGATCTCGTCGATCGCCGGAGTGCCGTCGATGATCTCGTCCTCGGCGATGCCCGCGACGGGCGAGCCGAGAATCACACGGGGCGTGTCGCCGCAGGCCTCGGTGGTGGAGAGACCGACCGCCTCCAGGCGGTTCCAGATCTCGGGCACGTCCTCGATGCGGATCCAGTGGTACTGCACGTTCTGCCGGTCGGTGAGGTCGGCCGTGCCGCGCGCGAACTCCTGCGAGATCTCGCCGATCACGCGGAGCTGGTCCGTGGTCAGCCGGCCGCCGTCGATCCGGACGCGCAGCATGAAGTACTTGTCGTCCAGTTCCTCCGGCTCCAGGATCGCGGTCTTGCCGCCGTCGATCCCGGGCTTGCGCTGGGTGTACAGCCCCCACCAGCGCATACGGCCGCGGAGGTCGTTCGGGTCGATCGAGTCGAACCCGCGCTTGGAGTAGATCGTCTCAATGCGTGTCCGCACATTGAGACCGTCGTCGTCCTTCTTGAACTGCTCGTTGCCGTTCAGGGGGGTGAAGTGTCCGGCGGCCCACTGACCCTCACCGCGGTGACGGCTCACCTTGCGGCGGGGCGCTGCGGCTGCAGGGTTCTCGGGGGTGGCGGCCATGTTTCTACGTCCTCCGGGACAGGCGGGTGATCGGCTCTGACCTGCGTGTACGGGCGCATGCGGGCATACGCGCGCGTCTTTGCGCAGTATGAGGCAGATACGGGGAAAACCGGCGGTGCTGCGGCTCGGCTAGCCCGCCGGACAGATGGCGCTGGACATGCGGCCGAGGTCGACGTGACGTCGACTCACCAAGGCAATTCCAGTTCCGGACATGACGGAAGCGTGTCACGGCGTTCTGGACACAGTCCAGCTTCGTCCGCCATGCGGACACCCTGGTCCCGCTATGTGAGACGAGGGTGTCATCGGTCACAAGCCGCGCACGCTGTCTTGTCGGCGCAGGTCAGACGCGGTAGGCCCCCGGCCAGGGGCCCGGAGTGGGTGCCTGCGTCACCTCCTCGACCTGCGTGTCGAAGAGCTTGAAGCCCCGGCGCTGGTAGTTGTCCATCGCGTGCACCCCGTCCAGGCTGCACGTATGCAGCCAGACCCGCTTGGTCGGCGCCCGCCCGGGCCAGCGGTCGGCGAGGTCCCAGGCGCGGGCCGCGCCGTAGGAGAGGAGGTGGCCGCCGAGGCGGCGGCCGCGGAAGGCGGGGATCAGACCGAAGTAGACGATCTCGACGACGCCGTCGTCCTGCGGCTCCAGTTCCACGTACCCGCCGGGCGTGCCCCGGTCGTACACGACCCAGGTCTCCACGCCCGGCCGGTCCAGGTGCTCCTGCCACTGCGCGAACGTCCAGTGCAGCCGGTCGATCCAGAGGATGTCCCCGCCCACGGACGCGTACAGATAGCGGCTGAACTCGGGGGAGGGCACCTCGGAGCGGGCGATCCGCACGTCCCCGTCCGGCGCGATGGCCGGGAGGAGGTCGCTCGGGTCGGTCTGCTCCAGGGACCAGGTGGTCACCGGCATGTTCGTCATGCCCGCCAGGGAATCATCCGGTCAGGGGATCTGTCGATCAGCTGATCAACCGAGCGAGCTGTCGATCGAGTTGAGCGGGAGTGCGAACAGCATCCGTCCGGACACCGACCAGACCTCGCCGGTCTCCTGCCAGTAGGAGAGGGAGTCGGTCTGCGGGCCCCAGCACTGGTGCGTCTCGTCGGCCCCGCATTCGGTGGCCTTGGCGCCGTGCTCGTCCTGACGCCACATCGAGCCCCGGCCGCCTTCCGGACCGGCAGCGCCGCCCACGTACCAGGCGGACCCGTTCGCGAGGACGCCCCCGGCGCCGTCGACCTTCGTCGCGTAGGCCTCGTCGGCGCTCGCGCGCCCCGCCGAGTCGGTGGCGAGCAGCCCCGGACGCGCGGGATCCCCGCTGAAGGAGTACCGCCACAGCCGCTTGTCCCCGCTCGCGACCAGACTGTCCGGCACCGTGCTCCGGTCGAGGGACAGACCCACGGGCCGTACGGCCGTCTTGTCGCCGCTCAGCCGGTACGACCCGACCGCGGGCAGTACGTACCGGTACCCGGCCGCCGACCAGCCGTCCCGCACCCGGCCGACCGCGCCGGCCGTCACCGTGGTGCGCTGGATGCGGTTCATGTCGTACACGTACAGCGCGTCACGTGTCCCGGTCGTGGTGGTGACCAGGAGTTTGTCCTCGTACCAGACCATTCCGGAGATCTTGGAGGCGAGCCCGCGATAGTCACGGCCGCCATCGGTCGGTACGGCGAGGAGGGCCCAGGTGTAGCTGAGGTGCGCGGTGTCGGCCGCGTTCACGAAGGCGACCTTGGCCAGGCCGCGGGTGGTCGCGCTCCAGCCGGAGAGGATCACCCGGTTCGAGCCCCACCAGCCGTCCTCGTCGGCGTCGCCCGAGGTGGTCACCGAGCGGGGCGTCCAGGCCGGGTCGGCCGCGTCGCCGCTGTCCCAGCAGTACGCGCGCGTGGCCGCCGGTTCGACGGGCAGCGCCGACTTCTCGTCGGTCGTGCAGTCGGCGGCGTCGCGCAGGGTGTGGTCGGCGCTCTTCAGGACGGTGTCGACGCCGACCGGGCGTCCCATCGCCGAGGAGAGCCGGTCCAGGGACCGCTGTGGCTCCAGGTGCTCCCGCAGCTGCAACGCGCCGAGGTCGGAGGCCGAGGTGAGAGGCTTCAGCGCCCCGGGATCGGAACCGACCGTCGCCTGCGAGGCGCTGATCATCGTCGCGGCCGCGGTGAGGCCGAGCGCGGCCCCGGTCAGCACGGCGCGCAGCGCCCTGCCCCGCTTGCGCCGGCGGTGTCGCCCACGTGCACTCATAGTGTCCTCCCGAGGCGAGCCAACTGCGCCTGGTGATCCGTGCGTTGACCAGGGAGCAGGTGGGGTGGCCCGTAGAGGGATGCTACGGCAGTCATGGCCGCCCCATGGGTAAGACCCCGCAAATATGCGGAAGATGCAGCCGGACGCGCCTTTTGCGCCACCTGTCCACCACACCGCCCTGACCCGCGCCTCCGCCCCCGGCCGCGCCCTCGCGTGCCCGCCGCGACAGCCAAACCGACTTCTCCGCTACGGCACTTGGGCCGACGTCCGTCCGCTGGTCACCCCGGGTGCCGTCGAGTGCGGCAGCAGCTCGCGCGGGTCGTCCGGCAGCAGCACCTCGACCTCGGCGTCCTCGCGGAAGCGGTACGGCCGGTGCTCCAGGAGCGCCCCGAGATAGCGCCGTACCCGGGACATCTCCGCACGCACCGTGACCGTGCGGCCGGGGTCGCCGAACATGTCCTCGGCCAGGGCGGCGGCGCTGCGGCCGGCGCGGTGCAGGGCCAGGAGGTAGAGCAACTCGGCGTGCCGCGGGCTCAGTTCGTGGGTCCAGGAGCCCGCGCTGCCGTAGACCGTCACCGACCAGCGGCGCGGCTGCGCGAGGTCGAGGACGATCCGGGCGGTGCCGGGCACCGGTTCGTCGGCGGCGCGGACCAGCCAGCCCCCGGCCAGCGGCTCCAGGGAGCACAGCCCGAGCGACGGCAGCCAACGGCGGCCCCCGGAGGGCGACTTGGGCAGCGCGATCCGCTTCACGTACGGCATTCCGGTGACCGCGGCCGTCCAGCCGTCCCGGTCCACCACCAGGGCCTGTCCGCCGATGCGGGGCAGGATCGGCGCCGCCACCGCGCGCAGCCGCTCCAGCGAGGTCAGGTGCAGCTCGCGCAGCCGGGCCTCGGCGAGTTTGGCCACCGAGTCGACCCAGGCGAGGGTGGCCGGGTGCATGGTCTCCAGCGGGCCGCTGACATCGACGACACCGATCAGCCGGCCGTCCCTGGGGTCGGTGATCGGGGCGCCCGCGCAGGTGAACGAGGCCAGCGCGCGCGAGAGATGCTCGCCGGCGAAGACCTGCACCGGCCGCCGGACGACCGCCGGGGTGCCCACGCCGTTGGTGCCGATGACGTCCTCGCGCCAGTCGGTGCCGACCTCGATGCCGGCCTCGTCGGCCTTGCGCAACACGGCGGCGCTGCCCTCCCGCCACAGCGCGCGGCCCTCGTCGTCGGCGACCAGCACGATGTGGTGGGCGGCGTCCGCGACCGACACCAGGCCCTCGCGCAGCACCGGCAGGACGTGCCTCAACGGGCTTGTGCCGCGCCGCCGTTCGACCTCCTCACGGGAGAGCAGCCCGGTGCGCAGATCGTGGTCGGGGCGGCTCCCGCCGCGTAACGCGCGCTCCCAGGACTCCTCGATCACCGGGCGCGGAGCGGGGCGGGCGCGCTGTCCGAAGGGCGTGGCGTACCGGGCGTCGCTCAGCATCCGGGCCGTCCGCGCCGCGTCGACGGTGGTGCGCCGCGGCAGTCCGGCCGGCGGGTTCGCCATGGGTCCTTCTCTCCGGTCCCGTGTCGACTGCTGAACTCGTGTCGACTGGTGTTCTCATGCCGGCTGTCGGTCGTGTACCGACTGTCGGCCTCGTATCGACTGTTGGTCTCATAGTGCCGCTCCGCGGTGACGGAGGGAGACAGTCCGGACACAGAAGCGGCCAAGTTGCAACCCTCTGCAACCCTGGTGAACAGCCGTACGGTGTCTGAAACTTGTCCCAGCTGCGAGGGTGGTGCCGTGTCGGCGCAGCACCACCCTCGCGTTGTGCCGGTGTTGGCTCAAACCGTCGGCCGGGCCCGTTCCGCGATCGACGTGAGGTCGAGGCTCGGCGGCAGGGTGCCGAACGCGGAGCCCCAGTCGCCGCCCAGCCGCGAGGCGCAGAACGCGTCGGCGACCTCTGGCGGAGCGTGCCGCACGAGCAGCGCCCCCTGCAGCACCAGCGCCATCCGCTCGACCACGCGCCGGGCGCGGCCCTCGATGCCGTCCAGATCCGCGAACTCGGCGAGCAGGTTCTTCATCGCCCCGTCCAGCCGGTGATCGGCGCCGCGCACCCGGCCGACCTCCACGAGGAAGGCGTTCAGCGCCTGCGGCTCACGCTGCAACGCCCGCAGGACGTCCAGGGCTTGGATGTTCCCGGCGCCCTCCCAGATCGAGTTGAGCGGTGATTCCCGTACCAGGCGCGGCAGTCCGGACTCCTCGACGTATCCGTTGCCGCCCAGGCACTCGGCCGCCTCGACCGCGACCGGTGAACAGCGCTTGGTCACCCAGTACTTGGCGGCCGGGACCGCCAACCGCAGGAACGCCAGCTCCTGTTCGCCTCCGTCGTCGTAGGCCGCCGCGAGCCGCAGCGCGAGGGTGGTGGCCGCCTCCGACTCCAGGGCGAGGTCGGCCAGCACGTTGCGCATCAGCGGCTTGTCGAACAGCTTGCCGCCGAACGCCTCGCGGTGGGCGGCATGATGGACCGCCTGCGCGACGGCCTGCCGCATCAGTCCCGCCGAGCCGAGCACACAGTCGAGCCGGGTCGCCGCGACCATCCCGATGATGGTCCGCACCCCGGCGCCCTCGTCGCCGACCCGGCGCGCCCAGGTGCCGTCGAACTCGACCTCGGCGGAGGCGTTCGAGCGGTTGCCGAGCTTGTCCTTGAGGCGCTGGATGAGGAACACGTTGCGGGTGCCGTCCGCCAGCACCCTCGGGACCAGGAAGCAGGTGAGCCCGCCCGGTGCCTGCGCCAGCACGAGGAAACCGTCGGACATGGGCGCCGAGCAGAACCACTTGTGGCCGGTCAGCTCGTACGTCCCGTCCTCGGCGAGCGGGCGCGCCTGAGTCGTGTTGGCGCGGACGTCGCTGCCGCCCTGCTTCTCCGTCATGCCCATCCCGAAGACCGCTCCGGCCTTGAGATGGGCGGGCCGCAGCTCACGGTCGTAGACCATGGAGGTGAGCCGGGGCTCCCACTCGGCGGCGAGCGCGGGGTCGGCGCGCAGGGCGGGGACCGCCGCGTGCGTCATCGACAGGGGGCAGCAGTTGCCCGCCTCGACCTGGGTCCAGATGAGGAACCCGGCGGCCCGCCGCACATGTCCGGCGGGACGGTTCCAGGCGGCGGTGAGCCCGGCCGACACGCCTTTGCCGAGCAGCCGGTGCCACGCCGGATGGAACTCGACCTCGTCGATCCGGTGGCCGTGGCGGTCGTGGGTGCGCAGGCCCGGGGGGTTGTCGTTGGCCTGCGCACCCCACTCCTGGAGCTGGGCCGAGCCGGCGGCGCGGCCCAGCGCGGAGAGATCGTCCCGGACCTCGTCCAGCAGCCCGGGCGGGGTGTGCCGTTCGACCGCCTCCGTCAGGACGCGGTCGGCGGTGAAGACGTCGTAGCCGACCAGTGGGGGAGCCTGGTTCGTCACGGTGTGGGTGGTGCGTGCCATGGCTGGAACCTACCCGTGGGGACGGCGGTGGTCGGGATCTCCACTGCGCGGCAGCTGTGGAGATCCACCCTGGCACATGTGCCACCCGCCGACGTCAGGCCGAGCGGGACATGGCCGCCAGCATCGCGGTCTCGGGCATCTCCTCCTCCAGCCAGCCGGTGCGATACACCGTGTCCAGATAGCGTTCGCCCAGGTCAGGGGCTATCGCCACCGCTGTCGTGCCATGCCGGCCGTTGCGGGCGAGCCACTGCTCGGCCCCGCTGACGACCGTGCCGGTGGATCCGCCGAACAGGAAGCCGCGCGCGGCCAGCCGGCGGCAGGTCGCCACGGTGTCCGGCTCCCCGACATGGATCACGTCGTCGATGTACGACGTGTCGAGGAAGGGCGGCGCCACGCTGGTGCCCAGGCCCGGGATCATCCGCGGCCCGGACTCCCCGCCGAAGGTGACCGACCCGGCCGCGTCCACGGCGACGATCCGCACCCGGCGGCGCCACTGCCAGAACCAGCGCGCGCAGCCCATCAGCGTCCCGGTGGTGCCGGCGCCGACGAACAGCACGTCCAGCTGCGGGAACCGGCGGGCGATGGCGGGTGCCGTGGTGCGGTAGTGCGCCCGCCAATTCCCTTGGTTCGTGTACTGGTTGAGCCACACGTACCGCTCGTCGGAGGCGCACAGCGCCCGCACGTACGCGATCCTGGCGCCCAGGAAGCCGCCGTGCGCGTCGGGCTGGTCGATGACGTGGACCCGGCTGCCGAGCGCCTCCATCAGCTGCACCGTGGGCACGTTGCAGCGTCTGTCGGTGATGCAGAGGAACCCGTAGCCGCGGCTCGCCGCGAGCACGCTCAGTGCCACCCCCAGGTTCCCGGACGACGACTCGACCAGCACCGAGCCGGGCCGCAGGATGCCGGCCCGCTCGGCGGCGTCCACCATCTCGGTGGCGGCCTTGAGTTTGACGGAGCCGGCGAAGTTGAACCCCTCGCACTTCAGATAGAGCGGTAGTTCCAGTGCTGCCCGCAGGTCGACGTAGAGGTCGTCCTCGTTGAACTCCGCGGGATCGGAAATAACAGCCATGTTCTCCCCCTAGTGGTGCGCCACGATCGCCGTCAGCCGTACCGGCGCAGCTCGTGGAAGAACCCGTCGACGACGTGGAGTTCGCCCCGTCGGACCACTTCGTCATGGACGAACCTGCCGACCGCGAGGTCGAGCACCCCGAGCCCGAAGGGCGAGAACACCACGGTCCGGTCGGTCGGTACGCTCACCCGGCCCGTCAGTACGTCGTCCAGCGTGCCGTCGATGAACTCCCGCCCCCCGGTGGCCTGTTCGGCCAGGTGCGGTGACGTGTCGGCCTTCAGGCAGTGCTCGACGTCGTCCACGAAGTTCGCGGACGCGAGCAGGATCGCCGGGTCGAGATCCCGCAACGACACGTGCAGGACCAGCGGATGATGGTCGAACCAGGCCGGATCGTGCACGTGCGGCGAGCCGGCGATCGTCGCGAACACCAGCAGGTCGCTGGAGCGGACGAGCCCTTCGGCCTTGTCGTGCACCGTGACCCGCCCCGGCGCCCCCGACCGCTCCAGGTAACCCCGGAACCCCTCCGCGCTCTCCGCGGACAGGTCGTGGACGCCCGTCTCCTCGAACTCCCAGCCGGTGGCCCGGAGATGGGTGTGGATGTAGCGGGCGATCAGCCCCGTCCCCACGAACCCGACCCGCAGCGGCCGTTCACGACCCTGGCTGAGCTTGTCGGCCGCGAGCGCCGCCGAACTCGCCGTACGGGTCGCGCTGATCACCGAACTCTCCAGGCAGGCATACGGATAGCCGGTGTCCGGGTCGTTGAGGATGAGCACCGCCGAGGCCCTGGGCAGCCCCGACCCGGTGTTCCCCGGGAAACTGGAGATCCACTTCAGCCCGTCCACCCGCAACGGCCCCCCGAGCGAGGCGGGCAGCGCGATGATCCGGGACGACGGGCGGTCCGGGAAGCGCAGGAAGTACGACGGCGGGTTCACCGAGTCACCCGCGCCGTGCAGCCGGTAGGTGGCCTCCACGAGGGCGCCGATCTCCGACTCCCGCCCGGCCAGGGCCTGTTGGACCTGCTCGCCGCTGATGACCGAGAACGAAGGCGTGTCGATGCTCATGCCGCCCTCCCGCCGGCCGTCGGGGCGAGGTCGCTCAGGCGCACCGGATCGCCGAGCCCGGCGAGCACCTCGCGCGGCCCCTCGAACGGCTCCCTGCCGTGCGCGGTGCGGATGTTGTCCACCAGCAGCAGATCCCCGGACCGCCACGGCTCGCGCCGCACATGCCGGTCGTAGGCCTCGTTGACGGCCGTCACGATGCCCGCGTCGATCGGATCGCCGTTCCCGAAGCGGGTGTTGAAGGGGAGCGCGTCGGCGCCGTAGACGTCGACGAGGTACTCGCGGACCTCGGGTTCCATCGTCCACTCGTTCAGGAACGCGATCTGGTTGAACCAGCAGCGCCGTCCGGTGACCGGGTGGCGGAGGACGGCCGCGCGGTGCTGGCGGGTGCGCAGCGAGCCGTCGTGCTGCCAGGCGAACTCGATGCCCTGGGCGCGGCAGTAGCGCTCCACGACGGCACGGTCGTCGGTGCCGAAGGCCTCGGCGACCGACGCCCCGATCTCCTCGTGGTACGTCCGCGTCAGCATCCAGCCCTCCCGCTCGAACCGCTCCACCAGCGGCGCGGGCAGCGACTGCAGGACGGCCTCGGCGTCGGCGACCGGGGTCGCGCCGCCCGCCGTCGGCGCCTCCAGGCACGCGTAGAGCAGCAGCCCCGGGAACTCCAGGGCGTAGCTCAACTCGTGGTGCTGGCACATCGGTTGGTCGGTCGGCCACTTCGTGGCGGAGTACACGCCCTCGGCGTACGTACGGCGGGGCGCGAACGGCTCCCGGTCCGCCATCAGGGAGTTCGTGAGCCGCCGGAAGACGGTCTCGGCCCCGGCCGGGTCGGCGAGGCCGAGCCCGCGGACCAGGACACAGCCGTGCTCGGCGACGACGGACCGCAGCGCCTCACGGTGCCCGGCGGCCCAGCCGACCGGGTCGCCGCCGACGTCGGCGTGCAGCAGCGGCGGGCTGTCCGGGCTGAGGGCGACGGAGTTGAGCAGAGTCGCGGAAGAGAGCGACATCTCGGTGTTCCTTTCGGTGGTGCTGTCGATCATTCGGCCGGGGGTGCGGCGGGTCTCAGGAGGAGACGGGCGGGTCCAGCAGTCCGGCCAGGTCCGCGAGGACCGGGTGTCGGGTGACGTCCTTGAGGCTGATCGCCCGGTCCAGGGCGACCGCCAGCTTCACCGCGGCCAGCGAGGTGCCGCCCCGGTCGAAGAAGTGGTCCTGACGGCCGATCCGGTCGGCCGGGATGCCCAGCACCACCGCCCAGGCCGCCGCCAGCCGCCGCTCGGCGGGCGTGTCCGGCCCGTCTCCCACGGCGTCCAGGTCACCGGCGAGCGCGGTGAGCGTCCTGCGGTCGGTCTTGCCGTTGGCGGTCAGCGGCAACGACGCCCGCCAGTGCACGACCGACGGCACCATGTACGCGGGCAGCGACTCGGCCAGCGTGGACCGCACCGCGCCGGCCTCGACGGGCCGCGGGCCGGTGCAGAACGCCACCAGCGACGTCCCGCGCACGACGACCACGGCGCCGTCGCGCACCCCGTCCACCCGCAGCAGCGCGTTCTCGATCTCGCCGATCTCGACGCGGAAACCGCGGATCTTCACCTGGCTGTCCCGGCGCCCGAGGAACTCCAGCTTGCCGTCGGGACGCCAGCGCCCGTGGTCCCCGCTGCGGTACAGCCGCTCGCCGGGCCGGTACGGGTCCTCGGTGAAGGCCGCCTTCGTCCGCTCGGGATCGTTGACGTACCCCCGGCCCACGCACACACCGGAGAACACGATCTCGCCGGGCGCCCCCAGCGGCACGGGCACCAGATCCTCGTCGACGACGTACACGCGCACATTGGAGACGGGCCGGCCGAGCGGGACGCGGTCGCCGTCCGGTGCCCGGTCCATGACCTCGTGGTTGGTGTCGTCCGAAGTCTCCGTCAGGCCATAGGCGTTGACGAGCCGCACCCCGGGCCGAGCGGTGAACCAGCGCTCCACCAGCTCCTTCTTCACGGCCTCCCCGGTGACCGACACACAGCGCAGATCGGGGAGTTCACGCGGCTGCCGCTCCAACTCGGCGAGCACGGCCTCCAGATACGACGGCACGACCTGGAGCACGTTCACGCGCCCCGCCTCGATCGTGTCGGCGAACCGGGCCACGTCCAGGATCACGTCCTGCTCCACCAGCAGCGTCCGCCCGCCCACGAGCGGCGCGCAGACCAGCTGCCACAGCGAGATGTCGAAGCACTGCGGCGCGGTCTGCGCCACCACCTGCCCGGCCCCGATCCCCAGGTCGTCCAGCTTGGCGAACACATGGTTGAGGAAACCCGCGTGCTCGCACATCGCGCCCTTGGGCTCACCCGTTGAGCCCGACGTGAAGTAGATGTAGGCGAGTTGACCCGGCGAGACCTCGATACCGAGGTCGCCGTCCGAGTGGCCCTCGGCGTACGCCTCGTCGACGTAGAGCGTGCGGTCGGTCGGGTCGCCCAGCGCGCCGTCGCTGCCGCGCTCGGTCAACACCAGCTCGCACCCGGCCCGTTCGAGCACCCTGGCCACCCGGTCGGCCGGGAAGTGCGGCTCGACGGGCAGATACACCCCGCCCGCCTTGAACACGGCGAGCACGGCGGCCATCCAGTCCAGGTTCCGCTCCAGCACCACGGCGACGACACCCTCGCGGGTCAGTCCCCGGGAGAGCAGCGCCCGACTCAGCTGGTTCGCCCGGGAGTTGAGCTCCCGGTACGTCCACTGCCGCTCGCCCTGCACGGCGGCGACCGCGTCCGGGCACACCGCCACCATGTCCTCGAACAGCTCGTGCACCCGCCGGTCCGGCAGCTCGCGCTTCGGGCCCGCCAACTCGTCCAGCTGGAAGCGGAGTTCGGCGTCCGACAGCAGCACCGGGCGGTCCGGCTCGGTGAGGGCGGTCACGTGATAGCCCGCGACGCGGGCGGCGGCCTCGGCGTCCAGGACGTCGGTGCGGTACCGCAGCCGCAGTGTGCGGCCGGTGACGCGCACCTCCACCGCCGGGTCCTCCTCGGCGGGTTCACCCGACAGTGCCCCGAGGACCTTGGCGTGGGCGACTTTCAGTGCGGCGGGCTCGGTCGACAG
This sequence comes from Streptomyces sp. N50, assembly GCF_033335955.1. Taxonomy (GTDB): domain Bacteria; phylum Actinomycetota; class Actinomycetes; order Streptomycetales; family Streptomycetaceae; genus Streptomyces. Next base: position 7,465,257 of record NZ_CP137549.1, read on the forward strand.
CCCGTCGGGCAGGGACACTTCGTGCTCCGCCACACCGGGCACCGGAGCGAGCGTCCACCGCGGAATGATCTCCATCGTTCTCTTTCCCCCCTGTTTCCTTCCCCCTGCGGCACGAGCCGTCAGGGAGTCCTGTGCTGTCCGGCGCGCCGTGGCGCCACCGCCGGATTCCCGCCCCACCGGGACCGCGCCGGCATCTCCTCGCCCTTCATCAGGAAGGAGTCGGCGGCCAGTTCGGCCCCGTCACCCATCGAGACGCCGTAGTGGACGAGCGCACCCACCCCGAGGGTGCAGCCGGCGCCGATGGTGATCATCTCGGACTTGAAGGTGCCGTCCTCCTGCGAGTGCGACTGCACCTTCGTGTGCGCCGACAGCGTGCAGTCGTCGCCGATCGCGGTCAGCGTGCGCTCGGTGATGTACGCGCCGTCGTCGAAGACCCGGCGTCCCATCCGCACACCCAGCAGCCGCCAGATCAGGTTCTTGAACGGCGTGCCGTTGAACACCTGGATGTAGGTGTCCGGCACCTTCCACAGCCGCTCGTGCCACCAGAAGTACGGGTCGTAGATCGAGCACAACTTCGGCTCCAGCGGCCGGAATCCACCGACCAGCCGCTCCACCAGCACGTAGTACCCGGCGGTGAAACCGAGCCCGAGCATCAGGGACGCGCCGATCAGCAGCCCGCCGCCGATGCCCTCACCCCCGTACAGGTCGACGGCGGCGAAGCCGAGCACCGTGAGCACGAACCAGTGCAGCCAGCGCACGAACAGATACAGGCCCATCGAGCGCAGGTTGGACCGGTTCTTCGCGGCCAGCCGGCGCTTCAGTTCGTCGCCCTCGCGCAGATGGTCGAAGCGGCTGTCGCGCTCCACCGAGCGCGGGATCTCGAAGCACGGCGAGCCCAACAGGCCCACGCCCTCCCGGAGTTCACCGTCGATCGGCACCATCACCTTGGTGGCGAGCAGACAGTTGTCGCCGGTACGGCCCCCCGAGGGGTAGGCGATGTTGTTGCCCAGGAAGTTGCGCGGCCCGATCGAGGTGCGCGACAGCCTGAACGACGTACTGGAGAAGTCCGCGTTGACGATCGACAGCCCGTCCGCGACCATCGTGCCGCTTCCGACCGTGGCCAGATACGGCGTCTCGTGCTGCACCTCCGTACCGAAGTTGGAGCCGGTCTGCTCCACCTCGCCGAGGTCGTAGCCGATCGCCTTCAGATAGCCGACGATGAACGAGCTGTCCCCGCACAGCCACTTGAAGAACTTCAGGTTGGTCATCCGCGCCACCGCGCGCTGCACCGAGTAGTGGAAGCCGTACAGCGGATACACCTTGTCGGGGCGCAGCAGCGGTCGCAGCAGCCTGGGCAGCAGCGACACGGCGGCGAAGCCGAGCACGACGAATCCGACGAACGCCACGAGCGACAGACCCAGCGCCTCGCCGTAGAACCGGGCGGAGTTGAGGTCCTTGGTGTTCGGATCCAGCAGGTGGTCGAGGGCCGGGACGACGGTCAGCACCATGTAGGTGCCGCCGATCGCGAGCGGGACGTAGACCAGCAGCATCTGCAGGAACGCGCCGAGGCCGTAGCCGAAGCGGCGCAGGGCCGAGCAGTCCGCGTGCGGAACGCGGACGTAGTCGACGTCCGTGGGCTGGGCCGGGGAGCCGTGCACGCGCTGCCCCGCCGGGACGGCCGCGTCGTCGTACAGGGCGGAGGAGTGGCCGAGTTGGGACCCGTCGCCCATGACCGTGCCGATGTCGAGGACGGTCTTCTCACCGACGTACACCTCGCTGCCGAGGGTGACCCGGCCGGTGCGGATGCGGCCGGCCCGCGCCTGGTAGCAGAGGAAGAAGGTGTCCTTGCGGATGACCGTTCCGTCTCCGATGGTCAGCAGGTCGGTGCAGACCGGTACGGAGTGGGACAGGATCGTGACGCCCTTGCCGATCCGGGCGCCGAGGGCGCGCAGATACAGGACGTAGAGCGGGTTGCCGGCGAACAGGATCATCGGGTTGGCGTGCAGCAGTGCCTTGACCGTCCAGAACCGGACGTAGGCGAGGCCCCAGACCGGGAACTCGGTCTCTTTCCAGCGGCCCACGAGAATCCACTTGGCCACCACCGGCACCGTGCACACACCGACGAACACCGCGCCGCCGAATATCGCGGACCGCAGATATACCTGGACCACTCCGGAACCGGAGGAGACCCATTCGTAACCCTGTCCCGTGACCGTACCGGCGAGCACGCAATACACGGCGAAAATGATGAACTGAAGCGCCCCGCACAGCAGATAGCGGGCCGTGCTCCCGGCCGGCGGTGCCTCCGCCTCGACCGGTGCGGCGGGCTCGGGTGTGTCGGCGAGTGCCGCCGCCAGACTGCGGATCGTCGGATATCCGTAGACGTCCCGCATCGACACCGACGGCAGATCCTCGCGTTTCCTGACCCGGGCACAGAAATGTGCCATCACCAACGAGTTGGCGCCCAGGTCGTCGAAGAAGTGACTGTCGAGGGGTATGACTTCCTTGCGTACGACACCGGCCAGGACCTCCGCGAGGACGGTCTCGGTGACGGTGCCGGGTGTTCCACCCACGTGGCTCCTTGGTGCTGATCGTCGTCTTTGAATTGGTAAAGACGAATACGGTGGAGTCGCGCCCGTTGTTCACGGCAGGAGCAAATTGAATAACACGCGAAACGGGTGGGGTAAATGGGAATTCGTGAGATTTGAGTTCCCTGTTGTGTGCTGAGTTTCTACATGGACTGGGCCCTGGTCCTGGGCCAATTGATTCCCCCGAGTCGTGTGCGCTGACGTCGTCCCAACGCGCGCAACGAATGCAGTCCGGATTATTTCTGGACATTCCGGAACGGGTCAAGGCTGTTTCGGTCAATGGCGCTTTTTCGTCTTCGCCGGCCGGGGGGCGGGTCAACATCAATTGACGCCCGAACTCCTCACCGGGACACTCTCCGAAACGGCCGCCGAAGTATCGAATGCGGCTTCGATTGTCGGGGCGATTATTTTCGGCCACCGCGAGCATGACACGACCGTCCCCGAGGGCGTGCATCCCGGCCGACGCCCCCGCGGGACGAGTGCATCCCGGCGCGCCGGATACCTTTAGGTCGTGCAGTCAGCAAGTGAACCCCCCGAGCGGCCCACCAGCCGGTTCCACCGGGCGCGTGCCCTCTACCGGAACGTCTCCAAGCGCAGGACCGCCTGGCTGCTGGTCAAGGACACCGTCAACTCCTGCATGGAGTACCGCATCCTGGGCCTCGCGGCCGAGGCCGCGTTCTTCACGCTGCTGTCCGTGCCGCCGCTCCTGCTGAGCCTCATCGGCCTGCTCGGCTACGTCGACAGCTGGACCGGCGCCCACAGCATCGCCGGCCTGGAGAACAACATCCTGGAGGCGTCGCGCACGGTCCTGTCCGACAAGGGCGTGCACGAGATCGCCCAGCCGATCCTGCACGACGTGATGAAGGGCGGCCGGCCCGACGTCATCTCCATCGGCTTCCTGTTCGCCCTGTGGTCGGGCTCCCGCGCGGTCAACGTCTTCATCGACACCATCACCGTCATGTACGGCCTCGACGGCGTGCGCGGCATCGTCAAGACCCGGATCGTGTCCTTCGCCCTGTTCATCGCGGCCCTGCTGATCGGCTCGATCGCGCTGCCGCTGATGGTGGCCGGCCCGGACGCCGTGGTGAACGTGGTGCCGTGGTCCGAGACGGTCGTACAGGTCCTGTACTGGCCGGTTGTCATCGTCCTGTCCGTAGTCTTCCTGACGACCCTCTACCACGTGTCGGTCCCCGTCCGCTCCCCGTGGATCGAGGACGTCCCCGGCGCCCTGGTGGCCCTCGCGATGTGGGTCCTGGGCAGCTACCTGCTCCGCATCTACCTCACCAGCACGGTCGAGGGCCCCACCATCTACGGCTCCCTCGCCGCCCCCGTCGCCGTCCTCCTCTGGATCGGCGTCTCCGCGTTCGCCGTCCTCGTCGGAGCCGCCGTCAACGCGGCCATCGACCGCGTCTGGCCCGCCGCCGCGACCGCCGCGGCCCGCGCCGCCAACGAACGCCGCCAGGACGAGCAGGTCGCCGAGTACGTCGCCCGCATGGCCGCGGTCCGGGCCCGGGACGGCGAGGACGACGACGACCCCGACGACTCCTACATGCCCTCGGAGTTCCCGGAACGCTGGTCCCGCTTCCTCCCCCCGGAGGACGTGACCTCCCGCCTCCGCACCCACGCGAAGAGCACCCACACCCACAAGGGCACCGGGGACAACTCCCCATCACCGGAGAAGTAAAGCGCCCCCAAGGGGACGGGGCGGGCCCTCTCGATCACCGGCCAGCTGAAGCGCGCCCCAAAGGGGCGCGGGGAACGGCGCGACCAGCCACGACGAGCCCGCAGCTTACGAACCGGCCTTCCAAGCGCCCGCTGCAGCCGCCTCCCGAACGAACTCCCGGAAGTCACGCGGCTCCCGGCCCAACACCTCCTGAACCCCCTCGGAGAGATACGCGTTCCGCCCGTCCAGCAGCGACTCGAACAACTCCACCAGGAACTCGACCTCCTCACCCGGCACCCCGAACCCCGCGAGAACGTCCCCGTACTGACGAGCGGACACCGCCCGGTACGAAAGCTCACGCCCCGTCACCGCACCGATCTCCGCCACCGCCTCCCCGAACGTCAGCAACCGGGGCCCGGACACGGTGACCGCCTGACCCACGTACCGCTCCCCACCCGTCACCACCGCGACAACCACATCCGCGATGTCCCGCACATCAACGAACGGCTCCCGAACCGACCCCCCGGGGAACACCAGTTCCCCACTCTCCCGAAACCCCTCCACCAACGGCCCCTCACTGAAGTTCTGCGCGAACCACGCCGCCCGCACGACCGTCCAGTCCGCCCCCGACCCCCGCAACGCCTCCTCGGTGGGCCGAGCCCGCTCCTCCCCCCGGGACGACAGCAGCACGAGCCGCCGTACTCCCAGCCCCACCGCCTCCTGCGCCAGCATCCCCACCGCACGCCCCGCCTCCGGCGCCCCCACGTCCGACGGATACACGAGATACGCGGCGTCGGCACCGCGCAACGTCTCCGCCCACGTGGACCGATCCGCCCAGTCGAACCCCCGCGCCCGCGAGGCCTCCCGCACGGTCAGCCCCGCCGCCCGCGCCGCCTCCGCCACCCGCCGCCCGGTACGTCCCGAAGCGCCGGTCACCACAATCGTCATGTTCCGCGCATTCTGTGTCATGCCCTCCAGTCAACGCCCGCGCGCCCGCATCGACCATCGCTGAACGGCTCATTCCCATAACCGCGCGTCTACGCTGGCCACATGGACGCCCTGGCAGGCCTTCTGGAGGGTCCACGCGCGCGTGGCGCCTTCATGATCCGCGCGTGCTTCGACCCGCCGTGGGCGGTACGCGTCGAGGACCGCGCCCCGCTCACCGTCATGCTCATGGTCCGCGGCGACGCCTGGATCACCCCGGACACGGGGGAGCGGATCCGGCTGCGGGCCGGTGACCTCGCCATCGCCCGCGGCCCCGCCCCGTACACCTGCGGCGACACCCCCGACACCGCCCCGCAGGCCGTGATCCTCCCCGGCGCCGAGTGCCACTACCCCGACGGCACGCCCCTCAACGGCTCCATGGACCTCGGTGTCCGCACCTGGGGCGACCGCCCCGACGGTTCCACGGTCATGCTCATCGGCACGTACCTCATGCGCGGCGAGATCAACGGCCGTCTCCTGGACGCCCTCCCACCGCTGCTGACCCTCCCCTCCGACGTCTGGGAGTGCCCGCTGACCCCGCTCCTCATGGACGAGATCGTCCGCGACGAACCAGCCCAGGAGGTCGTCCTTGACCGCCTCCTCGACCTCCTGGTCATCGCGGCCCTGAGGGCCTGGTTCTCCCGTCCGGAGGCCGAGGCCCCGGCCTGGTACCGCGCCCAGGCCGACCCCGTCGTCGGCAGGGTCCTGCGCCTCCTCCAGGACGACCCCGCCCACCCCTGGACGGTCGCCTCCCTCGCCGCCAAGGCGGGCGTCTCCCGCGCGGCCCTCGCCCGCCGCTTCACCGACCTCGTCGGCGAACCCCCGATGTCCTACCTCACCGCGTGGCGCCTGGCCCTCACCGCCGACCGCCTCCGCGACACCGAGGACACCATCGGCGCGATCGCCAGGCAGGTCGGCTACGGCAGCGCGTTCGCCCTGTCCAGCGCCTTCAAACGGGTCTACGGCGTGAGCCCGCAGGAGCACCGGACGCGATCGGCGTAGCCTTCCCGGTGTGTACGCGGAGAGGGCGTCCCGGCTGCCGGGCGCGGTGGTCTGGAGCCGCACGATCGAGGCCTCCACCGCCGGCCTGGTCCACCCCGTCCTGCCCGACGGCTGCATGGACCTCCTGTGGAACGAAGGCCGCCTCCTGGTCGCGGGCCCCGACACCCACGCGTACGTCCCCGGGACCGCCCCCGCCCATTGGGCAGGCATCCGCTTCGCCCCCGGCACCGCCCCCACCTACCTGGGCGTCCCCGCACACGAACTCCGCGACCGTCGGGTCGACCTCACCGACCTCTGGCCCGCCGCGACCGTACGCCGCCTCACCGCCCGCGTCTCCACGGCCCCCGACCCCGCGACCGCACTGGAGGAAACGGCACTGGAACGCGCCGCGGACGTGCCCCCACCCGATCCCCTCCTACGACACCTCGTGGCGGCCCTCGACACCGGCCGCCCCGTCGCCGCCACCGCCGACGAACTCGGCCTCGGCGCCCGCCAGTTGCACCGCCGCTCCCTCGCCGCGTTCGGCTACGGCCCCAAGACGCTCGCCCGGGTGCTGCGCCTGCAACGCGCCCTCGCGCTGGCCCGCGCCGGAGTCCCGTTCGCGGAGACGGCGGCCCGGTCCGGTTACGCGGACCAGGCCCATCTCGCCCGGGACGTCAAGGAGTTGGCGGGGATACCGCTGGGGCAACTACTCGGCGGGGCCGCCCAACGGGGCGAATAGATCGACCCCGTTGCCATCGGGGTCGTGCAGGACGGCGTACCGCTGCCCCCAGAAGGCGTCCCACGGTTTCAGCTCGCCGTGTTGCCCGGCGCCGACCAACTCCTCGTAGACCCGGTCGACTTCGGCGGGGTCGTCACAGAGGAGAGCGAGTGCGGCCCGACTGCCGCTGCCGCCGCTGGGTGCCCGCCACCCCGGGTGGAACGAGCGGACCGTGTCCTCGGTGTCCAGCAACAGCCTCAGCCCGCCGGGCAGTTGGGCCTCGGCGTGCGGCTGGCTCTCGGCATCCTCGGGGAATCCGAACCCGAGCCGACGGTAGAAGGCGACAGAGGCGGCCATGTCGGAGACGATTAGGCCGATCGCGTCGAATCGTGGAGTCATGCGGCAACGGTAGGCGGGGCCGGGTCGGCCGGTCTTGAAGGAATCGGACACCGCGCTCGGCGGATCGTTCAGCCGAAGGTCACCGGTCAGCTCAGCCGAAGGTCACCGGTCCTCGGGGCGTGTCCACCGTGAAGGAGAGACCCACCGGGCCCTCGGCCACCACCAGCTCCGCCCCCACAGCCGACAGCAACGGGCGGATCTCGTCCGGGACCGGTGCCGTCGCGGTCAGCTCCAGCAGAGGCGCGACGGGCAGGCCCGAGGCGGTCGTCGGGTGGGGCGAGGAACTCCAGTCGATGAGGAACGGCACCAGGCCGGAGGGATGCGCCGTGTCCCCGTCCGTGAGCCGCCACTCCAGCAGCGTCCCGTCGGGCCGGCGACGGCTCATCGCCCGCACGGGCCCGGGGTCGTACCCCTGCGCCCGCGCCGCCGCGACCGCCGCGTCCAGGTCGGGCGTGGACACCGCCCAGGTCACCGTCCGGGCAACAGCCAGCCCGTCGACCCCGAAGGGCCGCGGACCCGACGGCTCGGCCTGCTCCGGGTCCGGACCGATGATCTCCAGGTAGCGCGAACCACCCAGCGAGACAAGGAAGTTGCGGGTGCCGAGCCCGACATGGGCACCGCCCGCGACCGGCGCGATGCCCGTGCGCTCGGTGAACTCGGCGACCGTGGCCGCCAGTTCGGGGGTCGCGAGGACGAGATGGTCGAGGCGTGCGGGAAGAGCGTTCATCCCCACCGAGGCTACGCGGCGGGGCCGCACCGGAGGAGGGGAAAAGTCCCTCACCTGTGGAACACCTGTACGGCAGGATGGGCTCATGATCCGTGCCGTGCGCGTCCTGCCGCTGCTGTTGCTCCCCGCGCTGTCCCTGCTCCTCGTAGGCTGCGGCACCGAGAAGGCGGACGCGGGCGCCGGAACCCCCAGTGCCTCGACCGCCCCCGCCACGTCCGCCGAAATCGCGTCCCGCGCACGGTCGTTGGGCTTCGCCCCCGACCTGGTGTACGTCATCGACCCGCCGGGATTCACTCTCGCCGAGCAGTCGGTCGGTGTGTCGAACGTCGGTCTCTCCATCGCGTACACGGACCTGAAGACCGGCGTGGTGATCACCCTGCGCGTCGAGCCGGGCACGATGACCGACGCGAACTGCACGACGCAGGCGGCGTTCAGCGCGCACATGACCTGCGTACGCGACGGGAACGCCTGGTACCGCACCGGCGACGGAACGATCGAGTACGCCATGGCGCAGAAGGGCCACCTCGTGTTCGTCGACGCCGAACAGGGCAAGGTGACCCGCGCCGTCCTGCGCAAGTCGGCCCAGTCGCTCCGCCGCCCGTACAAGAGCGAACTCCCGGTCGTCCTCCCTTCCGCCCCCGCGAAATAGGCTGCGCCGCATGGCTGCCGCGCCCCGCCTCCTCGTCTTTACCCGCACCACCGACTACCGCCACGACTCCATCCCGGCCGCGGTGACCGCCGTACGCACCCTCGGTCCCTTCGAGGTGGACGCCACCGAGGACCCGGCCGCCTTCGAACGCCCCCTGGACGACTACGCGGCCGTCGTCTTCCTCTCCACCAGCGGCGAGATACTGACCCCGGCGGGCCGCCAACACCTCGCCTCCTACGTCGAATTGGGCGGCGGCTTCGTCGGAGTCCACGCGGCGGCCTGCACCGAGTACGACTGGCCGTACTACGGCGACCTCCTGGGCGCCCGCTTCGACCGGCACCCCGCCTACCAGCCCGGGAACGCGCTGATCGAGGACCGCACGCACCCGGCCACGCAACACCTGCCCGCCGTATGGCAGTTCACGGACGAGTGGTACGACTTCCGTGCCAGCCCCAGGAGTTCGACGCACGTCCTCGTCTCAGCCGACGAATCCTCCTACGAGGGCGGCCGGATGGGCGCCGACCACCCCCTCGCGTGGTGCCACCAGAAGGGCGCCGGCCGGGTCTTCTACACGGCCCTCGGCCACGCCTCGGAGGCCTACGAGGACCCGGACTTCCGCGCGCATCTGCTGGGCGGGATCACCTGGGCGGCAGGGCTGGACCAGCTGGACTAACGGCCCGGTCCGCACTGTTCGCGGGAGGGAACCGGGCTCGTCCCATGGTCACGGTCTACGGTCGGCGCACCGGCCGCCCGGCGCCCCCGTACTGGACCGTTCCACCAGCCGCGTCGACAACTCCGTCCGCGTCCCCTCCGGCCGGTCCCCGTCCATCAGCCGGACCAGCAACCGCAGCGCCGTCGCCGCCATCTCCGAGAGCGGCTGCCGGATCGTGGTCAGCGCCGGAGTCACCCAGCGGGCCTCGGGAAGGTCGTCGAAACCGACCACGCTGATGTCGCCCGGGACGCTCAACTCCCGTTCCGCCAAAGCCTCGTAGACCCCGAGCGCCATCCGGTCGGAGCAGACGAACACCGCCGTGGGCGGCTCGGGCAGGTCGAGGAGCTCGCGCATACGGCTGCGGGCCATGGCCTGGTCGAAGCCGCCGTGGCGGATGTACTCGGGGCGCACGGGTACGCCGGCGGCGGCGAGCGCGGAACGGTAGCCGGCGACGCGGGCGCTGCTGCACATCTTGTGGCGGTGACCGGCGATGACGGCGACGCGTTCGTGGCCCAGGGCGAGCAGATGCTCCGTCGCGGTCACCCCGCCCTGCCAGTTGGCCGCGCCGACCGACACCACGCCCGGCGGCGGCCCGTGCACGGGGTCGATCATCACGAACGGGATGCGGTGCTGGTCGAGCCAGGAGTACTGGGACGGCGTCAACTCCGCCAGATTGAACAGGACTCCGGCCGAACCCCGGCCGACCAGCTTGTCCAGCCAGCCCCGTTCGGGCCGGTCGGCCCGCGTCCGGGTCAGTCCCGCCGACACCACCACCTCGAGCCCGGCCTGGTACGCCGCCTCCTCCACCCCGTGCAGCACCGCCCCCGACCACGAACTCTCCAGCGAGTGCACCACCAGGTCGACCATCCCCGGCGCCTTGCCCGCGTCGAACCGGGGCCTGCGCACATACCCGAGCCGCTCCAGCGCCTCCGTCACCCGCCGCCGTGTCTCCGGCGCCACGTCCTCCCGGCCGTTGACCACCTTGGACGCCGTCGGCACGGACACCCCCGCCTCCCGGGCCACGACCGCCAGCGTCGGCCCTGCCGTCACGCTCGCGCTCCCCGTACGGACCATCGGGTACCACCTCTCCAGCCCGCCCGAGGGCATCGAAAGTTTCGGCCAGCGCTGCTTCCCCGACTGGACCACCAGCCGTCCAGAAAGCGCTTCCTACGATAGGTGCGCGTCAACACGGCGGGAAGACCAGGGAGTTCACCCGATGGCGCCGATCAGACCTTTCGAAACCCCGAACAGGTCAGCCGGGCACGCGGTCGAGGCGGAAGCCGGTGAAGTCGGCGGTGAACCGTGCGTCGACCGGATCCCACGCATGGATCCCCGCCATCGTCCCGGTGAACCGCAGCCGCGACCCGTAGTCGTCGGACAACCGGCTGAAGTCCAACTCCGGCCCGATCGGCGTCCGTTGATGTTCACGCACCCACCAGAACCGCGCCTCGGCCCCCTCGACCGTCACCCCCAGCGTCAGAGGCGCACCGCCATCGACTCCTACGACGGCCACCTGCCGGGTGCCGTCCTCGTCACGCTCCACCAGGCTCAGCACCGTACGGCCACCACCCCGCCACTGCTGCCCCCGCTGCCCCTCACCCTCGGGCTCCGCCCACGTCAAGTGCAGGCTCAGATACGCCTCGGCGCCGTACCAGAGCACCAGCCCCGCAGCCTGCGTGAAGGTCAACGGCCGCGCCTCCACGGTGACTTCGGCCTCCGCCCGGTGCTCCGTGATCCGCTGGGCGAGCAGACTGTGCGCCCACCGCGACTCCGGCCCGTGCCGCCCACGCAGCCGGATCCAGCCGGGGCGGGTGGTGGTGTCGGCCCAGGACGGGTCCGGGTAGGCGCGCGGACTGCTCCACGGCCAGCCCAACGGGCCGTCGGAATCCGGGACTTGGTCCAGTGGGGCGGGATTTGTGGGTACGTCCACCTCCACCGCCGGATGCCAGCCGCCCTGCCGTAGCCTCGGCCAGCCGTCCTCGTCCCACGTCACGGCCTGGATCGCCGTCTCTCGGCCCAGCGTGCAGCGCGGCCCGTCCGGTGTCTGTACCGGCCGCGCCGCCAGATGGCTCAACACCCAGTCCCCGCCCGGCAGTTCGACCAGTTCACCGTGGCCGGCCTTCTGCAACGGCACCGACGGATCGTCCCGGGACGTCAACAAGGGCCGGTCGTCGAGCTCGTACGGACCCGTGACTGTACGGCTGCGCGCCACCCGTACCCCGTGCTCGAACCCCGTGCCGCCCTCCGCGAGCAGCAGGTAGTACCAGTCGCCCCGGCGCACCAACTTCGGCCCCTCGATGAGCCGTTCGTGCTGGAGCAGCAGGTGCGTCGCGCCGGTCGGGGCGAGTGTGTCGCGGTCCAGCTCGGTCGCGACGATGCCCGCGAAGCGGCGGCCGCCGGGGCGGCAGTCGTTCTGGAGGTTGAGCAGCCAGAGTCGGCCCTCGTCGTGGAACAGCGCCGGGTCGAAACCGTGGCTCGCGACCCGGCGCGGGGCAGCCCACTTCCCGCTGACGTCCGAGGCCGTGGTGACGTAGGTGTCGGCGTCGAAGTACGGGGTGCCGACCGAGCGGACGATCGCATACGTCATCCAGAACCGCTCGCCGTCCCAGCTCAGCGAGGGTGCCCAGATGCCACCCGAGTCCGGGACGCCCGCCAGGGAGTCGCCGGGGACCGCGCCCCGGACGTGGCCCGCGTACTGCCAGTCGGCGAGGTCGCGGGAGCGGTGGATCGGGATCGTGGGGAACCACTCGAAGGAACTGGTCGCCACGTAGTACCGGTCGCCGACCCTGACCATCGAGGGGTCGGGGGCGAAACCGCGGACAACAGGGTTGTGCAGCAAGGTCACTTGAGGGCTCCCAGGGTGACCCCGGTGCGCCAGTAGCGGCGCATCGCGACCATCATCACGGCCATCGGGACGATGGACAGGAGTGCGCCGGTGAGGACCAGACTGGTGAGGTCGACGCCCGACTCCATGCGTTTTCCTGACCAGTTGTAGAGGCCGAGGTTGAGGGTCCAGTTCTCCTCGCCGCGCAGGACGGTCAGCGGGAGGAAGAAGGCGTTCCAGGTGTTGACGAAGGCCAGGAGGAAGACGGTCGCTCCGCCCGTGGTCATCATCCGCAGGACGATGCTGAAGAAGATGCGGAGTTCGCCGGCGCCGTCCAGCCGTGCCGCCTCCAGGAGTTCGAAGGGGACCGTGGCCTCCGTGTACACCTTGGCGAGATACACGCTGAACGGGTTGATCAGGCAGGGGATCAGCATCGCCCAGGGAGTGTCCACCAGGCCGATCTTCGAGAACATCAGGTACAGCGGGAGGGTGAGCAGCGCGATCGGGATCAGGAACGAACCCACCACGCACGCGAACACCGCGTTGCGGCCCGGGAATTCGAAGCGCGCGAGGCCGTAGCCCGTCGCGAGGGCGATGAGCGTGCCGCCCAGGGAGCCAACTCCCGCGTAGAGGAAGGAGTTCGCGGTCCAGCGCAGGAAGATGCCGTTCTCGTAGGTGAAGACCTGACGCACGTTCGCCCACAGGTGCATGCCCGAGAACCAGAGGCCGTTGCTCTGGTAGAGGCCGGTGCGGTCCTTGGTCGCGGCGACGATCAGCCACCACACCGGGAACAGGCTGTAGGCGCTGGCCAGGACCAGACCGACGAGCAGGAAGCGCTGGCCGCCGCGTGAACGGGCCGCCGGATCGGGCTTGTTGAGGCGGCGGACCTGATGGGCGCTGCGGCGTTCTTCGGTGAGGGTCATCAGTCGGCCTCCTTCGCGGTGAGCCGGTAGAAGAGGAAGGAGGCGAGGCCGAGGATGAGGGCGAGGAGGACCGAAAGGGCCGCCGCGTAGTGGTAGTTGCCCGCGTTGAACGCCTGGTTGTAGATGATCATGATGGGCGTGAAGCTGTCGTTCACGGTCTGCGGGGTGACGTTCCGGAACAGCGCCGGCTCGTTGAAGATCTGGAGCATCTGGATGATCGAGAGCATCCCGGTCAGCACCAACGCCCCGCGCACGTAAGGGATTTTGATGCTCGTCGCGACCCGGAACTCGGAGGCGCCGTCGAGGCGGGCCGCCTCGAAGAGGTCGCGGGGGACGCCCTGGAGCGCCGCGTAGATGATGACCATGTTGTAGCCGATGCCGTGCCAGGTCAGCAGGTTGCCGATGGACGGCCAGACCATCGAGGGCGCGAAGAAGTTCCAGGACAGCCCGAACACCTTGCCCAGCGACGTCAACGGGCCGACGTCGGGGCTGTAGAGGTTGATCCACACGATCGCCGCGACCACTCCGGGGATCATGTACGGCACGAGGAGGAAGATCCGGAATCGGCCCGCGGCCTTCGAGGACAGCGCGTCCAGGAACAGTGCCAGCAGCAGGCTGACGAGCAGCATCACCGGGATCTGCACGCAGGCGAACAGCACCACGCGCAGCACCGAGTTCATGAACGCCGAGTCGGTCAGGCCCTGTTGGTAGTTGTCCAGGCCGGAGAACTTCTGGGTGGAGCCGCCGAGGCCGAGCCCCGACTGGTGCTCCACGAACAGCGACTCGTAGACGGCGTACCCGATCGGTATCAAGTACAGGAAGACGAAACCGAGTTGGAAGGGCACCGTGAACGCGGCACCCTTCCAGCGCTGGGAACGGATCATCGGCGCTGCCTCAGCCCTTGACGCTGATACCGCGGGACTTCAGGTCCTTGACCGTCCACTCCTGCATGTGCGCCAGCAGATCGGTGACCTTCTCCTGCTTGTTCATCACCTTCGCCCAGCCCGTCTGCAGCTCGGTGAACATCGCGGTCCAGTCGGGGCCGAACACCCAGTCCGAGGTGACGGTGTTCAGGCTGTCGGTGACGATCTGCTTCGCGGGCTCGTAGTTCGTGCCGAGCAGCTTGTCCGAGATCGACTCGGCGACGTACGCGTTGCTGTCGGCCAGCGCCGGCATCACACCGTTGCCGGTGGTCGGGCTCGCCATCGTCTTCACCGCACCGGTGTTGGTCGACATCCACAACGCGGCCTCGGCGGCCTGCTGTTGGTGCGCGCACTGCTTGGTCACCAGGGTGACGCCACCACTCTGGTTGGTCCCGGCCGGCGTCTTGGCCGCCTCGCCCGCGAACGTCGGCCAGGGCGAGAGCGCCCACTTGCCGTCGGACTTGGTGAAGTTCTGCACCATGCCCGCCATCTGCCAGGTGGAGATCTGCCGGGTCGCGGTGCCGCCGTTGTCGTAGTTGCGCTGGACGGCCGCGTAATCGGCGAACGACAGCTTGGAGTTGAGGTCGTTGTCGATGATCTCCTGGATCACCTGGGCGGCCTTGAGGCTGCCCGCGTCCTGGAAGTCGACCTTCCAGGAGTTGCCGTCGATGGCGTACCAGTGCGCCCCGGCCTGCATGGAGAGGACTTCGAGGGTGCTGGGGTCCTCACCGGCGAAGTTGGTGATCTTGATGCCGTGCTTCTTCAGGACCTTGCCCGCGGCGATGAACTCGTCCCAGGTCGTCGGCGCCTTCAGGCCGTACTTCTTGAAGACGTCGGTGCGGTAGATCGTGAACGCGGGGGCCGAACTCGTGGGCACGCCATAGGACTTGCCCTGCACCTGCGCACTGGCCCACGAGCCCGCGTTGAACTTGGCCTTGTCGGCGGAGACGTATTTCGAGATGTCGGCGAGCGCGCCCTGCGAGACCCAGGTGGTCACGTACTCCGCCGTGTTCTGCACCAGGCAGGGCGCGTTGCCGGCCTTGACCGCGTTGGTCAGCTGCTTCTGCATCGTCAACTGGTCGGTGACCTTGGTGTACTTGAGCTTGACGTCCTTGTGAGCGGCGTTGAACGCCTTCACGACCGCGTCCTGCCCGTTGGCCCAGCCCCAGAAGGGGAGGGTGACCGGACCGGAAGACGTCTTGTCTCCCGAGCCGGATCCGCCACAGGCGGAGAGCAGACCTGTCAGCGCGAGGCCCGCGACGGCTGCACGAGCGAACCTTCTCCGGGGGCTGGTGAAGTTCATCAGGCCGTGTTCCTTCGGAAGAGAAGAGGTAGAAACCGGTTGCTGTGAAGGTAGGCAGGGTGGCCGGTTCGGAGCAAGAGGTGTGCAGCAAGTTGTTTCGACGGCCCTGGACAGACCCGCTCTGGCCAGGGAGTTTGGAGGGAAACCGGTTACGTAACGAAGATCTTCCGGGTCGCCGTCGCCTAGTCGCGCCGCGCGGGCGGACGCACCGAGTTCCGTACGACGACATGCGTGCCCAGGACCAGATGGTCGCCGTCGCCGCCCCTGCGCCGGCCCGTGCCGCCGCCCTCGCGCCGGTCCGCCACCGCGCGGAGCGCGACCCGGCCCATCTCCTCGTACGGGACGTGCACGGTGGTGAGCTGCGGGGTGAGCTGGGAGGCCAGCGGGATGTCGTCGTAGCCGACGATCGACACGTCCTCGGGTACCCGCAGGCCCGCCGTGCGCAGTGCCTGCATGGCGCCCGCGGCGACCACGTCGGTCCCCGCGAGCACCGCGGTGAAGTCGACCCCGTCCTTCAGGGTGTCCTCCACCGCCTCGTACCCGTGCTCGTAGTCGTACGGCCCGTGCCGCACCATCCCCGGGTCGAACGGCACGCCGTACGCCTCGAAGGCCCGTTGCGCGCCCCTCAACCTGCCCTGGGCGGTGGTGAGTTCGGCGTGCCCGGGGAGTACCAGGACGCGGCGGTGGCCTGCTGAGAGGAGGTGGCTGGCCATGGCGTAGGCGCCGCCCTCGTTGTCGTAGTCGACCGTCGTCGCCGGGACGTCGCCGTCCAGCGGCGGACGGCCGACGAGCACGAGGTGCGAGCCCGCCGCGTCGAGGGAGCGGGCGAAGCGGGCCATCCGCAACTGGTACTCGTCGACGTCGTACGCGCCGCCGAGCAACACCACGGCGGCGACGCCCTGTTGGCGCATGAGGTTGACCAGCGCGAGCTCGCGCTCCGGGTCGTCGCCGGTCGTGCCGACCAGGGAGAGCCAGCCGCGCAGGGTGGCCGCGCCCTCAACTCCCTTGGCCACGTGGGCGAACGCGGCGCCGGTGATGTTGTTGATGAGGATGGCCACCGTGGGCGTACCCCCACCGGCCAGGGAGCGGGCGTGCGCGTTGGTGACGTAGTCCAGGTCGCCGACGACCTTCATCACCCGGCGGCGCAGCTCCTCCGACACCGGGTAGTTGCCGGACAGCACGCGCGAGACGCTCGCCACGGAGACACCGGCGCGCTCCGCCACGTCCCGGATCGTCGCCCGGCCGATGTCGCCCGACGCCTTGCGCTGACTCACCGTAGCGACTCCTTCACCATGACCGCGTTCCCGCCGGGCGCTCTGGGGCCTGCTCCCGCGCCGGTCCGGAAACCGTATCCCAAGGTCGTTCCCGGTGCGGCGGCCTGTGGACGGCGCGGATCAGGCGACACGGGCCAGGTCCGCGTGCCGTACCTCGTGGGCCGGTGGCAGGCCCGCGGCCAGGCGCTCCAGCTCGTCGACGACGATGCCGCCGAGCCGTGCCAGTTCGTTGCCGAGGGAGCCCGCGATGTGCGGGGTGAGGAAGACGTTGGGGAGTTGGTACAGAGGGGAGGTGGGGGGCAGCGGCTCGGGTTCGGTGACGTCGAGGATCGCGGTCAGCCGGCCGGACAGCAGCTCGTCGGTGAGGGCCTCGTGGTCGATCAGGGCACCCCGGGAGGTGTTGATCAGCACCCCGCCGTCCCGGATGAGCGCGAGCCGCCCGCGGTCCAGCATGCGCTGTGTCTCGGGGATGTCGGGGGCGTGCAGGCTCACGATGTCGCTGCCGCTCAACAGGTGGTCCAGCGGCAGGAGTTCGGCACCGAGCACGGCGGCCTCGGTGACGCTGACGTACGGGTCGTGCAGGAGGACCTCGAAGTTGTACGGCCGCAGCAGTTCCAGCAGTCGGCGGCCCACCCGGGAGGCGCCGATGACGCCGATGCGCCGGCCGAGGTTGCCGATGGGCGCGGTCTCGGCGGGTGTCGGGTACGTGTGCGTGTTCCGGAAGCGGTCCCGCTGGGCGAAGGTGTCCTTCCCGGCCAGCAGGATCATCGCGAGGGTGTACTCGGCGACCGGGAGCGCGTTGCCGGTGACCGCGCTGGAGACGGTCACCCCGCGTTCCCACAGGGCCTCGCCGACCAGCGAGCGGACCGAGCCCGCCGCGTGCAGCACGGTCCGCAGCCGGGGTGCCGCCGCCAGCGCGTCGGCGTCGAGGTGCGGGCAGCCCCATCCGGTGATCAGGACCTCGGCCTCGGCCAGCGCGCGGGCGGCCTCGGGTGCGCCGAAGTCCCGTACGACGAGCCCTGGTTCGATCTCGGCCGTCTGCCGGAGCCGGTCCATCAGGGGGGAGGGGAAGAGCAGGGGCAGGTGCACCGGATCCATGGCGAACACGGCCCTCGGCGGCTGGGCGCTGGGCATGACCCTCCAGTACGGGGTGGGAAACGTTTTCTGAAAACGTCTTCTACCGTAGATCTGCCGTGGAGCGGGGGTCAATCGGTGAGAAGGGACCCCGGGCGCGGAAATATTTCGATCGCCGCGCGGCCCGAAGAGACCCCGAAGGTCCCCCGAAGACACGTAGTCCGCGCCCGGGTGGCCCGTCGTGACCCGTCCAGCCGCGCTCGTCCGCCGGAATAGCTGGGCTCGGTGTGATGCTCTGATGAGCAGCATGGTTCACGAGCGTGGTGAGGAGCTGGTGGGCGGATGACGGCGACGACGACGCAGACGGCGGAGCGGACGGGCCCCGTGGTGGGCACCCCCTACGGGGCGGTGCGCGGCCGGTACGAGAACGGGATCGCGGTCTTCCGGGGCATCCCCTACGCGGCGCCCCCCATCGGCCCCCACCGGTTCCGCCCGCCCGTCCCGCCCGAGCCCTGGACCGGGGTCCGGGACGCGCTCGCCTTCGGACCGACCGCGCCGAAACCGCCGTACTCCGAAGCCTTCGCCAAACTGCTCTCCGACCCGGTCGTCCCCGGCGACGACTGCCTCAACCTCAACGTGTGGACCCCGGAACCCGGCCCGGGCGCCCGGCTGCCGGTGATGGTGTGGCTGCACGGCGGCGCGCTGACCCGGGGTTCGTCGGCCGTCCCGGTCTACGACGGACACGCCTTCGCCCGCGACGGCGTCGTCATGGTCTCGGTCAACTACCGCCTGGGCGTGGAGGGTTACGGCCTCTTCCCGGACGCTCCCGCCAACCCCGGCCTGCGCGATCAGCTCGCCGCGCTGCGCTGGGTGCACGAGTCGATCGCGGCGTTCGGCGGCGACCCCGACCGGATCACCCTCTTCGGGCAGTCCGCCGGAGCGATCAGCATCGGCGCCCTGATCGCCGCCCCGCAGGCCCAGGGACTCGTCCGGCGGGCCGTTCTGCAGAGCGGGCCCCCGGAGGCCTTCGACCGCGACAAGGTACGGCGGATGGTGCGCCGGATGGCGACCCGGCTGAAGATTCCCGCCACCGCCGAGGCCTTCGCCGCCGTCGACCGCGAACTCCTGCTCCGCACCCAGGCCGACGTTGGCAAGCTCAGCAGCCCGGTGCTCGGCGGGCCCACGTTCGGGATCGTCATCGACGGCGACCTCGTGCCCCGCGACCCGCTGGAGGCGCTCATCGAAGGCGCTGCGGGCGAGGTGGGCCGGGGCGTCGACCTGATGCTGGGCTGGACCCGTGACGAGTACCGGCTGTGGCTGGTCCCCGGCGGCCTCCACGAGCGCGTCGACCGGCTCGGCGCGGTCGCCCTGGCCGGCGCGATGGCCCGCTGCCACTGCGGTGTGGAGGTCCCGCGCGGCTACCGCGCCCTGCACCCCGGCGCCGGCACCGCCGAGACCGTCGGCCAGCTCGTCACCGACCACCTCCTCCGCTACCCCCTGCACCGCCTCGCCGACGCCCGCCCCGGCACCGCCCACGTCTACGAGTTCGCCTGGCCCTCCAACCGCCCCGACCTCGGTTCCTGCCACGCCCTCGAACTCGGCTTCGTCTTCGACACCGGCGAGATCCCCGAGTCCGCCAAACTCGCCGGTCAGGGCGCGCCGCAGGATCTGGCCGACGCGATGCACGGGGCGTGGGTGCGGTTCGCCGTGGATGGCGACCCCGGGTGGCAGACCTGGGACGACACGCACCCGGTCCGCGTCTTCGGGGAGGGCGAGCCGTACGTCGCGCACGGGCCGCGCGACCCCGAGTTCGCCCTGTGGGCGGCCGACGCCGTGGCGAAGGCGAAGGAAGCGGTGGTTCCGGCCGAGGGTGAGGGTGCGGCGCCCGTGCGGAGCGCCACCGAACTGCGGTCGGTGGTACGGCGGTTGCGGCGGACGGGGGACGTGCGGCGCTCGTCGTGAGAGTGGTCGTTCGGGGACAGAAACCGGTTGCCCCATGGTGACCGCCGACAGCTGCCGACAACTGCCGTGCTGACGTAGGGGAATTGGCTGACGCACGCCCCTCCTCCCGACCCTCGCCCGCTGCTACTCTCCGCGCAGGGAACCGGTTGCCGGAGTGTTGTCACAGGCCCCGAGGGGGTACGCGGCGGCCCAGGGGAGGGGCGAGGCGGTACATGACCAGGAAGAGCCAGGACGCGAGCGGGAGCACCATCCGGGACGTGGCGGCCCGCGCCGGGGTGTCCGCGTCCACGGTGTCGCGGGTGCTCGGCGGCGAGTACCCGGTGAGCACGGCGACCCGCACGCGCGTGCTGCGGGCCGTACGCGAACTGGACTACGTCGCCGACGCGCGCGCCAAGGCCATCGCCGGCGTCGGGACGCCGACCCTCGCGTTCGTCCTGGAGGACATCACGGGACCGTCGTTCGCGCTGATGGCGCACGGCGTGGAGCGCGAGGCGACCCGGCTCGGCCACCTGTGCCTGGTGTGCAGCACCGAGGGGGACGTCCAGCGCGAACTGGACTTCATCGAGACCATGCGCGCCCAGCGCACCGCCGCCGTGATCCTGGTCGGCGGCACCGCGGACACCCCCGAGTACCGCGAGCGCACCCGCCGTATCGCCGACTCGCTCGCGGCGGCCGGCTCGCGGCTCGTGCTCTGCGGGCGGCCGCCGCTCGGTCCGGGCGCACCGGTCACGGTCATCGAGTACGACAACGAGGGCGGCGCGTACGCCCTCGTCGCGCACGTCCTGGCCCAGGGCCACCAGCGTGTCCTGTTCCTCGGCGGCAAGCCGGACCACGCGACCGCGCAGGGCCGTGAACGCGGTTACCTCGCCGCGCATCGCGCCCGGGGCCTCGAACCCGACCCGGAACTCCTGCTCCACGGCGACTTCACCCGGGACTCGGGCCACCGCCTGATGCGCCACGCCCTGAGCCGGAAACTGGAGTTCACGGCCGTGGTCGCCGCCACCGACATGGTCGCCGCGGGCGCGCTCACCGCACTGCACGAGGCGGGTCTGGACGTCCCCGGCGATGTTTCGCTGGCCGGTTACGACGACATTCCGTTCGCCCGCGACCTGTATCCGGCCCTGACCACGGTCCATGTCCCCTACGAGGAACTGGGCCGTCTCGCCGTACGCACCGCGCTGGGCCGCACGGCGGAGTCACCGGACGAGCACCTGCTGCTGGGCACGCATGTGGTGGTGCGGGACTCGATCGCCGCGGTCAGTGTGTGAGCGTTCGCGAGATGGACGCGATGGCTTCCGGCCCCACCCGGCAGCACCCGCCGATCAGCCGCGCGCCGGACGCCCGCCAGCCTTCGACCTGCTCGGCGGTGAAGGTGGAACTGCCCGTCCACGCACGGGCGTCGGCGTCCCAGGTCTCGCCGCTGTTGGGGTAGACGACGACCGGCTTGCCGGTGACGCGGGCCGCGATCTCGACCGCGCCCTCGACGTCCTCGGGGGCGCTGCAGTTGACGCCGACCGCGATGATCTCGTCCGCTTCGGCGACCAGCGCGAACGCCTCCTCCAGCGGCTGCCCGGCGCGGGTGCGGTCTCCGGCGATCGAGTACGACAGCCAGGCGGGCGTCCGCAGTCCGCGCACGGCCCGCAGCAGCGCCTCGGCCTCGTCGGTGTCCGGGATCGTCTCGAAGGCCAGCACGTCGGGCCCGACGGCATCCAGCACCTCCAGGCGGGGCCGGTGGAAGGCCTCCAGCTCGGCGACGCTCAGTCCGTACCGGCCGCGGTACTCGGAGCCGTCCGCGAGCATCGCGCCGTACGGCCCGACCGAGGCCGCCACGTAGAGCGGCCGTTCGATGCCCCGCCGCCCCGCCTCCACCGCCGCGTCGATGGCCAACTCCACGCTCAGGGCGATGAGTTCGGCCGCCCGGTCGTGCTTGATCCCGCGCTTCGCGAAGCCCTCGAAGGTGGCCTGGTAGCTGGAGGTGATCGCCACGTCGGCGCCCGCCTCGTAGTACGCGAGGTGCGCCTCGGTGATCGCCTCGGGCTGGTCCGCGAGGAGCCGCGCCGACCACAGCTCGTCGCTCAGGTCGTGCCCGGCCGCCCCGAGCTGGTTGGACAGCCCGCCGTCGAGGACGAGCGTCCCGGCGGCGAGGGCGTCGGCGAGGAGGGGGGCGGTGTCGCTGGTCATGCCTCGACGCTAGTCGATACGGCCGCGGAGCCGGGGCCGCGTCCAGCTGGCGAACGGTATGCCCGGAATCTGGACACCTAGGGGATTTCTGAGGGGCGCAAGCCTTGTCCGCATGCTCGACATCGTGGCCACGGGGGCCGAAGCGCGCGATGTCCTGGGTCACTCCGCCGGATCGGTCGGCGCGGCCACGCTCACCCACAACGCCAAGAACGGCGTGACCGCGGGCGTCCGGGTCGTCACCGCGGGCGACCGCACGGCCGTCCTCAAGGTCCTCACCCGCGCCAAGGGCACCACCGCCCGCTGGGCCGCCTCCGACGACCCCCGGCACTGGAACTACTGGCTGCGCGAGGCTGAGGTCTACGACTCCGGGCTCGCGCAGAGCTGGCGGCCGTACGGCATCCGAGCGCCCCGGCTGCTCGCCCGGGTCGAACGGGCCGACGGGGACGTGGCGTTGTGGCTTGAGCGTGTGGCGGGCGAGGCGGGCACGGGCTGGCCGCTGACCCGGTACGTCGAACACGCCCGCCGTCTCGGCGCAGCGCAGGGGGCCGCGCCCGTCCCCGACGAACCGTGGGCCTTCGCCGGCGACGGTGCCGTTGGCGAGGATCTCGGCAACTACCTTCCTGACTCCGTCTTCGACCTGTTCGTCCCGGCCGCCGACCTGCCGGGCTGTGCGGCGCGGGCCTACGACGCGTATCTGCACGGCCTGCGGGGGT
This sequence comes from Streptomyces sp. N50, assembly GCF_033335955.1. Taxonomy (GTDB): domain Bacteria; phylum Actinomycetota; class Actinomycetes; order Streptomycetales; family Streptomycetaceae; genus Streptomyces. The sequence goes on from NZ_CP137549.1 coordinate 7,487,858, forward strand.
CGGGGAGCCGGGTCGATGAACGGCTCGTACGGCTCGGGGTGTGTGCCTCCGTGGTGAAGTACGACTGGCTCGCCGCCGCGATGCTCGCCTTTCTTGCGGGGTGGGCCGATGAGGCGCGGGTGCTGGCTCCGCAGGTGGGGTTTCCGGAGGAGCCTCGTGGCGGTTAGGTACGACGGTGGTTGTGCCGCGATGGGTTGTCGTTTTGCTGCGGCGCCGTTGTGGCTGGTCGCGCAGTTCCCCGCGCCCCTAGGGGGTTGCCGAACCGGTGTCTGAGACGTGTGCTTTCTGGCCCCGGGTCTCTGGGGGGTTGTCGAGCCGGTGTCTAAGAGGCGTGCTTTCCGGCCCTGCGCCTGCCGTTGGCCCGGGTGTGCTTGGTTGCTGGGACCAACAGGCCGCCGAGTAGGCCGAGTCCGAGGGCGTAGGGCCACCAGCCGAAGCCGTCGCTGCGGGCGGTGTTTGTCGTGCGGGCCTCGGTGATCGTTGTCCCGGAGGAGGATTTCGGGTGGGCGGTGGGGGAGGGGCTGCTTGCGGTGACGGTGGTCAGGACGACGTCGTTGCCGTCGCCGCCCCGGTAGGTGATGCGGTACGTCGTGTCGGCGAGCTTGAGTTTGGTGCCCTCGGGAAGTCCCTTGAAGGTGCCGGTCGTTGAGCCCTTGCCCGTGTGGTCGAGGATCGTGATGGTCCGCGCGGGGTGCGTGCCGGCGGCCGAGAGGTCCAGGTCGCCCGCCAGGACGACCTTGCCTCCCACCTTCAACGGCTTGTCGCGCAGGACCAGTTCGCCCTTCGTGCTTTGCGTGTAGTTCCCGGTCACGGTGAGCCCGGTGGTCACCAAGCTGTCATTCGTGACATAACCCCTTACCGTGCCCACACCGGTTAGGTTGGTCGACACACGCAGGCCTGCCGTGCCCGCGTCCAGCCGCGCTCCCGCCGAGGTCAGCCGAATCGCCTTGCTGTGGGCGAGAGTTGCTCCCGACCGCAGTGCCAGCGTGCCCTTCGAGACCGTCGTCGTCCCTGTGTACGTCACCGCAGGGCCCGTCAGCGTCGTCGTCGCGGCGCCGGACTGGACGAGGGACCCCTTGCCGCCGAGATGCGACAACTGGAGGGCGAGTGCCGTATTGCGCAGCACGAGGGTGCCGTCGTCGACGATCCGTCGCCCCTCCGTACCGGTGAGCAGTCCGCCGTCGCCGCCCGGCTTCCCGGACCCCAGCCGCAGCACCGCCCCTTTCTCCACGGTCGTGGAACCGTCGTAGTACTGCGGTGCCGCGAAGGTCACGTCGTTCCCGCGCGTCCCGGCGATCACGATGTCCCCGGCGCCCGGCGCGGCCAGCGTGTCGTGGTACTTGCCGCCGCCGATCGGCGCACCCAGGGTGACCGGGCCGTCGTAGTCGAAGGTCAGTCTGGACCGGACTCCGCTCGCCGCGTGGAGGTTGATGTAGACGGTGTCCTTGGTGCCCGGCATGAAGATCTGGTGGGTGGTGCCGTCGCCCCACTGGACGTTCGCGCCCTCGATGTTGGTGCCGCGCTTGTTCAACTGGTGGGCTATCGCGCGCCAGTTGAGGTCAGAGTTGCTGAGTGAGGGGTTGGTGTCGCCGCCCTGGTCGCTGTAGCTGTACTGGCCCGTGAGGACCACCTTGCTTCCGGGGCGCGAGTGGACGTTGACGTCGCTGCCGTACTCGCGCTGGTAGAAGTTCTGGCGCAGGGTGATCGTCTGGTACAGGGGGGTGTCGATGATCCAGGAGCCCTGGTTGAGGATCGCTCGGGCGTCGGGCAGTGCCACCGGGTACTCGGGGCGGCCGACCGCCATGCCGGTGCCGTTGTCAATCACCCCTGAGAAAGGGTGAGTTCCGGCCAGGTCGAGGGTGCCCCACATGTTGCGGGGCTGGGTGACCAGGCCCGAGCCGCTGATCGTGCCGATGTTGAACGTGCGGGTCAGGGAGAGGCGCAGGGTGCCGTCGACCCGGACGTTCAGCTGATTCAACTGATAGCCGGGGGTGCTGTAAGGGAAGTGGCCGATCAGGCCCGTCCCACCACCCGTGCCGTACTGGAGAGTTGTGCCGCTCGCGACCGTGATCGCGGGCGGGTCCGGGTTGCTGACGGTGGTGTACGGGTGGTTGCCGCCCTGGGTGGTCACCTTCTGCCGCTGCCGGGACGCCGGGAGCGTGAAGTCGCTGTCCTTGGTGAGGATCAGCGTGCCGCCGCCGCGCACGGTGAGCGTGCCCTGGCCGCGGAACACCCCGTCGTACGTCGTCGTCCCGGACGGCACGGTCACCACCGTGTCGCCGGTGAGCGTGACATCGCGGTCCGCGAGGACGTCGGCGGTCGCGTCACGGGCACCGGCGGCCGCTGCCGGGGGAGCGCCGACCAGGAGGGCGACGGTCGCGAGGGCGCCTACGGCGGCTGAGGTCTTGTGGGTATGGCTGCGCACGTCACTGGAGACGGGCGTCGGAGGCGCGGATAACAGAAATTTCGCGACCGTCTTTTGTCACGCGCGACCCGTTGACCTTCCCGTAACACACCCTTACCTTTTCGGCGTTCGTAATGACAGATGGCGTACGAAATCCCGAACCCCCCACTCCCGCTTGCTCTCCCCCCCACCTCCGAGAGGCGTCAGATGAGACGTGTGTACGCAATCCTCGTCGCCCTGTGCTGCGCGCTCGCCGCGGCCCTGGTGACCGCCGGACCGGCCCAGGCCGCCGCCCAGACCATCACCAACGGCGTTCAGTTCACGGACACTTCGGGCAACGCCGTGCACGCGCACGGCGGCGGGGTGATCAAGGCCGGCAGCTACTACTACTGGTTCGGCGAGGACCGCAACGCCGACAACACCTTCAAGTACGTGGACGCCTACCGCTCCACCGACCTGAAGAACTGGGAGTTCCGGGGCCACGTCCTGACCCAGTCCAGCGCCTCCGAGTTGGGCACCGCCTACATCGAGCGGCCGAAGGTCATCTACAACGCGTCCACCGGCAAGTTCGTGATGTGGATGCACAAGGAGAACGGCGTCGACTACAGCGAGGCCAAGGCCGCCGTCGCCGTCTCCTCGACCGTGGACGGGAGTTACACCTACCAGGGCAGCTTCCAGCCGCTCGGCGACAACATGTCGCGGGACATCACGACGTTCGTCGACACCGACGGCACCGCGTACATGGTCTCCGCCGCCAACGAGAACTACGACCTGCACATCTACAAGCTCACCGCCGACTACACCGCCATCGACAGCCTGGTCGCCAACCCGTGGGTCGGCGGACACCGCGAGGCACCGGCCCTGTTCAAGCGCAACGGCGTCTACTTCATGCTGACTTCGGCCGCCACCGGCTGGAGCGCCAACCAGCAGCAGTACGCCACCGCGACCAGCATCACCGGCCCGTGGACGGCCTTCACGAACATCGGCGACTCGACCGCGTACAACTCGCAGACCGCCTACGTCCTTCCGGTCACGGGGACTTCGGGCACCTCGTACCTCTACATGGGCGACCGCTGGGGCAACTCCTTCGGCGGCACCGTCAACGACTCCCGTTATGTGTGGCTGCCGTTGACCTTCCCGACCACGACCTCGATGTCCATGGCGTCCTGGTACCCGGAGGTGTCGATCGACACGGCGGCCGGCACGATCAGCGGCACGAGTGCGACGTACAACACCCTCATCGCCAGGAACAGCAGCAAGTGCGCCGACGTGGCCAACCAGTCGCTGTGGCAGGGCGTCGCGATCAGCCAGTACACCTGCAACAGCGGCACCAACCAGAAGTGGTGGTTCAAGGACCTCGGCACCGGCTACTACGAACTCATGGGCCGGGGAAGCTCGTTGTGCCTCCAGGAGAACTCGACCAACGTCACCCAGGAGAACTGCACCGGCGCCACCACCCAGCAGTGGAGCCTGACCACGTCCGGCAGTTACGTCCTCGTCAAGGCCAGGACGAGCGGCGAGTGCCTGGACGTGTCGGGCGCGTCCACCGCCAACTCCGCCGCGATCATCACGTACGCGTGCAGCGGGGCGACCAACCAGCAGTGGACGCGCGGTAGTTGAGCGCACGGTTACCGGACCGGGTTCCAACCGTCCGTACCCGCCAGGTACTTCTGGGCCGTGTAGCTCGCGGCCTGGGAGTCGGTGAGCTGCGGGCGGTTGGAGTTCACCGTGGCGCCCGCGCCGGTGTTCCTGTACTCGAAGAAGCGGGCGTTCTTCCAGGAGTACCCGCTCATGTCCGTCCAGGGCCCGGCGACCTTCACGGCGGCGGGCAACGAGGTCTGGCGGACGACCAGTTGACCCACCGCGTCCGCCGACGGGTGCCAAGGGCGGCCCAGGTAGTACGTGTTGGCAGCGGCGGAGCTGGTGATCGAGCTGCCGGTGACGAGGATGCCGTAGGTCTTCGCGGAGCTGGTGTTGGGCGCGGAGAGGAAGCCGTTGAGGCCGCCCGCCGCGGCGCCCGAGTTGCGCAGCTGGATGGTGACCCGGTCGTAGACGGCGGTGGCGTTGCCGAAGATGAAGTCGACGTCGCCGGAGATGAACGACGAGTAGAAGTACTGCCGGTACTGACCGGTGGACGACGGCGACCAGTTGAGGACCGTGTCCTGGCGGCTGATGAACCGGTCGTTGGTGAATGTCTGCCGGTCGCCCTGCGCGGTGATCGCGACGGCCTGGGTGTCCGTGATCTCGGGGTGGGCGGACTTGTCGAACGTGTTCTGGACGGTGATCCCGGTGACGGTCAGCCCGCTCGCCGAGAAGGTCGCCACCGAACTGCCCAGCGTCCCGTACTTGTTGCCACTGGCGTCGGTGTAACCGGCGGCCCGGTCATAGGTGATGACGACGTCCTCGGCGTTGCCGGTGGCGCCCTGGATGGTCAACCCCGTTTTGGCGACAGGCACGTTGACGATCTCGGTGTACGTGCCCTTCGCTACGGAGATGGTGTCCCCGGCGGCGGCCGCGTTCACGGCGGCCTGCACGGTGGTGAAGCGGCCCGAACCGTCCTTGGCGACGGTGATGACGGTGGCGGCCCGCGCCTGGGTCACCAGCGACACCGCGACCAGCCCGAGGGCGGCCGCGGTACCGGTCGCCACGGCGGCGGCTCGACGCCGGGCGGGGGAGCGGCGGTGCGTGTTCGGCTCTGTCATGCCTTCAAGTCGCCGTGCCCCGCCCGGGAGTTGCCGCCCCTCAGCACGCTGGTCGAAGTCAGCTGGGGTTCGGCAGCGCCCGGAAGGGGCGCGGGGAACTGCGCGACCAGCCACGATGGCGCCGCACACGATCGACGGCATTTCGCGGCACTTCCAGCGGAGCGCTCAGGCCAGCAGATCGATCGCGTCGATCGACGTGCCCGCGCTCAGGAACGACGTCGTCCCCGAGCCGCTCGCCACATAGATCTTCAGCGTGTTGTACGCGCTGGCGTCCGTCAGCCAGGCCGACGCCGGAACGCTGTACGTGAACGTGTTGTTGTTGCCCCGGTACGAGCCCACGGTCAGCGACCGGGTGCTCGGCTGGGTCGGCGGCGAGGGGACGGCCGAGGTCCAGGTGTCGTTGACGACGACCTGCGGACGGCCGTTCGCGTACGCCGTCGTCACCCCGATGCGCAGCGTGTGCGCGGCGGCCAACTGGGCGGCCGTCAGCTTGAAGTACACGATGATGCCGCTGTTGACGTCCTTCCACAGATAGCAGGGGAACGCCGAGGTCTCCGTCCCGCTGCCGACGACGACGTTGCCGGTCCAGGACGCGGCCCGTACGTCCGAGGGGTGCGCGTACGTCATCAGGTCCGCGTTCTTGAACCCGCTCGGCGAACCGTCCCAGTTGCCGATCCGCCAGATCGCGCTCGCGTTGGACGGGTCGTTCGAGGACGGGATCGCGATGCTGTTCAGCGTCGTCGTCCCGCCCGCCGTGACCGCCACCGAGCCTGTGTAGACGGCGAGTTCACCCTTGAACACGGTCAGCGTGTACGTCCCCGGCAGCACCCCCGGGATCGAGAAGTAGCCGTCCGAGGCCCGCGCCGAACCCCAGTACTGGGCGGCCGAGTTGGCGAGCCCGACCGTGTACGCGTACGCCGTGTCCCGCCCGGTGATGCCCACACCCGCGACCCGGCCCCGCGAACTCGCCGCCGTATAGCCGGAGATGCCGAGCGAATCGGCCCACGAGGTGGTCAGGTTGGCGTGGTACAGGGACGAGGAGGGCGCGCCGCCGTCCGTGAGGGCGATGACGTACGGGCCCTGGAGACCGAAGCGCTGCGCCTCCGTCTGGTTCTCGCCGTAGTACAGGATCTCGTACAACCCGCCCCCGTCCGCGCTCTGGTGGCGCAGCAGGGAGCGGTAGAACGGGCCGCCGGACGCCTTCTCGTGGTTGCTGCGCACGACCCACAGGCCGACGCTGCCGGTGGTCCAGCCGACGTAGTCGTAGTCGATGACCCGCTTCTTCGAGTAGTGCTTGGAGCGGGTCTGGCCGTCGGACTTCGCGAAGACGTCGGCGGACTCGATGGTGGTCGGCGCGTAAGTGTAGGAATCCGGCTCGTCGTTGAGGAACATGCCGGCCTTGACGCGCACGATGTAGCGGGTCGCGCTGACCGAGGTGTCGGCCTTGTTGGTCCACAGGTAGACGTTGTTCTCGCCGCTGCGGGCCGCGTAGTAGTGCTTCAGCGTGCCGTGCGTGACGGAGATCAGGATCGTCGTCCCGGACTGCGCGATCGTCACCGTCGAGGCGCCGAGGCCGGACTCGACATGCGAGTTCATGCCGCCGTAGCCCTGGTACTCGGTGCCCTTGTAGACCAGCGAGGTCAGGTCGCCGTTCGTCTTGCTGACCTTGAAGACCAGGCTCGCGCCGGTGTCGACGACGTAGTTCGAGCCGTCGTCGGTGTAGCCGAAACTCGCGGCGGACGCGGTCTCGGCGAGCGGCCCGGCGAGCGCCGCCGAACCGGCCGTGGCCGCTGCGCCGAGGACGAAGGTGCGGCGGCGAACCGGTCTGTTCACAGAGCCGGACATGGGGGTGCCTCCTTCGGGAGGTGGGGGTGCGGGTGCTTGGAGGGTGGCAGTTGAATCGATTTCGCGAAAGGGCTTTCGCAGCCTTGGAGTTGGTGATGACGCGAAATCTGCCGCAGGACTAGAAAGCGCTTGTCCAGAGCGGTACGGTCCTCCGCCAGGCCTTGTCGTCGGACGGAGGAGCCACGCATGAGACGTTTCAACACCGCCCTGCTGGCCGCACTGACCCTGAGCACCGCCTTGTCGACCGCACCCGCCCAGGCGCACGACCGCACACCCCCGCTCGGCCTCGCCAACTGCACCGCCACCGCCTGCCACTTCGACGTCCCGCCCGGCACCTACGACGTCACGGTCCGTCTCGGTGGGGCGACGGCCGCGAGTACGGCCATCACCGGCGAGACCCGGCGCTCCCTGCTCCCCGAGACGCCCACCGTCGCCGGCCGCACGGTGACCCGCAGCTTCACGGTCAACGTCCGTACGCCAGAAGGCGAACCGACCGGCCCCGACGGCACCCCGGGCCTCGACCTCGCCCTCGGCGGCACGGCACCCGCCCTTGCCGACATCAGGGTCAAGCCCGCCCATCACGCCCGCCAGATCATCCTGATCGGCGACTCCACGGTCTGCGACCAACCGGGCGACCCGTACTCCGGCTGGGGCCAACAGCTCCCGCAGTTCCTCCGCAAGGGCGTCTCCGTCGCCAACTATGCGGATTCCGGGGAGAGTACGGTCACGTACCTGGAGAATCCTTTGCTGTGGGCGACAGTTGAGCCGCTGATCCATCCCGGAGACCTGGTCCTCGTTCAACTGGCCCACAACGACAAGACGACCGACGAGGCCACGTACCGCGCGAATTTGGAAACCCTGATAGCGGGTATCCGTGACAGAGGAGGACGTCCGGTGCTCGTGACACCGATCGTCCGACGCTGGTTCAATGCCGACGGCACACTGAACAACGACATCGCGCTGCTGGTGAACGGACTCGGCGTGGACCTGCCGGGCGTCATCCGCTCGGTCGCCGCGACCGAGGGGGTAACGCTGATCGACCTCACGGCGCAGACCAAGGCGCTGGTGGAATCGCTGGGAGTGGAAGGCTCCAAGGCCCTCTACCTCTACAACGAGAAGAAGGACAACACGCATACTTCCGCGCACGGGGCCACCGTGTACGCGGGCCTGGTCCGCGACGCACTCGTCGCCCGGCATCTGCTGCCGGAGGACCGGGTACGAGTGGGGTGAGACCCGAAAGACCCCTGGGGCGTTCCGACCGGAACCGGGGCGCCCCAGGTTCCACTCTCCCGCCGTGCGTGTGAAAGCGAGCCGATGCGACTCCCTGCCGACGACCGCGTGTTGAGCCCCCGCACCGGCTACACCCGGGCCCACTGGGAGACGGCCGCCGACTCCCTCCTCGCGGCGGTGGAGCCGTACGCGACCGAGGACCGCGCGCTCTACCACCTCCCCGGCACCCACACGAGCTGGTCCGGCAGGCTCTCCGACGGCCTGGAGGGCTACGCCCGCACCCTGCTGCTGGCCGCCTTCCGCCGCGACGAGACGGCTCTGGAGCGCTACGCGGACGGCCTGGCGGCAGGCGTGGCGGGCGTCTGGCCGACCATCGAGGACCGCAGCCAGCCGTTGGTCGAGGCGGCCTCCATCGCCCTCGCCCTGCGCCTGACCCGCCCCCTCCTCTGGGACCGCCTCGACGAGCCCGTACGGCAGCGCGCGGCAGCCTGGCTCGCCGACGCCCTCACCGCCGAACCCTGGCCCTGCAACTGGGAGTTGTTCCCCGTCACGGTGGGCGGCTTCCTCCAGGAGATCGACTACGAGCCCGACGCCTCCCGCAAGGCCGTCGACCGGGGCCTGTCCCGCATCGAGGACTGGTACGTCGGCGACGGCTGGTACACCGACGGCGACGGCCGCAAGTTCGACTACTACAACGGCTGGGCGATGCACCTCTACCCGGTCCTGCACGCCTGGCTCGCCGACGACCCCCGACTCCTCGACCTCTACGGCGGCCGCCTGGAACGCCATCTCGCCGACTACGCCCGCCTGTTCGGCGGGGACGGCGCGCCGATGCACCAGGGCAGATCGCTGACGTACCGCTTCGCGACTACGGCTCCGCTGTGGCTGGGGGCGCTTACGGGCCGTACGCCGCTGTCGCCGGGGGAGACGCGACGGCTGGCGTCGGGCGCGCTGAAGTACTTCCTGGAGCGCGGGGCGGTGGACGACCGGGGGCTGCTGAGTCTGGGCTGGCACGGCCCCAACGAGGCTGTCCTGCAAGGCTATTCGGGCCCCGCGTCCCCGTACTGGGCCAGCAAGGGATTCCTCGGCCTGCTCCTCCCGCCGGACCACGAGGTGTGGACGGCTGTCGAGGAGCCCGGCCCGGCTGAGCGGGCGGACGCGGTGACGCCGGTCGCCCCCGCCAACTGGCTCCTCCAGTCGACCAGTTCGGACGGTCTGGTCCGCCTCCACAACCACGGCAGCGAGGACGTCCGCTACGACCCGTACTACACACGCCTCGGCTACTCGACGATGACGGAGCCCTCCGCGTCGTACGACAACAGCGTGATCGTCGGGGGTGATCCGAGCCGTACGGAGATCGTGCCGTTGGGGGTGGGGGAGGGGTGGGTGGCTTCCCGGCACACGGCGTCCTCCGGGGCCCGGGTGGTCAGCCTGGTGGTGGCCGAGGGCGCGGTGGAGGTGCGGGCGCATCTGGTGGTGGGCGCGGAGCCGGGGACGCCGGTTCGGGTCACGGGCTGGTCGGCGGAGGAAGGGCTGCGCGCCGAACTCGTCTCCCTGCACGGCCTGTTGGACGGCGAGGGCGAGGTTGGTGACGGGCCGACCCTGTTCGTCGCCCTGGCCCGGCTCACCGGGGAGCCGGACCCCCGTCCCCTCGCGGAACTGGTGTCCGTGGAGGTCGACGGGGATCACGGTGTCTCCGTTCAGTGGGCCGGCGGCAAGCGGGTGGCGTTCCGGTTCACGGAGTCAGCCGGGCGATCCGGAGAGTCGTCGTGGTCGGTGACGCCCCGTTGAGCGGGGTCGAATAGGTCGGGGTCACCGGGGCGTAGGCCCAGGTCAGGGTGCCGTTCTTCAGGACCGCTATGTCGCCGCTGATCCGGGCGGTCACCACCTTGTCCGCGCCCTGGGCCTTGCCGTTCCAGTCGATGAGACGCAGGTGGGTGCCCGTGAAGGTGCCGGTGCAGGTTCCGGCGTTGCACTTGGCACCCTTCAAGGACTCCCAGGAGACGAGGAGGCGGTCCTTGCCGTACGGCGCGACGTGCACGTTGACGTTCTCGGTGCCGGTCGCGCTGGTGAGGTAAATCGCCTTGCCGGGGCCGGAGTTGCGGTTCGCCATGAAGGCGACGGCGACCTGGTGCGTGCTCGTCTTGGGGGTGACCGTCCAGCCGCGTCCGCTGGAGTCGGCGGCGTTCTTCTTGGCCGAGGCGGCACCCCGGGAGGCGAAGGCGGTGGCGTAGCGTCCGCTCGCCGACTTCACCAGGTCACCGGTGCGGCTGGGGAAGGTACCACCGCAGTACCCTGCCCAGCACTGTTCGCGCTGCACGACCGGTGCGACGTCCGGGGCGCCGATCCCGCTGGAGACGAACAGGCCCGAGCGCCAGTCGTCGAAGCAGAGCGAGGTGAAGGCGCCGGAGGTCTCCGCGTGCAGCGCGATGCCCTCGTTGTGGCTGCAGCCCCAGCTCCAACCACCGCTCAGCTTGGCGCCCTTGGCGCTGATGTACGCCAACTTGTCGCCGAAATGGCCGTCCGCGAAACCGCCCGCGCCGTGCACGACGAAGTACGCGCCGTACTTGGTGCCGTTCCAGGTGAGTTGGCCGTCGAGATCCGGCGAGGTGTCGTTGGAGGCGGTGCCGGTGAGCTTGGTGGCGAAGGTCTGCTTGCCGTTGGTGTAGCGGACGATCGCGGCGGCCGTCTCCTTCCACTTGTTCGTGTCGGCGACTCGGGTGAGCAGCGCGAACCCGTCGTTGTGCGCGACCAGACCGCCCACCTCCTTGGCGCCCTTGACGACCGTGTCGGCGCCCGAGCGGAGTCCGGCGGCGTTCAGCGGGGTCACGTGGACGCCGTCGGCGGCGGGCCAGGCCACCCGCAGGGTTCCGTTCGGGGCCACGGCCGTGGTCGTACGGGTCCATTCGCGGGTGTTGTTGTAACCGGCCGTCAGGTAGGGGAACTTGGCGGCGAGCGCCACGGTGGTGCTGGTCGGGGAGAGCGTGCCGGTCGCGGCCTTGGCGGCGGTGACGGCCTTCGGGGTCGCCTTCGCGGAGGCGGAGGCGGAGGTGGACGCGGTCGCCGTGCCGGAGGCGGCCGTGGAGCTGTGGGCGGCGGCCTCGGGGGATGCCGAGGCGCTGGTGGACGGGGAGGCGGACGTGGACGTCCCGGCCGCGGTCGAGCCGCCGCTGCCCGTCGCCGCGGTCGCGTACCACGCACCGCCGAGCAGGGCCGCAACGGCGAGCGAGCCCGCGAGCGGCTTGCGGGCGATGCGGCGGGGGGAGCGGCGACGGTGCGCGGTGGTGCGTCTTGCGTTGGTCATGTCCCCAAGTCGCCGCCCGTGCGGGGGAGGTTGCCGTCGCGCCGCACGAAATATGCGGAGGTCGGTAGGGGGCCGACAGGGGGAGGCGTCCGGGGTGAGACCGGCTCCACAGCCGGGACAGGCCGATCCTGGTACGTTGGAGGCCTTCCTGGGTATCAGACCCTTTGGACTCAGCACCGGCGAGGGACCGAGGAACCATGGCCATGGACCCCGGCGACAAGCGACTGGCTGCGGCCGTCGTGATGGACGACGACGGACGCGTACTTCTGGTGCGCCGGAGCGCGACCGAGAGATTCCTGCCGCGGGTGTGGGGCGTGCCGTGCGGGAAGCTGGAGCCGGACGAGCGGTCCGAGGACGGCGCGCTGCGGGAGCTGAAGGAAGAGACCGGGCTCCTCGGCGAGATCGTCCGCAAGATCGGCGAGTCGTCCTTCGTGAGCGAGTACCGCGGCCGCGAGATCAAGAACTGGCAGGACAACTTCCTGGTCAGGCCGCTCACTTGGGAGATCACCCTCCCCGAGCCCGACCAGGCGTATCTCTGGCTCCCGCCGTCCGGACTCGACCGTGCCGGTATCGACATCGACGCGTACAACCTGGACGTCGTACGCCAGGCCCTCACGATTTTCTGAGCGGCCCTCACGAACTTCTGAGCGACTCCGCCAGATTGTTCAACGCGCCCAGATACTCCGGTACTTGGAGCGGCACCTTCGGCACCGCGCCCGGATGCGGGCCCGCTGCCGTGAACACATCGGTGTGCCGCCGCCGTCCGGCCCCCGTCTCCAGGAACAGCGTCACGGTCGGTACGTCCGTGTCGCACCAGGCCCGGTGCAGGGTGTGCGCGGGGAGGGCGTAGGCGCTGCCCGCCGCGTACTGGCCCGTGTGCGTGAGCCGCAGCCGTGCCGGTCCCGTCGGCCGCAGCCGCCAGTCGGCGCTGCCCTCGGCCAGTGACTCCTCATACCGGTCCGCCGTGATCCCGCCGTCGTCCCGCGCCTCGTACAGCTCCATGGTGAGTCGGCCCCGGACCACGTAAGAGGCGAGCGGGGAACGGTGGTTGTGGATGTCCTCCGCGCCGATCGCCTTCGCGCCGGGATGCCAGAAGTGCGCGCGCAGCATGTGGCGGGGGCCGCCGTCGATCAGCAACAGCTTGTCGAAGCCCAGGACATGACGGTACGACAGCTCGGCGCAGGCCTCGGGATCGCCCGCGCCGGAGGCGAGTTCGGCGATCAGCTCCAACAGGCGGTCGGGGGAGCCCAGTTCGGCGACGGCCGCACGGGCCGCGGTCACCGTGTCGTGGTCGGACAGGTCGCCGTCCAGCGTCTCCGTCAGCAGCCGTCGCGCCGCCAGGATCTGCCGACCACCCATGCACTCACTCCCCAACTCCGGCTCACACCGGCCTCGTCCGAGCGTCCGGCTGGTACATCCATACGGCATACGCGCGCAGCGCCGAAAGACCTTGATAGGTCATCCAGATGGGCTGGCGCATTTCCTCGGTCGTGGTGAACGCGGCCCCGTCCCGGCTCCAGGACCAGATGCCGTCGGTCTGCGCCGCCCACACCGCGGCCGCCGCGCCGTCCAGCCGCTCCCGCCAGGCGTCCTCGACGCCGTCCTCCCGCGCGATCTCCTGGGCGCCCGGGGTCAGTAGCGCCCGCAGGATCCAACTCGCCGTGAAATGCCGGACGTTCAGCACCTCGTGGTGCGAGGAGTCGTCCGGGTGGCGTCGGCGCACCTCCTCGCGCAGGTTCGCCAGGTCGGCGCAGCTGTCGTGCGCGGTCGCCGGGCAGGCCAGCAGCCAGCGCACCCCGTCCTCGCGCGCCGAACGCTCCACGGGCCCCTCGCCCAGTACCCGGGCCGCCCGGTCCAGGGCGACCACGGCCTGCGCGGTGTGCACGGCGGAGGGCTGGGCGGGGTGGCCGACCCAGGGCAGCGGGGAGAGCCGGTGGCTCCAGCAGCGGCGGTGCTGGCGCTGGGGATCGGAGAGCGCGCCGTCGATCAGGGCGCCGCGCAGCACGGGCAGCGTCGGCGCGTCCGGTGCCGCGCGCAGCAGCCCCCGCATCACGGTGGTGACGACATGGGTCAACGCCCGTCCCGTACCGTCGAGTTCACGGGTGAAGCCCGCCTCGCAGCGCGCCACCTCGTCGGCCAGCCGCTCCCGCGAGGCCCCCGCGCGGGCCAGGGCGCCCAGCACCATCGCGGTGACCTCCGGGCGGGCCACGGACCCCTGCGAACGGGCCGACCAGCCGCCGCCCTGCAGCCGTAGCCGCCACAGGGTGTCGACGAGATCGGCGGTGTGCAGGCGTCCGTCCGGCACGCCCAGGTCCAGCACGATGTGCAGGCCGTACGCCGTGGCCAGGGAGGTCGGGCGGGCCGGGCCGTCCACCTCCTGGAGGGAGTGCGGCCAGCCGACGAGACGGCCGCGCACCGGGTCGTCCACCACGGCGACCTGGGCGGCGAGAGTGTCGTAGGCCGAAGTGAACACGTGCGGCAGGGGGCCGGGGGCGTTCGAGGAGAGGGGAGCGGGCGCGGTGAGCGGTGCGGGTCCGGCCGTGCGGGCGCGGAGCAGGGCCGCCGCCAGCCAGGTCATCCCGGCCGTGGCGAACCCGCTCAGCCCGGAGATCAGATACTTGGCCGCCTCGCCGTCGATCGAGTCGGGCAGCACGCCGAACAGGAACTGGAACACCGCGTATCCGGCGGCCACGCACCCGAACCGGCCGAGCCAGCTCACGAAACGGGTCGGCGGGCTCGCTCCGGGACTCGCCGGACCGGGCGGCCCCGGCGCCCTCAAGGGACCGCGTCCCAGCTGTTGTTGAGACAAGGCGCGCTCCCTCCCCCTGGGTGGCACGTGACGTTCGCGAAGTTTCCAGTCTAAGTGGTCAGCGATACAGCTGGGGCGCGGACCGGAACCACCTTCTCCGTCAGCCCACTTGAGCCCCGCGCGGCCAGTGCGTCAGCGCCACGTGCAGGGCATCCACCGCACGCTCCCACGACCGCCGCACATCCCGCGGCGCGCCGAACCCACCAGTCGACTCCAGCGCGCAGAAACCGTGGAACGTACTCCTCAACAGCCGTACGGCGTCGGTGAGATCGGGTTCCTCCAGGCCGTACGCGCGCAGCATGCCGTAGGTGATCTCGGCGGTGCGGCGCAGGGCGGGGGAGTCGGCGATCAGGGACTGGTCGACGCGGATCTGGGTCGCCGCGTACCGGCCCGGGTGCTCCAGGGCGTACGCCCGGTACGCGTCCGCGAAGGCGCCCAGCGCGTCCCGGCCCGCGCGGCCGGCCACCGCGACGGCGATCCGGTCGATCAGTTCGCCGCCCGCGAGGAACGCGACCCGGGTGCGCAGGTCCTGGAGGTTCCGGACGTGCGAGTACAGGCTCGCGTCCTTCACGCCGAAGCCGCGGGCCAGCGCGGACAGGCTGACGTTCTCGAAACCGACCTCGTCGGCGAGATCGGCGGCGGCCGCCACGACACGGTCGGCGGTCAGTCCCGCGCGCGCCACGGCCCACCACCTCTCCTCTGACCTGCGACGACTGGAGCCCCTAGGACAATAGCCAATAACAAGAGGGGCGCCCGGCGCGTTTCACCACGCCCGGCACCGGACTCCGGCAGCAGACTTCCCACCATGGACGACGACTCCGGCACCCCCGCCCCCACCGGTACCCCTGCCCCCACCGGCCTCCGCGCCACCGCACTCCTCGGCCGCCCCAAACTGTGGCTCATTCCCACCGTGCTCACCGCCCTGCTCGCATTCCTGCTGTCCCTCCTCTACATGGGCGGCATCGTCAACCCCAACCGCGAACTGCGCGACCTGCCCATCGCCCTCGTCAACAGCGACACCGGCAAGCCGCTCACCGGGCAGCAGCAGAACCTGGGCACCCAGATCGCCCACTCCATCGTGACCAACTCCGGTAGCCGCGCGGCCGGTTGGCGCCAGCTCACGCGGGCTCAGGCGCAGGACGAACTCGACGCGGGCAAGATCTACGGCGCCCTGGTCATCCCCGCCGACTTCACGAACTCCGTCGCCGCGCTGACCACCACGAACGCCACCGCCCGCCCGACCATCACCGTGCTGACCAACCCCGGCAAGGGGAGCCTCGGCTCGTCCCTCGCCAGCAAGATCTCCACGACCGCGGCCCAGCAGGCATCCCTGACCATCGGCAAGCAGCTCACGGCGGCAGCCGCTTCGGCGAAGCCCGACTCCACGACAAAGCTGTTGCTCGCCGACCCCGTCGCCGTCACCACCCAGGTCGGCCACCCCATCGGCGGCAACAGCGGCATCGGCCTGACCGCCTTCTACTACACCCTGCTGCTGGTCCTGGCCGGTTTCATGGGGGGCAACGTCATCAGCAACGGCGTCGACACCGGCCTCGGCTACGCCGACAACGAGATCGGCCCCTGGCACACCCGCCGCCCCACCGTCCCCATCAACCGCACCCAGACCCTGCTCCTGAAGATGGTCATGACGGCCGGCATCACCCTCCTCAGCGTCTCCCTGATCATGCTCGCCAGCGTCAGCATCCTCGGCATGGACGCGACCCACATCCCGCTCCTGTGGATCTACTCCTACTGCGCCGCCCTCGCCGTCGGCCTCGGCGTCCAGGCCATCAACGCCGCGTTCGGCGGGATCGGCCAGCTGGTCTCCATGTTCGTGTTCATCGTCCTGGGCCTCCCCTCCTCCGGCGCGACGGTCCCCCTCCAGGCCGTCCCCGGCTTCTACCGCTTCCTCTCCCACTTCGAGCCCATGCGCCAACTCAGCGACGGAGTACGGGCGATCCTCTACTTCGACGCCCGCGGCGACGCGGGACTCACGCGCGCGTGGACCATGATCGGGGTCGGTGCGGCGATCGGCCTGCTCTTCGGCTTCGCGATGGTCCAGTACTACGACAGGAAGGGCCACAAGCGTCTGACGCCGCAGCCGGCTTGAGGCACGCCACCATCAACTGGCGTAGAAGATCTGAGAGTTGACTCTCAGGCTTTCTGGGAGAACACTCTCAGACCATGGATTCCGGCAACCGTTTCGGCGACCTAGAGATATCCGACCCGAAGGCCATGCGGGCGCTGGCGCACCCCGTACGGCTCGCGATCCTCGAACGCCTCCAGCGCCATGGCCCCGCCACCGCCTCCCGCCTCTCCCCGCACGTGGGCGCCACCCCGTCCGTCACCAGCTGGCATCTGCGCCATCTCGCCGGCTTCGGCCTGGTCCGCGACGCGGAGGGCGGGACGGACCGGCGGGAGCGGCGGTGGGCGGCGGTGGCGCGGGGCTTTCGGTTCGAGATGCCGGAGGACGAGGAGGGGCGGTCGGCCGCGCGGGTGCTGACCGGCGAGATGTTCTCGCGCAACGCCGATCTGCCCCTGCGCTGGCTCATGGACACGGCGCCCGGACTGGAACCGGAGTGGAGCAGGATCGCCTCGGCGAACAACACGCGGATCGTGGTGACGGCGGACGAACTGGCCGCGCTGAAGGACGCGTTCGAGGAACTGATCGCTCCGTACGTCGTCCGCGAACCGGACCGGCGACCGTCGGACGGCCGGGGTGTCCGCCTGCTGATGTACGCGCTGCCGGAAGGTCCCGGGAACGAGGACAGCGATACGACGCTGGACCTACCGGAGTGAAGGGCCGCTGGACCACCCGGCCCGCGTCGGGACCGAGTTCGGCATCGGCGCCGGAATCGCTGTGGCGGGACCGCCGCTTCGTACGCTTCTGGTGCGGCCAGTCCGTCTCCCAGTTCGGCGACCGGATCTCCGAACTGGCCCTGCCGCTCATGGCGGTTGGCGCGCTGCACGCCTCCGCGAACCAGGTCGCCCTGCTGACCGCGCTGGTCTGGACACCGAATCTCCTCGGCCTGTTCCTGGGCGCCTGGGTGGACCACCGCCCCGCCAAACGCCGGCTCATGCTGCTCGCGGACGTGATCCGGGCCGCCGTACTGCTGTCGCTCCCGGTCGCCTACGCCCTCGACACGGTGACGCTGGGCCAGCTGTACACGGTGGCCGTGCTGACCGGCACGGCGGCGGTCGTGTTCAACACCGCGTACTCGTCCTTCTTCGCCCACCTCGTACCGCCGGAGTCGTACGTCGAGGCGAACAGCAAGCTCAGCGCGAGCAGATCGGTGTCCTTCATCGCGGGTCCGGCGGTCGGCGGCGGCCTGGTCCAGGCGCTCACAGCCCCGGTCGCGGTGATCGCGGACGCGCTGTCGTTCGTGGCCTCGGCAATCCTGGTCGGCCGTACGAGAGTTGACGAACCAGCGGTTCCTTCGGCGCCGTCCGGTCCCTCGCTGCTACGACGCGCCCGAGAGGGCCTGACCTTCGTGATCCACGAGCCGGTGATGCGCGCGGGACTCTTCTGCGCGACGACCGTCAACTTCTTCACGTTCCTGTCAGGCACCGGCCTGCTCGTGCTGTTCGCCGACCGGGTCCTCCAACTCCCGCCCGGTGCCATCGGGTTGGCGTTCGGCGTGGGCGCGACGGGCGGCCTCCTCGGGGCGGTGGCGTCCCCCGCGATCGCCCGCCGGATCGGCATCGGCCGCAGCATCGTCGCCGGGGCCGTCCTGTTCCCGGCCCCTTTCGCTCTCATCGCGGCGGCAACCGGCCCTGCCTGGACCCGCCTCGGCATCCTGGGCGCGGCCGAGTTCCTCTCCGCCTTCGGCGTCATGCTCTTCGACGTCAACCTCAACTCCCTCCAGGCATCGGTGGTTCCGGACGGTCTCCGCAGCCGCGTGGCGGGCGCGTACAGCACGGTCAACTACGGGGTACGTCCGCTGGGGGCGCTGATCGGGGGCGAGTTGGCGACGCTGGCGGGTCTGAGAGTGACGTTGACGGTCGCGGCGGTCGGGGGTGCGATGTCGGCGCTGTGGTTGTTGGCTTCGCCGATACCGGAGGTAAGGGAGTTGGGGCGGGCGCCGGTGGAATCAAGGCAGGAGTGATCGAGGTTCCGTGATGGATCGAGAAGAACCGGAACTGGAGAGGTGGCGGGCCGCTGTGACGACCGACCTCGGGAGTCCGGACATCGGGGTGTCCACCAGGGCGCTGCTGGCGATGACATACGACGATCCGGACCCCCGGCGGGTCGAGGCCGTTCTCCTCAACTGCCTGTCTCCTGAGGCCGATCCGCAGATCAGAGCTCTGGCGGTGACCTGCTTGGGACACGTGGGGAGAATCCACAGAGCTGTAGGTGCCGATGTCGTCCGGCGGCTTGAAGCGTTGCTGGATGACCCCGCGTCGGGTGGCATGGCTGAAGACGCCCTTGGTGACATTGCGGCCTTCGCCGGTGAAGGCCCGAAGTGACACCGGTCCAGCCGGCCTCGATCAGTTCGACGCGCTTCCGCAGAGCTTCAGCTCGATCGTGTCCCCCGTCTCCACGACCTTCGGGGCGTGCGGAGTGACCTCGACGACCGAGCCCGGTGTGCAGCCCGGGCTGTTGACCTCGCTCACTGTGCCGAGCTTGACGCCTGCCTTGAGGAACTGGCCCTTGGCGGTGGCGAGGTCCATGCCTGTGAGGTCGATCGCTACGGGGCCCTCCTTGCTGTAGGACAGCAGCAGGATGGCCTTCTTGTAGTCCGCACCGGGGGCGGTGGCCGTGGTGTCGGGTTTCGCCGGCGCCGTGCGTGAGGTGCCGCCTGTCATGGACGCCAGGGCCGTGCCGCCGCCCGCCACGATCAGGGCGGTGGCGATGCCGGCGATGAGGGTGGCCCGCCTGCGGCGGGTGCGGTGGACCATGCCGGCCGTGTCGAAGGACGGCGAGTCGGTGGAGTGCGCGAAGTCGTTCATGGCGTTGATCAGTTCCTCTTCGAAAGGTGTGCAGCCGGAGGACCGCGGGTCGTACGAACTCATCGCGTGCCTTCCGTGAGCTGCTGCGGCGAAGGGGTGGGGAGCGCGGGAAACTGGCTTCTCAAGCGGTCGATTCCACGGGCGAGTTGGGAACGGACGGTGCTCTGCGAGATCTTCAGGTCGGCCGCTATCTCGGCGTCGGAAAGATCGTGGAAGTACCGCAGCACCACCACAGTCCGCATCCGCATGGGCAGTTGCTGAAGAGCGCGCACCAACTGGTCCCGGCTGTCGATCCGTCCGTACTCGTCACCCGGCGCGGCCGGGTCGCCGTCGACCGGGTGCTGAGCCGTACGGCGGAATCTCCGCCAGCGGTCGTTGGCGAGGTTGACCATGATCCGCCGTACGTACGCGTCCGGGGCGTCCTTGGCGCTGATGGTGCGCCACTTGCGGCAGGTCCGTTCCAGGGTCTCCTGGACCAGATCCTCCGCCGCGTCGCGGCTGCCCGTCAGGACGAGTGCGCCCCGGAACAGCGCGGCCGACCGGGCGGCGACGAATCCATGGAAGTCACCTTCCGCGGTTCCAACTCCGTCGCGCCCCGCGTCCGTTGCCCACTTGGCTGCCAGATCCACATGCTCCTCCCTTCCTGTCACCCCTCCTCGACGGGGAAACAGGCGGATCTGCTGCACGGTCCTTCTGAGACCTGGGTCACAACTCCCTTGACGCGCCCATCCGTTGACTTCCGTGCGGTGCCCCGGGCGCCACTGTCGCGCCGAGCGGGCGGTCAGCTGGGTGCGGGGCCGTGCGGGAAGGCGAGCCGAGTGATGATCTCCTCCTCCAGCGGACCGGATGGCGGCCACGGGAATCGGGGAATGCGGGCGCGGAGCAGGATGAGGCCGTGCAGGGCCGCCCAGAGAGAGGTCGCCGTGGTGAGAGCGTCCTCCGCGCGGGACGAGCCGTCGTGCATGGCGTCGGCGACGTCGCGCAGAAGTATCGAGAACGCTTCGGCGGGGGCGAGCTGAGCCGCGATGGACTCGCCGACAATGGGCGCGAGTTGGCGTACCGCCTGGTCGACGCGTTCTTCCGTGGTGCTGCTGCCCCTGGGCCGCGGCCGGGAGAACAGCAGGGCGTAGAGCTCGGGCTGCTCGGCACCGAAGACGAGATAGGCACGGCAGTCGGCCAGAAGCCGTTCACGCGCGCCTTCCGCTCCCGCCCGGGCGGTCTCCAGCTGACGCACCAGCAGTGAGCGGGTCTCGGTGACCACGGCCTCCACGATCTGGTCGGGCGTGTCGAAGTGCGCGTAGATCGACGGTGGCGCGATGCCGACCTTGCGGGCGATCGCCCGCAAGGTCACCGCGCTGTCCGATCCGGTCTCGATCAGCAGCTCGCGGGCTGCGGTCACGATCTCGTCGCGGAGCTGTGCTCCCTGACCTCGGGGGTTGCGTTTCCGTGCTGCCGGTGGAGCCATGACGATGACTTTACAGGCGTAAGTTCTCATGCTCTACTTACGGCCGTAAGGTTACGAGGCTTCACGAAGGAAGATGATCATGAGTGCCACGACCGTCACCCCGCTTCCCATGGGCAACAGCAACGCCTACCTCCTGCGTGGCGAGCAGGCGGTCCTCGTGGACGCGGGCGGACCGGAGGACGGCGACCGCCTGCGCGACGCGCTCTCCGCGCAGGGCCTTCAGCCTCGCGACATAGCCCTGGTCCTCCTGACCCACGGCCACAACGACCACAGCGGCACGGCGGCGTCGTTCGCGGACGCCGGCGTACCGATCGCGGTCGGCCTGGGTGACGAGCAACTCCTGCGAACGGGACGCATCGGCGCACTCCCGATCAGCCATCCGGCCGGTGCGCTGTTGAAGCCCATGGTCCTCCGCGCGAGGGCCCAGCCGGTCGAGGCCGAGATCCTGGTGGAGGACAAGTTCGACCTGAGTCCCTACGGCGTCGACGCGCACGCCGAGCGGTTCGGCGGCCACACCCCCGGGTCGCTCGTCGTCCGCGTCGGCGACGACACGCTCGTCGGCGACCTGGTCCGCGGTGGCGTGCTGCGCCCCCGGAGCCCGAAGCGGCATTTCTTCACCGAGGACGCCGCCGGAGTGCGCAGGGCGCTCATGACCGAGCTCGACCGCCGTCCGCAGCGCCTGCTCCCCGGTCATGGCGGACCCCTCGACGCGGAAGAGACCCGACGACGCCTCGACAAGGTCGCTCCGGTGCCCAGTGGGTCCGCGGCGACCGGCTGACGCAGGCGGTGCTTGCGGTCCGCGGCACGATCGCACGCGTTGTCGCGGAGCGGGTGACTGTGAGGAGCGGGTGACTATGAGGGGGACCGCCTCGTCAGCCTGATCAGGTGGACGGTCGCCAGCAGTGACGCGCCCGACAACAGGGTCAACAGCCAAGGCACCGCGTGGATCCCGGAGGCCTCGATCCCGACGCCGAGCAGCGGGGGAGCCGCCACCCCGCCGACATTCGAGGCCGCGATCACCCACGCCCCGGCGCGCCTGGCCTGGGGGAGCGCCGTGTTGAGCCACGAGAGCCCCGTCGGGAAAACCGGCGCGATGAACAAGCCGACACCGGCGTACGCCACCGGTGCCGCTCCTTCGACCAGCGTCAGCAGCAGACACACCGTCATCCCGGCCGCGCACACCGCGAGAATGCGCTCGGGGGCGTGGCGCATCGTGATCGGTACGACGAGGAAGCGGCCCGCCGTCATCATCAGCCAGTACACCGAGGTCGCGGACGCGGCCACGGTCGCCGGGTAGCCGACGGTCTCCAGATGCGTGGGCTCCCAGCCGCCGACGCCCGCCTCCACGGCCACGTTGAGGATGTAGAGGACCAGGAAGCCGACGAGGACGCGGGACAGGCCCAGGGATCTGCTGGGGGCTGTGCCTGATCGAGCGTCAGATACACGTGTGCGTACGCCACTTGAGCCGGCCAACACCAGCACGGCCGCCAGAACCGCGCACGCCCCGAACGCGTAGGGGTAGTCGTCCGGGCCGAGCCAGGCCACGATCGCGGGGCCGAGGACCGCGCCGATGCCGAAGTGCGCGTTGAGCACGTTCAGCATGGCGGTGGAACGGTCGCCGAAGCCCACGGCGAAAAGCTGGTTGAGGCCGTAGTCGATCCCGCCGAAGCCGAGGCCGCCGAGGAACGCGGCGGCGAGCGCGAGCGGCCAGTTCGGGGCGAGTGCGAAACCCGCGCCGCCCGCCGCCATCAGGCCGTAACCCCCCACCAGAAGTGCCCTGTTGCTGATCCGGGAGTGGACCGCGTTGAAGGCGAGGACACCGGCGACCCCGCCCGCGAAGTGCAGGCTCAGGCCGAGGGCGGCGGCCGAGGGGGACAGGCCGAACTCGTGGCGCAGGCCCGGGATCACGGGGCCGTAGAGGGCCTGCAGCATGCCGATGAGGATGAAGCCCACGCAGGACGCGACCGCGGCCGACCGGGTGAAGAGCCGGTCGGCCGCAGGCGATTTCGTGACTGTGCCGGTCAACTGGTCTCCGGGGTTTCCGAGAACACGAACGAGAACTCGGTGGGTCGGGCGTTCAGGAAGTACTGCGGGAGCGGGCCCGGACCGCAGGACTGCGAGCCGATGCCGTGCTGGCCGTGGTCGAGGTTCACCCACACTGTGCCGCCGGGGACCAGATCGGTGCGGTGGGAGGCCGCGTCCAGTTCTTCCGTCGTCCAGCGGCGGGCCGTGAACCAGAACTCCGGGTCGCCGTCGATCCGCAGGCCGCCCAGTTCGGCCCAACGGACGTCAGGGCGGGCGCCGTTCTCCTGCGGGCGGAGGTAGGGGGTCTGGAGGCCGTCGACCGTGGACTCCCAACGGCCGAGCAGCGAGGCCGACTTGGTGTCGGGGTACCCCTCGCCGGGACCGCCGCCGAACCAGCGCACCCGGTCGGCGCCGGCGTCGATGCCGAACCGGATGCCCAACCTCGGCAGCGGGACGGTCCAGTTGCCCTCGGGCGCCACGGACACCGTCAGCCGCAGCCGTGAACCGTCGGAGGTCCAGCGGTACACCGTGGCGAACCCGATCTCCCAGGCGGCGGGTGCCACCCGGGTGCGGACGGTCAGCGCGTCCTCGTCCAACTCCACCCCGTCCAGGCGGTGTCGCATCCGGTGCAGACCGAACTTCCGCCAGAGCAGGCCGAATCGGGTGTCCGTCTGCCAGGACGCGCCGTCGTCGTTGTCGGTGGGCGCCCGCCATACGTCGAGACGGAGACCGGTGACGTCGACCGCGCCGATGGTCTTCACCTCGCCTGTGCGGGCGTCGAAGGTGGCGGGGCCGAGGGTGATCCGCCGCTCCCCGAGCACGGGCCCGGCGACGGTGGACACGGACGGCAACGGGCGCGCCGCGACCGGGAATTGGCCCCAGCCGATGACATGCCCGGCGGGACCCCATGCGGTGTCGGCCGCGAGCGACGCCCGTACGGTCCACTGGGATTCGGCGCCGTTGGACTCCACGGGCGGCGCGGGCAGCTTGACGTCGGCCGACTCGCCGGGGGCGAGTGACGGCACGGTGAGGGTGCCCGACTCGACTGTCTCGCCGTCCACTTGGTAGGACCAGGCGAAGGCCAGGGCGGACAGGTCGGCGAAGTCGTAGGCGTTGGTGATGCGTACGGTGCCGTCCGCGCCGTCGCCCGTGATCCGGACCGGCTCGATCACCTTCTTGTACTCGATCAACCCGGGGGAGGGCGTGCGGTCCGGGAAGATCAGGCCGTCGCAGACGAAGTTCCCGTCGTGCAGCTCCTCGCCGAAGTCGCCGCCGTACGCGAAGCCGAAGCGTTCGTCCTTGATGCCGTGGTCGATCCACTCCCAGACGAAGCCGCCCTGGAGCCGGTCGTAGGACTCGAAGAGGCGCTGGTAGTCGGCGAGTCCGCCGGGGCCGTTGCCCATGGCGTGGGCGTACTCGCAGAGGATGAAGGGGAGCCCGCGGCGCCGGTGGGTGCCGCCGTCCAGGCCCCGGCCGATCTGCTCGACCTCGGCGTGGTCGGCGTACATCCGTGAATAGACGTCCGTGTCACGGCAGTTGATGTCGCCCTCGTAGTGCACGAGGCGGGAGCCGTCGCGGCCGCGGATCCACTCGGACATGGCCGTGAGACCGCGTCCGGTACCGGCCTCGTTGCCCAGGGACCAGATGACGATCGACGGGTGGTTCTTGTCGCGTTCGACCATGCGCGCGGCGCGGTCGAGGAGGGCCGGTGTCCAGCGGTCGTCGTCAACGGGGTTGTCGCGCCAGGCCTGTTCGGTGAAACCGTGGGTCTCCAGGTCGCACTCGTCGATGACCCAGAGGCCGTACTCGTCGCACAGGTCCAGGAAGTCGGGGTGGGGTGGGTAGTGCGAGGTGCGGACGGCGTTGATGTTGTGCCGCTTCATCAGCAGCACGTCCTCCCTCATGGTCTCCAGGTCGAGGGCGCGGCCCTTCTCCGGGTGCCATTCGTGGCGGTTGACGCCCTTGAAGAGGATCGCCTTTCCGTTGACCTTGATCAGGCCGTCGGAGAGTTCGACGGTGCGGAAGCCGATACGGAGGGGGACGCGTTCGCCTTCGGTGGTGAGCAACCCGTGGTACAGGTAGGGGAGTTCGGCGGTCCACGGGCGCACCGGCACGGTGACCGATTCGCCCGTCGCGACATCGATGTCCAGGGCGGGCACGGTGACGCGGCCGTCGACGTCGGAGTCGACGCGGAGGGTGCCCGCGCCGGCGACGTGGTCGTAGGAGGCGTGCACGAAGAAGTCGAGGGCGCTGCCCGGCGGGCGGTGCAGCAGGGTGACGTCACGGAAGATGCCGGGCAGCCACCACTGGTCCTGGTCCTCCAGGTAGGAGCCCGCGGACCACTGGTGGACGCGGACGGCGAGGACGTTGCCGCTCGGCTTCAGCAGATGCCCGACGGCGAACTCGTGCGGCAGCCTCGATCCCTTGAGCTCGCCGATGTCCGTGCCGTTCAGCCAGACGCGGGCGCAGGACTCCACGCCGTCGAAGCGCAGCACGGCCCCGCCGTCCGAGGGCCACTCGGACGGCAGGTCGAAGACGCGGAGGTGGTCGCCGGTCGGGTTCTCGGTCGGGACGCGGGGCGGGTCGACCGGGAAGGGGTAGAGGTGGTTGGTGTAGACGGGGGAGCCGTGCCCCTGCAGGACCCAGTGGCCGGGGACCGTGACCTCGGCCCAGTCCCCGGCGTCGTAGCCCTCCCCGGCGAACGAGTCGTCCTCGGCGTCGGCCGTCGCCGACACACGCAGACGCCAACTGCCGTTCAGTGACAGTGACTTGGCGTCCGAGGACGCGTAACGGGCGCGGGGTGGGAGGGCTCCGCTGCCCGGGGAGACGTCTTCGAGGTAGTCGGCGGCGGTGCTGGAAGTCATCGGTCTCCAGGTCGTGAGATGCGGGTGTCAGCCCTTGATGCCGGTCTGGGCGATCCCCTGGACCAGCCAGCGCTGGAGGAAGAGGAACACGAAGATCAGGGGCAGGATGGAAATCGCGGTGGCCATGAAGATCTGGTGGAACACGACCGTCTGGTTGGTCATGTACGAGGACAGCGCGACCTGGACGGTCCATGCCCCCGGATCCTGGCCGATGACCAGCGGCCACAGGAAGGCGTTCCAGCCGCTGATGAAGGTGATCGTGGCGATCGCGGCGAAGAAGTTCAGCGAGTTCGGCACCACGACCTTCCAGTACGCGCCCCAGTAGCCGAGTCCGTCCACGCGTGCCGCCTCCTCCAGCTCCTTGGGGAACCCTAGGAAGTACTGCCGGAAGAGGAAGCAGGTGAAACCACTGAACAGGCCCGGGATGATGAGCCCCCGGTAGGTGTCGACCCAGCCGAGGGACGAGACGAGAACGAAGCTGGGCACGAAGGTGACGGCCGTTGGAACCATCAGGGTGCCCAGGACGAAGTAGAAGATCTTGTTGGAGTGCTTGTACGGGATGCGGGCCAGGGCGTAACCGGCCAGTGAGCAGATCAGCAGGATGCCCACGGTCATGGAGACGGCGACGACCAGTGAGTTCCACATCGACCGGGCGAAGTCCACCGAGGTGTCGTCGAAGAGGTCGCTGACGTTGCCCCACTGCAGATGCGTGGGGAAGAACTTCCAGTGCTCCCCGGTGATTTCGGCGTCCGTGGAGAGCGCGTTGCGGACCAGCAGGTAGAACGGGACGAGGAAGAGGAAGGCGGCGACGCCGGTCGCGAGGTACAGACCGGTGTTGCCGAGGACGCCGCCGCGCTTCTTGCCGCGCGGCTTCCTCAACTGCGGTGCGGTGGTGGTCACTTGGCCTCCTCCCCCCGGCCGAAGCCCATGAGCTTGCCCTGGAACAGGGTGACGATGATGATCAGCACGGTCAGGATCACGGCGCCCGCGCTGCCGGCGCCGTAGTCCTGGTTCTCGCCGAGAGCGATGTTGTACAGCTCGACGAGGGGCGGGCGGCCCCAGGTGGTCTTGGACAGGAGGTTGAAGAACTCGTCGAAGGCCTGGTAGGCGGCGATGAGCAGGAGCAGGATCACCGCGGTCGAGGTGGCCCGCAGCTGCGGCAGCGTGATGTACCGGAAGGTCTGCCAGCCCGGCTTGGCGCCGTCGATCGCGGCCGCCTCGTACAGCTCCGCCGGGATGTTCTGCAGCGCGGCCAGGAAGAGGATCATGTAGAAACCGGACTGCAGCCACAGGCGGGCGGTGACGATGACGAACCAGTACCAGGGCGGGCTGGGGTTGGACAGCCAGGCGATGTTGTCGACCCCGAACCAGCCGATGACCGTGTTCATCAGGCCGAAGCGGACGCCGCTGAAGATGGACATCTTCCAGATCAGCGCCGCCGCGACATAGCTGCACGCGGTCGGCAGGAAGAACACGGACCGGAAGAACGCCCGCATGAACCGGAGCCGGTTCACCAGCAGGGCGAGGCCCAGCGACAACGCCCAGGTGGTGGGCACGATGAACGCGGCGAAGACGGTGAACGTGCCGAGCGAGCCGACGAAGCCGGGGTTCGTCAGCATGTACGTGTAGTTGTCGAAGCCGATGAACTTGCTCGGCGTGACGGTGAAGCGCGCCTCGAAGAAGCTGAGGTAGATGCTCCAGCCGATCGGGACGTAGACGAAGATCATCAGCCCGGCGAGGAACGGGCCGATGAAGAGCCAGAAGTTGAAGGTGCGGTTGCCCCGCAGACCCCGCCGCCGCTTGGCCGGAGTGGCCTTCGCCGGGGCGGGGCTCGCGAGGTCGCGTGTCGTGGTCGTCGACATGTCCGGTCCGTCCCGGCCTATCCGAACAGCTTCTTGAGCTCGCGGTTCACGGCCGTGTCGGCCTTGTCGAGCGAGGCCTCCGGGTCACCGCCCTTGCGGACGGAGTTGGCGAAGACGTCCTCCAGCGCGGTGATCATCGCCTGGGTCCAGCCGATGTTGTCGAAGTGGCCGTAGTCCTGGAAGAGCTTGACGCCCTCGGCCGGCAGACCCGTCTTGAGCTTGGTGGCCGACGCGGCGATCGAGGCGCGCGGCGGGATGTGGAAGCCGTAGGAGGTGGCCCAGTCCTCCTGGTCCTTCTTCTGGTCGATCCACAGCCACTTCACGTACTCCTTGGCCGCGTCGACGTTCGCGCCCTTGGCGTTGACGAACATCGACCAACCGCCGTTGTAGACCGACTGCTTGCCGGAGTCGATGGTCTTCGGGAACGGGAAGATCCCGATGTCGTCGCCGAGCGCCTTCTGGAACTGCGGCATGGCCCACATACCGCAGAACTGGATCGCGCACAGGCCCTGGTTGAGGGCGGACGGGTCCCAGTAGTCCGTCGGGGCGTCGAGCAGCAGGTCGCCGCTGGTGAACAGCTTGCGCATCTTCTTGATGCCCTCGATGACGCCCGGCGTGTGGTACGCGATCTCGTTCTTGTCGTTGAGGGTGTCGGCGCCGGCCGACCAGATCATCGGGCTGATGACGGCGTGCAGGTCGTTGCCGAGGTACAGGCCCTTGACCTTGCCGGTGGTGAGCTTGGCGGCGGTCTCGATCAGCTCGTCGAGGGTCTCCGGGACCGTCACGCCGGCCTTCTTGAACAGGGAGGGCCGGTAGAAGAAGAACTGCGGGTCGTCGATCATCCGGACGCCGTAGATCTTCCCGTCCACCGTGTGCGAGGCGATGTCGGCCGGGTTGAAGTCGGACTTGACCGGGTCGATGATGTCGCTCAGGTCGGCCACCTGACCGCTCTTCACCATCTGGATCTGCGGGTGGAACTCGAAGAGGTCGGGCGCGTTCTTGGTGAGCAGTGTCGCGAACAGCTTGCTCTCGTAGTCGCTGCTGGTGATCCACTGCGTGGCCACGTTCGCCTTGGAGTACGCCTTCGCGTAGCGCTTGATGGCCTGTTCCGTCCCGGCCTCGCCGTACGCGTGGAACATCTGGGTGAGCTGCTTGCCCGAACCACCGCTCGCGCCCCGCCCGTTGTTGCCGCCGCAAGCGGCCAGCGTTCCCGCGGCCGCCATCCCTGCGGCCGCCCGGAATATCGATCGGCGGGACCAGTTGCTGTTGCTCATTGCCGACATGGTGACGTCCTTGTCTCTCGCGCGGCTGCGGCTCCACGGCTCCACGACTGAGTGGCGGCCAGTGGCTCAATTCGAGGTGCGGTGCGGGACGTTAACCTTCGCCTAAGCCTTCGGCAAGGGGTTGGACGAAGTCTGTTCGAAGCGTTGTGTAGCGTTCGGGATACCGGACGTGACGAAGGCGCGGGCCGCCGCGGAGGCGACCCGCACCCTGCACTCAGGTGGTCAATACACCTTTGACCAGGCCTCGTTGGCCCCGCCGTTGCAGCTGTAGAGGATCACCTTGCTGCCGTCCGCGGTCGCCTGCCCGCTCACGTCGAGGCACTTCCCGGACGCCTCGCTGAGGATCTGGCCGTTGGCGTTCAGGAGCCATCGTTGGCCTGGGTCGCCCGTGAAGTCGGCGGCGGTCGTCAGTCCCGAACTCCCCACCGTCAGATACCCGTTGGCCGTTTTCAGGCCGCCCTTCGCGTCGTACGACCACGCCTGCTCGGCCCCGCCGGCGCAGGTGGCGAGGGCGGCTCCCGAGGTGTCGGCGGTCAGGCACTTGCCGGACTGGTTGCCCTGGAGGGCGCCGGTGACGGCCGTCGAACTCCCGTGTCCCTTATGGCCTTTGCCGCTCTTGCCGGCCTTCTGGTCGAAGACGTACGTCGTGATCGAGCGGGCCGCGAGCGACGCGGACACCGTCGGGCCGCTCACGTCCGGCGCGGCGACCTTCGCCCAGCTCTCCGTGGCCGAGGTGCGGACCGCCTGCGTCGCGCGCACCGGCACCTTGCTGTTGAAGTGCAGATTCAGCGAAGTGGCCGTCGTGTTCTGGTTGTTGACCACGACGACCCACTTGCCGTCCCGGTCGTACGAGCTGACCTCGACACCGCTCGGCGCGCCCGTCACGTTGTGCGCGACCGAGCCCGGGGTCACGAACTTGCTGTACTGGCCGAGCGCGTAGTACCGCTTGGTGAAGTACAGGGTCTGGTTGCCGTTCGTCGCGTAGTCGGGGTCGTAGTAGATCAGCCCGTCGTTCCAGCCGACGTCGTTGCGCGTGGCCGGGTCCGTGCCGTAGCCGCTGGCGAGGGCCACCCACCACTGGAATGCCGAGTCGTGCGAGCTCGCGAAGTCCTTGTAGATGATGCGGGACATGAGCAGGGCGTTGTCGATGGTCGGGTCGTACTCCTGGTTCCAGCCCGTGGTGCCCTTGCCGAAGCAGCAGATCTCGGTGGCCCAGGAGGGCTTGCCGACCGTCTTCGCCGTCTCGTAGACGTTGCCCAACTGGCCGTCGTTCGGGTTGTTGTACGTGTGGTGCGCGAGCTTCGACACGTACTGCGCGGTGTCCGGCTGCGCGATCCACTGCGGGACCTCGGTCGAGAAGCTGACCGTGCTGCTCGACTCGTCGGCGATGATCGAGGTCTTCTGGTGCCGGGCCCGCTGCTCGGCGCCCAACGCCCGCACGATGTCGTCGCGTTGGTCGACGGTGACCTGCATGCCCTCCTGGCCGCAGTCGCCGAAGTCGTTGTTCGGCTCGTTGAAGGGGCTGATGTAGTCGAACTTCGCGCCCTGTTTGGCGAAGTGGGCGGTGACGTCGGCGACGTACTTCGCGTAGTCGCCCTCGTTCTCCGGCTTCAACTGGCCGCCGCAGCTCTGCCCGTTGGTCGTCCACTGCGCGGGCGCGCTGTTGACGAAGCCGATCAGGTCCTGGACGCCGTACTGCGCGGCGTACCTGAGGAACGTCTGGCCGCCCTTGTCCTTGCTCCAGTCGTACGTGCCGTCGGCGTTCAGGAAGTCCTGTGCGGCGCGGGCCGGGGTGGTGACCGCGGTGCCGCCACCGCCGATGTTGTAGCGGTACGAGGAGAGGTCCAACCCCTTTGAAGAGAAAAGGAGTTGGGCCACCCGGGCCTGGACCGCGGGTGTGAAGTTCTGCAGGTCGTTGACCCACCAGGCGCCGGACGCGCCGATGTTGTCGATGGTCTGGGCCGCGTGGGGGGAGACTTCGGCCGGTGCGACGCCGTCGGCGGTCGCGGGCGGCGCGGAGAGCAGGGCCCCGGTGACGGCGAGCGCGGCTGCCGCTGTCGCGAGGATCGTTCTCCTGGGGTGGGGGTGAGTCACGTGCATCCCTTCCGTCGTCATGAAGGTGGTGCGGTACGGCTCCTTGCCTGGGTCGTGCGCTTGCCGGCCCTCTGCCCCACCGACTGAAGTGCCCCTTCGAGCGCGAACGTCGCCGCGCCGAGGCACGCCGGGTCGGTGAGAATGGGGGAGAGGACGATCTGGGTGGCGGCGAACGGCCGCCTGAGCGCGTGTCGTTGGACGGCCTCGCGCACCTCGTGCAGCAGGGGTTCACCGAGCCTGCGGGCGACCCAGCTGCTGAGCACGACGACTTCGGGGTTGAGGATGTTGACCAGGTTGGCGATGCCCGCGCCGATGTAACGGGCCGTCTCCCGCACGACTTTGAGAGCCACGGGGTCGTTCGCGTCCACGCCGCGCGCCAGGGCGTCGATGGTGGCCGTCTGGTCCTCGGAGTGCAGCAGCGGGCTGCGCGGGCTCAACTCCCGCAGGTTCAGCATGATTCCGGGCGCGCCGACGTATGCCTCGACGCAGCCGTGGTTGCCGCAGCGGCACAGGCGGCCGTCCAGGACGAGTGTCGTATGGCCCCATTCGCCGGCGCTGTTGCTCACCCCCCGGTACAGCGCCCCGCCGAGCGCGAGTCCCGCGCCGACGCCGGTCCCCAGGTTGACCACCACCGCGTCCCCGCGCCCGCGCGCCGCCCCGAACCACATCTCCGCGACCGCGCAGGCGCGCAGCGGATTGTCCAAGTACAGCGGGTAGGCGATGACTTCGGACAGCAGGTCGAGCAACGGCACGTCGTGCCAGTCCCAGTTGGGCGCGTACTCCGAGACGCCGGTGTCGCGGTCCACCTGCCCCGGCACGCTCACCCCGACGCCCAGCACCCGCGCGCCCTCGATGCCGGCCTGCGCGACCACCGAGCCGACGGCGGCGGCCACATGGCTCACCACCTGCTCGGGCAGGCTCTCGCCGGGGCGCATGTCCTCGTCGGCACGGGCCAGCACGTTCAGCCCCAGGTCGAAGAGTTCGACATGGACGTACGTCTCCGCGATGTCGACGCCGATCAGCGCGCCCCCCGACGCGTTGACCGCCACGAGACCGCGCGGGCGGCCTCCCGCCGAGTCCTCGAAGCCGACCTCCGTGATCATCCGGAGGTCGAGCAGCTCACCGACGAGCGTGGCCACCGTGGCCAGGCTCAGCCCGGTCGCGGCGGCCAACTCCTGCCGGGAGGTGGGTGATTCGGCGATGATCTGGCGCAGTACCTCGTAACGGTTCGCGGTTCGGATGTCGCGTGATGTGCGCTTCACCGGAGTGACCGCCATCCCTCCCCCTCGCATCATGCCGAGGCACGACGGCACCGGCGCGCGGCAAGGCTATGGGCAGCGGGTGACGTTCGACAAGGGGTTAGGAAAGGGGCCATACAAAGTCGCCGCCCAGCCGGTCGCCCGACCGGTCACGCGGTCAGTCGCCGAGGACGTCCCGGACGAAGGAGTTGGCGAACGTGCCCTCCGGGTCGAGGTCCCGCGCCAGCGCCGCGAAGTCGCCGAGCCGCGGATAGCGGCCGCGCAGGACCTCCGCCGGAGTGGTGAACACCTTGCCCCAGTGCGGCCGCGCGTCGAAGGCGTCGAGTGCCTCCTCCAGCCGCCGCACCACGGGCAGTACCGTCTCCGTGTCCTCGATCCAGGTGAAGTGCAGGGCGACCGTGTCCCGCCCGTACGAGGGGCTCAGCCACTGCGCGTCGGCGGCGACCGTCCGCACCTCGCAGGTCTGCAGCACACCGGCGACCGTCTCCCGGATGCCGTCGACCGCATGCAGCGCGTCGAGTGCGGCCGACCGCGGCAGCAGATACTCCGACTGCAGCTCCGACCCGCTGCTCGGCGTGAACTCCGCCCGGAAATGCGGCAGTCGCTCGTGCCAGGGCCCCGCCACCCCGAGCTGCTCGGTGGTGTTGACCGCGGGCATCCCCGGCACCGGGTGCAGCGCCTCGGTCGCGGGCGCGGCCCACGGGAAGTCGACCGCCGGCTGGTCGGTGCGCCGCTTCAGCCACACCTGCCGGAAGCCCGGCTCCCGCCAGTCGGTGAACAGACTCACGCTGTACGCCGACGCCGCCACCGTCTCGAAGTCCAGCCCGGCGAGGGGGAGTTCGGTGAAGACGTGCTGCTCGACCTCGAAGGCCGGTTCCAGGTCGAGGGTGAGGGAGGTGACGACGCCGAGCGCGCCGAGGGAGGTCACGGCACCGTCGAAGCGGTCGTCGCCGCGCGCGATGGTGACCGTGGAGCCGTCCGCCGTCACGATCTCGACCTCGCGTACGGCCGACGCGAGCGAGCCGTTGCGGACGCCCGAACCATGCGTGCCGGTCGCCACCGAACCGGCCACCGAAATGTGCGGCAGGGACGCCATGTTGGGCAGCGCGAGACCGTGCCCGGCCACCCGGCGGGCCAGTTCCGCGTACCGGACGCCGCCCGAGACCCGTACCGTCCGGGCCGTGGTGTCCACGTCGAACTCGGGTGGCAGGGCGGCGATCGTCAGCAGGGTGCCGTCGGGGCCCGGCTCGGCGATCTCGTTGAAGGAGTGGCCGCTGCCCAGCACCCGTACCCGCGCGCTCTCGGCCACGAGGGCCCTGAGCGCGTCGAGTGTGCGCGGGCGGTGGAGTTCCTTCGCCGCGTAGGTGATGTTGCCGGCCCAGTTGGTGACCGTCTCCGTCATGCCTGCCGTCCCTCCGGGAGCGTGCGTTCGCGTGTTCTGCCCCAGGGGTCGGTGCGCCACAGCCGGGCGTGGATCAGCCCGACGAGGAGGACTCCTGCTGCTGCCGCAGCATAAGTCGGCAGCGGTTGTGCCTGCGTATCGGTGTAGTGCCAGCAGACGGCGGCGGCGACGAACAGCACCCAGCCGGAGAGGACGTTGGCGGTGGCGGAGGGCCGGAACGGGCCCGGGCTGATCGCCTCGCCGGTGCTGCCCATGACGTAGTACGGGAGGCCGTCCCCC
The DNA here is from genome assembly GCF_033335955.1 of Streptomyces sp. N50. GTDB lineage: Bacteria > Actinomycetota > Actinomycetes > Streptomycetales > Streptomycetaceae > Streptomyces. The sequence goes on from NZ_CP137549.1 coordinate 7,521,632, forward strand.
GCGCAGAAACCGGCGGCGAGACCGAGGGCGATGGTACCGATCATGGTGCTCAACTCCTTTGTGGCGGTGGGGTGTTCCTTCGGTCCGGTGCGGTGTTCTTTCGGTTCGGCTCGCCGTCGAGGCCGCTCATGACGAGGTCGACGAGTCGGCGCAGACGGCCGCGGAGGACCTCCGGTGTGCCGTTGGACTGACCGATGCCGACGGTCGCGGCGAGCAGGAGCGCGGCGGTCTCGCGGGGTTCGGGAATTCCGGCGAGCAGTTCCACCAGTGCGTCGACCAGCCCGTCCTCGACCGGGGTCAGCCCCATCCTGGCGGCCTCCGAGACCAGTTCCTGCCGGAATCGCGCCTCGGTGACGCCGATCGCCGTCTCCAGCTTCACCGCGAGCACGCCGTAGACCTGGTCGGCCGGTGTCCCCTCGGCGTCGCGGGCGCGGTGGGCGGCCGCCGTCATGAGGTCGGTGACGCGGGCGGCGACGGCGGCGAAGACGTCCTGCTTGTTCGCGAAGTGCAGGTACAGCGCGGGCCGGGACACGCCCGCGGCCCGCGCGAGGAGCTCCATCGAGGTCTGCCGGAAACCGTACCGGCTGAACACGTCGACGGCCGCTGTCACGATGTCGTCCCGCTTGCTCATGCTGACAATTCTGACGAGAAATGTCAGAGACGTCAATGCTTCGGATTTCGTTGCAGTGATGCCGCGCAGATGCTGTATTCGATAGAGGTATGGCGGTTTATGTACGGCATCGGTAGCCTCCGTGGGTATGACCGATCGCCTTCCGCAGACCGACCTGACCCGGCACCGCCGCCTCGCCGAACAGGGCAGCCTCGACCGTGCCGACCTGGACGCGATCCTCGACGCCGGTTTCGTGTGTCACCTCGGGGTCGTGATCGAGGGGCGTCCGGTCGTAGTCCCCACGGTGTACGGGAGGTACGGGCGGGAGCTGTACTTCCACGGGTCCGTCGCGAGTCGTAGCCTCGCGGGCGGTACCCCCGTGTGTGTCACCGTCACGCATGTCGACGGGCTGGTGCTGGCCCGGTCGGTCTTCGAGCACGGGGTGAACTACCGCAGCGCGATGATCCACGGGGCACCCCGCAAGGTCACCGACCCGGAGGAGAAACTGGCCGGCCTGCGCCGCCTCACCGAACACGCGACGCCCGGCCAGTGGTCGTACGCCCGGCAGCCGAACCGCAAGGAACTCGCGGCCACCACCCTGCTCGCCCTCTCCCTGGAGGAGGCCTCCGTCAAGATCCGCACCGGCGGCCCAGACGACGGCGACGGCCCCGACGCCGAACTGGCCCTGTGGGGGGGAACCCTCCCCCTGACCTCGACCTGGGGCACACCCGTACCGGACCCCGCACTGCCCCCGGGTATCCCGCTACCGGACCACATCGCAAGCCGCGAGGGAACGGGACAGGGCTGACCCGGCAACGATCCGTGTCCGGACCGGGGGCCCCAACCCCGCCCACCCCCACCCCCTCAGGGGCGCGGGGAACTGCGCACCCAGCCCCAACGCACCCGCACCCCGCAACCACCCCGAGCCCCCACCCCCGACCCGCCCGCCCCGACTCCGCCCACCCTCATGCCTTTAGGGGCGCGGGGAACTGCGCACCGAGCCCCAGCGCACCCGCACCCCGCAACCATCCCGAGCCCCCACCCCCGACCCGCCCGCCCCGACTCCGCCCACCCTCATGCCTTTAGGGGCGCGGGGAACTGCGCACCCAGCCCCAACGCACCCGCACCCCGCAATCAACCCAAGCCCCCACCGCCGACCCGGCCACCTAGCCAAACCCACCCGAACCGCACCACACCGACCCCCCGTTCCCCCGCCCAACCGCCGGAGGCATACCGTGAGGAGTCGGTACGCCTGAGCAGGGCGCCTGAGCCGGGAGGAGACACGGGATGGGCAGCCGCACCGCGCTGGTCGAGGATCTGATGGAGCGCTTTCCGCATGTGCCGCGGGAGGCCGTCTTCAAGGAGGACCTGCTGCGCGGGGGTGTCGCCTTCGACCCGTCCGCGCTGAGCGACAACGAGGGCGGTGAGGTGAAGCCGAAGTCGTACTTCATCTTCTCCTTCGACCACGGCACGCTGCCGGAGCTCGGCGAGGCCGCGCTACGGCGCCCGCCGGAGGAGATCATCCTTACGGGTGGCCCGTACGACCTGCGACGGACCGTCGTCTCCGTGCGCGTGAACCCGACCTCGCCGTACCGCGTGGCCTCCGACGACGACGGGGTCCTCGGGCTGTACCTCGACGGCAAGCGCATCGCCGACGTCGGGGTGCCGCCGATGCCGGAGTACTACAAGCACAAGCTCGCCAACGGGAAGTCCGTCATGGAGGTCGCCCCGACCATCCAGTGGGGCTACCTGATCTATCTGACGGTCTTCCGCGTCTGCCAGTACTTCGGCGCCAAGGAGGAGTGCCAGTACTGCGACATCAACCACAACTGGCGTCAGCACAAGGCCGCCGGGCGCCCCTACACGGGCGTCAAGGACGTGGAGGAGGTCCTCGAAGCGCTGGAGATCATCGACCGGTACGACACCGCGAAGACCTCGACCGCCTACACCCTCACCGGCGGCGCGATCACCAAGACCGTCGCCGGGCGCGACGAGGCCGACTTCTACGGCCACTACGCCAAGGCCATCGAGGAGCGGTTCCCGGGGCGGTGGATCGGCAAGGTCGTCGCGCAGGCGCTGCCGAAGGACGACGTGCAGCGGTTCAAGGACTACGGCGTGCAGATCTACCACCCCAACTACGAGGTGTGGGACGAGTATCTGTTCAAGCTGCACTGCCCGGGCAAGGAGCGCTACGTCGGCCGCGCCGAATGGCACAAGCGGATTCTCGACTCCGCGGAGATCTTCGGCGCGCGCAACGTGATCCCCAACTTCGTCGCCGGCGTGGAGATGGCGGAGCCGTTCGGCTTCAAGACCGTCGACGAGGCGATCGCGTCCACCACCGAGGGGCTGCGCTTCTTCATGTCGCAGGGCATCACGCCCCGCTTCACCACCTGGTGCCCGGAGCCCACCACCCCGCTGGGCAAGGCCAATCCGCAGGGCGCTCCGCTGGAGTACCACATCCGCCTGCTGGAGGCCTACCGCGCGACGATGGAGGACTTCGGCCTCAAGTCCCCGCCCGGATACGGCGAACCGGGCCCCGGCCGCGCGGTCTTCTCCGTCAGCTCCTTCATGGACAGTCTCCCCGCCGAGCCCGCCGAGGAGCCCGCGCCTTTGTAAGGTAACGGTGTGGCCAACTCCTGCGACGGGTGAGCCGGGAGAGGCTCGGACACGTACAACTGCATAGAGGCGACTGACAGTCACCGTAATTGAATACGCGGCTTGTCAGTTGTGTGGGATGCGTGAAAGGCTCTGGCCCTGTCACGAGGCAGCCCCCCTCCAACTCGCTTACTGTCAGAGCTAGTTGGCCGTCATTCGTGGATGCAGGAGACCCATGCCCGACCTGCCGACTCCTCAGGACGCCGCTGAGGCAGCGCTCTTCACCGAGAGCTGGGACGCCGTGCTGTCCTACGCCGACCTGTGCACGTCCGGCGCCGCCTCGGCCACCGAACTGGCCAGTGAGGCCTTCGCACTTGGCATCCAGGAGGCCCGTTCCGCCGGGTCCGGTCCGATGCGCGGACCGGCCCGCCGGGTGCTGCCGGTGATACCGCTGCTGCTGACCGCCGTACGCACCACGGCGGCCACCTGGGAGCTCGCCGGGCGGGGGCACCGGCTCGACCCGGACCTGCGGCTGTGGCTCAACTCCGAGAAGGCGGCCCGCTATCACGGCATGCCGTTGCAGCGCCCGATCGCGCTGCGCGGGCTGCGGGACCTTCAGGAGGCGGACGCGGCGCTGCTGTGGCTGGCCGAGGTGGAGGCGCTGCCGCTGACCGTCGTGGCCCGCCGGCTCAGTCTCGATCCGGCGGTCGTCTCCAGTGAACTCGCCCAGGTGCGGGCCCTGTTCAGGGACCGCTGCCACCGCAACCACCTCGACACCCCGATGGACGCGGAGTGCCGCAGCTACGCCCGGCTGCTGGACGCGGTGACCCGGTCACCGGCCGCCGACACCCCCGAGGACCTCTCCCGGCACCTCGCCACCTGTGTGCAGTGCGCGGAGGCGGCCGCCTGTCTGCGGCTGGCGGGCGGCGGACTGCCCGCGGCCCTCGCGGGCGGGGTCATCGGCTGGGGCGGGCTCGCCTATCTGGAGCGCCGCCGCCGGGCCGCCGAGGTGCGGCTGGGCGCGGGACGTCCCGTGGCCGAACTGGAGGCCGGGGAGCCGAAGGAGGGCGCGAGCAAGGCGCGCCTCGTCCGCAACAGTCTGCTCGCCGCGGCCGTCCTGCTGTCGCTGGTGGCGCTCGGGGTGTCGATGATGCCGATGGGCGGCTCCGGGCACGACAACGCGGCCAGCGACGACGCCGGCAGTCAGCCGGTGGGGGATCCCGCCCCGACCCTGTCGTCCGTCGGCGCCCACCCGTCGGGTACGGCCTCCTCGTCCACCCGGCCCACGACGAGCAGTACGGCGACCGACTCCGGGGACAAGAACCCCGACACGGAACCCCAGGGCACCGCCTCGGCCACGGCGGGCAACTCACCTGATCCGACAAGGAGTTCGGGCTCGGGGTCAGGTGCCGGATCGGGTTCGGGTACGACCACGCCGGCTACCTGCGACGTCACCTACGACCTGGTGAACCAGTGGCCCGACGGCTTCCAGGCCGCCATCACCGTCACCACCACCAAGGCCCTCGACACCTGGCGCGTCGCCTGGTCCTATCGCGACGGCCAGCAGGTCACCCAGATGTGGGACGCGAGCGTCGCCCAGGACGGCTCCCGGGTCACCGCCACCGCCGCCGACTACAACAAGGACGTCGCCGCGGACGGCAGTTTCACCTTCGGCTTCCTCGGCACGTGGAACAACAGCAAGAACTCGGCGCCGTACGGCTTCACGCTCAACGGGGCCTCCTGCAGCAAGTAGCCCCGTCCGCACGGCTGTTCATGCCGCTGAGCGTCCAGCTGTCACCCGTCCCGGTACGTTCTCGGGGCGGGTGACGGCCGTAGAAGACGAACTACGCTCTCACGAACCGGTGTTGCTGCGTTTGCCGATCAAATCCCGGTACAGGGCCGCGCGTTCCTCGTCCGTCTTGGCCTTGGCGAGTTCGGCCTTCCAGTCCTTCTCCAGGTCCTTCAGCTTCTGCACCCAGTCGCCGAACTTCTCCAGGTCGACATGGCGCTGGCTCGACCTGAGGGGGGCGTTGCCGCCCGGCTTGTCGTCCTTGTGTCCGCCGAACTGGCTCACCGGATTGCTGTTCTTCTCGCTGCTGGTGATGCCGTGCTTGTAGCCGTCGGGGGTGACGCCACCCGGCCCGGCGGTCTCAAGACCGAACTGAAGTGCCCCTGGCTCCTTGCTGGTTGGGGTCTTGTACCCCATGAACATGTGCCCGTACGACTCGTTCGGGAGGATGGTGTCGCCGTGGTAGTCGAGGTTTCCCATGCCTCCGGCGGCCGTGGGCAGGCCGTAGAGATGGGTGCGGGGATCGAACCAGTTCTGCACGGTGGCCCCGAATTCACCCTTCTCCACGAACTTGCCCGGCGTTCCGTCCGCGTTGTTCTTGCCCGTCTCCATGTGGTGCGTGGCGAACTTGCGCCGGTACACCGGATCCTCGGGCTTCGACATGCGCTGCCAGGGCTTCCCGTCCTCCTTGGTGATGTGGAGCCACTGGGGCAGCTCGTATCCGTGCTGGCCGTCGGCCAGTTGGGGAATGCGGATGTTGACGCGGCCGCCGTAGGCCAGCGCGTGGGCGACATCGTCCTTGAAGTCGTCGTGCATGCCGGTCTCCGGGTTGAAGACCTTCAGCCCCTCCTTCAGGATCAGGAAGATATTGGTCAGCACCTTGGTGCCGCGCTCGACCCGCTCCCGGTGCTTGGCGGCGTCCGGTACGTCGTCGCGGATACCGGGCGGGACCATGGTCGTCACGAAGGTCTGGAAGATCTGCTCGTTCCGTTCTCCCGTGAGCTGTTCCTTCTCGGTCTCCGGGGTGTCCTTGTCGTGCATGGCGTGGTGGCGGGCGAGTTGGTAGTCCGAGCGGGTGGGTTTGTCCGTCGACTTCCCCTGAGCGCGGTCCGCGACCTCCTGCCGCCAGCGCAGGCTGGCGATGAGGAGGCGCTTGCCCTCCGGCTGCTGGAGCCAGTTGTGGAAATCGCCGGCCTTGAGGTACGCGTCGGCCTCGACGGTGCTGCACATCCCCACGGTCTTCAGCCACTTGGGATCCTCGGACTCCACGGCCTTGATCGCGTCGAGCTCCTCGTCCGTGAAACTCGGGCCGCTGCGCACCCGCGTGTGGATGACGGCCCGCACGTCCTTGTTCCTGATCGCTTCCTTGCCCCTGACGAGCAGCCCCGCCAGCCGGGCGATGGCCGGCTGCGAGTCCTGGATCGGGGGTGAGGACGAGGCCGGGGGCGGAGTCGTGCTCTGGGCCGGGGGCGTGGTCGAGGGTCCGGGCCGGTCCGCCCGCTGGACGGAGACGTCAACGCTGCGCTGCACCGCCCCACCGGGTAAGTCGGCCCCGGGCAGGGCCAGTTCGGGGGCGGCACCCCGGGCCAGCTTCCGGCCGTTGGCGCCGGCGCTCCGCTCGAACGGGTCGTCCGGGTGGGAGACCTTCTCGCCCCGGCCGTTGTCGGTACCGGGCACGGGCCCCAGGGCCTGCTGGCGTACGTGGTCGACCTCTTCGTACATCACCTCGTCCTCGACCCGATGGTCGCCGAGCACGATGTGCGAACCGGTGGTGTAGGCCAGGGCGCCGAGTTCCTCGGCGGAGCGCTGGGCGACGGGGTTGTCGTGCACGCGTACATGGCCGAAGTCCATGTCGTAGGCCTGCTCGGCCCGTTGAAGGATGCGGGGTTCCAGGGGGCGTCCCGGGGAGCCGACGGCGTCGACCACGGATGCCCGCCGCTGCACGGGAACGGCTCCCTCGGCGGCGCGTGCCTCGGGACCACCGTGCTGCTCGTCACCGTGCTGCTCGTCCCGGGCCCGCTGGATCGCGCGGGTCACCGCGGCGTTTCCGGCGGCCTGTTGGAGCGCGGTGAGCGGGGGGAGGGCGGCGGCGGGACGGGCCGCGGGACGGGCCGCTGTCCGGGCCGCGGGGCGTCCGCCGGTGCGGTCTCCGTTTGGGCGGTTCTCTCCCTGGACGCGCATGTGCGGTTCCCCTTTGGTCGGCGGGTGCCCTTGCCTGGTGCGGGTGCTCTTCCCTCTTACCTGATGGACGGCCGGGGGTGGGGAGTCCGTAGGGGCAGAGTCGGGGGCAGAGTTGCCGTGTGCCGAAGAGGGCCCTGGCCGGCGCACCGACGCCCGCGCAGGCAGGCTGGTGCGGTGAGCGCGGCCAGGGCCCCGGTGTCAGGCTCGGTTACGGCGGCGGCGCAGGGCGACGAAGCCCAGGGTGCCCGCTCCGGCCGTGATGAGGGCCGACGCCGACGCGGCGGTCGCCGAGATACCGCCGCTGCCGGTCCTGGCCAGCTGCGTGGTCGTTCCGGAGGTGGTCCCGGAGATCGTTCCGGAGGACGTCGTGGTCGTTGCCGTGGGCGAAGTGGAGGGCGTGGACGAGCTGGTCGGGGTGGCCGACGTGGAAGGCCTCGCCGAGGTGGTCGGGGTGGTGGTGCCGGAGGCGGCCGCCTTCACCGTGATCGACGCCGACGCTCCGCAGAACGTGGTGCCGGTGAACGGCGTCGAGCCCTGGTTGACGAACGCGCAGGGGTGCACGGTGGTCTTTCCGGCAGGCGTGTTCTTGAGGTAGCTCACACGGAACTTGGCGGCCGCGCTGCTGTGCGCCGCCAGGGAGGAGTCCTTGCCGGTGATGTCGAAGCCGTACACGTCCGGTTCGTTGCCGGCGGTGATCGGCTTGAGCGTCTTCCAGGTGCCGGAGCTCAGCACCTGCACGGTGGCGTAGCGGCTGGTGAACAGCACGCCCGTCACGTTCTCGTACGCCGAGGCCGTGGCGTTGGACACCGTGGCGCCGAAGGTCACGCCGGGTCCGCCCGCGGTGGCCGTGGTGGGGACGCCGGACAGGGTGGCGTCGAGCCCGTCGACCTTGACGGTGTCCTCGTCGCTGTCGTTGGCGGCGCCCGAAGTTCCGTAGGAGATAAGGGTGTTGAGCTTCAGCTGGTCGGCGCCGCCGTTGCTGTCACCGTGGTGCGGGGTGCCCATCGGGAGGCCGAGGCGCAGCTGTACGGTCCGCGACTGGGCGGCGGCGAGCGCGAAGGACTCGGGCAGTTCGCCGGAGAACTGGGTGCCGGTCAGCGTCAGCGGCACGGTCTTCCACGCCGTTCCGCTGAGCCGGTACTGCAGGCTGACGGCGTTCGGCGGCAGACCGGCGCCCCCGTCGATGTGGTAGATCAACCGCGCCGAAGTGGTGTCCTCCGTACCGACGTTGGACGCCGTGGTGGTGAACTCGACCGGCTGGCCCGCCAGTCCGATCTCCGCCGGTGCCGCGGTGGAGACGGTCAGTGCGGGCGGCTGTGCGTCGGTGGTCGCGGCGGTGGCCGCCGGCGCCAGGACGGCTCCGGTGGCGGCCAGTAGCAGGCCGGCCCCCGCGACCGTCGCGGACGAACGCAGCGTGCGTGCGGTGCTGTTCAACGTTTCCCCCAGGATGTGTATACGGCGCGGTGGACTGCCACGCCGAAGACGGCGGGCCGAACCGCCCGCCGTTCACGCCCAGTTGGACCAGCTGCCCCGGCATCCAGTTGTGGCGTCCTGTGCGACGGTTCTGTCACCGGACGGTTGTGGTTTCGTGCGGCCGTAGGTGCCGGTGCCGACCTGTCGGGTGGGTGCGGGGGCTGTCACGATCGGGTCGAGGAGTCGGCGGGGCGTGTTGATCGCGCTGGAGACGGGATCGCCTTCGTGGTCCGGCGCCCGGAAACCGGGTCCTGGCTCGATCCGGATCTCCGGGACCGGGACGGCCGAACCGCACTCCTGGCAACGGCCGTTGGGGTCGAGGAGGCCTCCGTCGAGGTCGTGGCGGAGGACGCGCTCGGCTCCGTTGGGGGAGTAGAGGGCCTCGCCCCGGTTCATCAGGGCGTGCACCGCCGGCCACAGGGCGAGGCCCTTGTCCGTCAGCCGGTACTCGACACGGCCGGACCCGTCGTCCCCGCGGGTGAGGACGCCCTCCTGCGTCAGCGACTTCAGCCGGTTGGTCAACACGGCTCGCGGGATGCCGAGTTGGGCCGCGAAGTCGCCGCGACGACTTCGTCCGGGCGGCCCACCGGACCGCTGGTGACTCCCTCGCGAACTAGCCCGGTTCCCATCGGTTCGAGGTCGTCGCGGACGCGGAGAACCCGGATGTCGACGCGTTCAACGCGCATGCCGGGGACCGTTGTTCGCCGAGGGCCCGACGTGGCTCATGCGGGGCCGGCTCGTCGGCGCCGATCCCCACGAAAGACGAGGTCCACCATGTCCTCCGCACTCGTCACCGGCGCGTCCCAAGGCATCGGCCGGGCCATCGCCGTGGCACTGGCAGGCCGGGGCCACCGGGTGATCGCCACCGCACGCCGCCCGGAAACGCCGGCCGAACTCCCCGTCGACCGGCGCCTCCGCCTCGATGTCACCGACCAGGAGAGCGTCGACCGGGCCGTCCGGGACGCCGGCGGGACCGACGTCCTGGTCAGCAACGCCGGGGAGACCGTGCGCGCACCCCTGGAGAGCGTCCCGCTCGCGGAGGTCGAGCGGCTCTTCCAGGTCAACACCCTCGGCGCGCCACGGGTGGCACAGGCCGTGCTCCCCGCCATGCGCGCACGAGGCGCGGGGCGTCTCGTCTTCGTCTCCGGCGTCCAGGGGCGCGTGGCGCTGCCCATGATCGGCCCCTACGGCGCCGGCGAATGGGCCCTGGAGGCACTCGCCGAGACGCTCGCCATCGAGACGGGCCACTTCGGCGTCAGGGTGAGCGTCGTCCAGCCCGGTGCGGTCTCCTCCGGCGGCGGCGAGCGCACCAGGGTGTACCTCGGTGAGAACGACCCGTACACCCCGCTCTACGAGGCACTCCCCGCACTCCGCGGCGAACTCGTCACCCCGGAGGACGTGGCCGCCGTAGTGGCCGCCACGGTCGGACACCCCGACCCGCCGCTGCGCGTACCGGCCGGCGCACCCGCCGAACGGGCGCTGCGGGCCCGCAAGGAGGCTCCGGAGGGCGAGCCTTTTCTGCCGGCCGAGATCGATGGGTAGGCGTCCCGTAGGGGATGGGTTCGTGCCGGAAGCGTGCTGGGTCGTACGGGACCGCGAGGAGCGCTCGGGACGACCGGCGGACCCGCCGACCAGGGGCCTGCGAAGCTGCTTTGGGCCCGTCACCGCGTGGGTAGCGTACGGGGCGACGCGGCTCGGGGGCGGGGAGAAGTGTGCGGGCAGAGGATCTGACTCCGGTCGAGCGACGGGTTCGGGACGCGTTCTCGCGCGGCGAGAAGCTGGACCTGCGGGTCGGCGATCCGGCGGACGACGAGCCGGCGAACAGCGACGGCTGGGGGCCCGAGCGCGTGGTCAGGGGCGCCGCGCTCACGTGGCTGCTGCTCGACGGGGCCGTCGCGGAACCGGGCCATGTCCCCGCCCTGCGCCTCGACGGCGCACGCATAGACGGATCGCTGGAACTCGACTACGCCGAGATCCCGTATCGCGTCACCATGGACGGCTGCGATTTCCGGGGCAGAGTCACCCTCTACAGCGCCCGCACGAGACAGTTCAGCCTGAAGCGCTGCCGCTTGGTCCGGTTCTACGCCGCCAACGCGTCGGTGGACGGCAATCTGCGGGTGCGCCACTGCCGGTTGGACGGCCTGCTGAAGCTGGACGGCACGCACATCACCGGCATCCTCGACCTCGACGGGACCCGGCTGACCAACTCCGACGGTCCCGCCCTGACCGCCAACCGGGTCCAGGTGGACGACCACATCCGGATGCGGCACGGCTTCACCGCCGAGGGCGAGGTGATCCTGCGGGGCGCTCATGTCGGCGGTGACATCGACATGAGCGAGGCCCGGTTGTCGAACCCCGACGGCGTGGCGCTGGGAGCCGCACGGATGTCCGTCGGGGGCGACCTCCTGTGCGACCGGATGACAACGGCGGGTCAAGTCGACCTACCGGGCAGCAGAGTTGACGGCGTCGTTCGCTTCTGGGGTGCACAACTGCGCAACCCGGGCCGCAAAGCGTTGTACGGGAACCATCTGGAAGTCGGCACCAGCCTGCACTTCAACAACGGCTTCACCGCAGAAGGAACCATCGAGTTGGCCGGAGCCAGGGCCACCGGACGCATCACTCTGCTGAACGCACGGCTCGTGGCACCCGGCATGGTCGCGCTGGCCCTGACACATGCCCATGCGGGGGAAGTGGATCTACGGATGGCGCGGCGGCCGCAGGGCCTGGTCGACCTCCGCCACGCGGTGCTGGGCGTCATCCAGGACGACCGGCAGAGCTGGCCCGACGAGCTGAGGCTCGACGGTCTGCGCTACGACCGCTTCGAGACCCCGCTGTCGCCAAGACAGCGCGTGGGGTGGCTGCTGCGCGACGGTTCCGGCTACGCACCGCAGCCCTTCGAGCAACTGGCGCTCGCCTACCGCGCGTTGGGCCACGAGGACGACGCCCGCACCGTATCGCTGCTCAAGGAGCGCCGTCGCCGTGCCGCTCTGCCGCGGTACACCCGGATCTGGGGAGCGGTCCAGGACGTCACGGTCGGCTACGGCTATCGCCCCATGCGCGCCGGCTTCTGGCTGCTGGGCCTGCTGGCACTGGGCTCGGCCGTCTTCACGGTCCGGCGGCCCACCCGCACGGCGGCCGGTAGTACCGAGACCTTCAACCCGGTGATCTTCACTCTCGACCATCTCCTCCCCGTCATCGGCCTCGGACAAGGAACGGCGTTCACCCCCACGCCCGGCACACAGTGGATCGGCTACCTGCTCACCGCCTCCGGTTGGATCCTCGCGACAACCATCGTCACCGGCGTCACACGTTCCCTCAATCGGCGGTAGGCGACGGTCAGTTGGCGGGGGCGCGTTAATTCGGTGGCGTCGTTGTCCTTATCCTTTCCAGGGCCACCGGCTGACCTTCTTCTTCCATCGCGCCCGAGTGCGCGTGCCGGGGCCACCCTGTGAAGGGTCTCCCGTGACTTCCAGTTCTGCTTTTCTCGCGCTCGCCCGCTACGGCTGGGACGACGCGTGGGCGGATGAGTTCGCCCGTCACGATGCCGAAGGAGTGCTGGCCGACCGGGTCGTCCGGGGGCAGTGCGCCGTCGAACCCGTCGGCAACCCGTGGTACCGGACGTCTCTGCCGCGCCGTATCGCCTTCGTGCGCTACAGCTTGTCCAAGCGGTCCGAGGGGGAGATTCCTGCGGCCAACCTCGACCATACGATCGTGGCCGTACCGCTGACCGGGGACCTCGACCTCGGCCGTATCGAACGGTTTCTCGCGCTCGCGTGGGAGAGTGGGGCGACTTGTGCAACGGTGAATTACGCCTACGCGGTGAGCCCTGTACGGTCGCGCTCAGCCGCTGTACCAGCCGCATTGCATGGACAATCGGCTGCGTGATTTCCGTCCTGGAGCGTCACGCACACGGGTCAGCCGCACGATCGGGCGACATCTTGACCCGCCCCACCTCTCAGGTTCCAGTTCTGCTGACCAACTGACGGCCTTTACGAAAGGCTGTTCCGAAAACGTGCACAGGGCGACGCTGCGTGCCAGCTGGTGAACGATGTCGGCAGGTCCTTTGCGGGAAAACCGCATGCACACGTGAAGGGGTGGGGACTGGCAACGGAGCGGCAGCTACCGTGCCAGTCCCCACCCGGTTCAGCCGATGGTCAGCTTGTTCTGCCAGCCGCTGCTGACGATCTCCGTACCCGAGCCGCTCAGGACTGTGCGGCTGCCGGCGTAGAAGCGCACCGTGCCGTCCACCCTCAGGGTCCATACGTCGGGGATGCCGTCCCCGTTGGCGTCCGGGGTGCCGAAGAGGAACCTGATGCTGGAGCTGCCCCAGCCGGAGGCGCCGTACTCGGTGTCCGTGCCTCCGGAGGAGGCGGCCGCCGAGGCAAGGGAGCCGGTGTCGACTCCGCCGGTCGCGGTGTCCTTGATGCCCTTGCGCAACAGCAGCCGTCCGCTGGCGTCCGAGCGGTAGACGACGTCGGTGACGTCGTCGCCGGAGACATCCTGGACGGTGACGAGGTCACGCTCCGTCCAAGCCGACGCGGACAGTTGCCTGGCCTCGTCCACGGTGGCGCCGTTGTACCCGATCAGCGTCCACAACGCGTCGCCGACCGTGAGGAAGAAGTCGGGCTTGCCGTCGCCCGTGGCATCGCCGGCCGAGACGATCTGGGTGATCGTGGAGGGATCCGGCGCACCGGCCGGCAGCAGGATCTCGTGGCGCCTGCCGATGTCGACCGCCCCGTAGCCGTCGCCCGGATACACCCACAGCTTGCCCTCGCGTACCGCGATCAGGTCCTGCAGGCCGTCGCCGCCGTAGACGTCGCCGAGGTGTGCGATCAGGGTGTTCTTCCAGTAGCCCGAGGGCGGTGCCACGTACAGGGGCACGTCGTCGTCCCCGCCGTTGGGGTCCTTCGCAGGGTTCTCGCGGTAGGCGCCGGACATCGAGTACCCGAGAGTGCCGGCGCCCTTGGACAGATCGGTCGTGGCGCGCCCCGGGTACATCCGCAGGTTGCCGTTCGCGTCCACGACCATCAGGTCGGGGAGCTTGTCGCCGGTGAAGTCGCCGGGTGCGTCGGCGTCGTCGCGCGGGGTGACGTAGAAGAAGTACTTCCGTGGGTCGGACACGTTCCCCGCGTCGTCGACGGCCCGTACGTACAGCACATTGGGCCCCGCGAGCGGGGGTTTGGCGCTGGACCAGGTGGTCAGGGTGGAGGTGGCCGCGCCGTTCGTCCTGGCGGAGGAACCGGTGTAACTGGCCGTGTTGAAGCCGTACTCGTACTTCACGACATCGGTCTGCGAGGCCTTGAAGGTGAAGGAGCCCGCCGTGCCGAACTTGACGGTGCTCCACTTGGAGTCCTCGTCGTCGTTCCCGAAGCCGTTGTCCTTCGCGTCCGCGTCGGGGAACTGCGTCGAAGTGACGACGGGCGGAGTGGGCCGTGCGCTGTCGAAGACGAAGCGGCACGGGGTCTTCTTGGGCGTGTACGCGGAGGAACTGCCCCGCTTGTCGACGGATTTCGCCCGCCACGAGTACTTGACGCCGTTCTTGAGCCCGCTGGTGGAGAACGGATCGGTGTGCACCCGGGCAGAGTCGGTCTGACTGCCCACCGAAACCTTGCCCTTGGCGCCGAGCAGATTGCCGCTGCCACCGGTCGGCCACAACTCGAAGCGCACGGAGGCCAGGTTGGAGTCCTTGTCGCTGGAGTTCGCCCAGAAGGTGATCGAGGAGGCGCCGACATTGATGTAGGGCGAGCTGGTGTCGCAGGACAGGTCGGGGTCGAGGTCCAGGTGTGAGGGCGCGCCGGGCGGGCGGTTGTAGACCAGTTCGACGTACGGGTCGTTGCCGCCGTCGGCCTGGAACTTCTTCCAGCTGTACGCGGAGTTCTCGTCGCCGGCGCGCATGCCGATGGTCAGGGTGTCCCAGCCGCCCGCGACGGCCTTCTGCGCAGCGGACTTGACGTCGAAGGCCTCGTAGTCGTCCGGGCAGGTTCCGGACTTGTAGCCGTGCGCGAAGCTCTTGCTCGCGAGCTTGTTGCCGGCTGTCATCTTCGGGGCGTTCTTCCAGTTCGTCTTGTTGCTGATCGGCCCGGTCAGATACACGTTCATGGTGCGGGCGCTGCACGACCAGGCGTAGGTCTCCAGGGCGTGCAGTTTGGCGCTGATGACGGATGCGCCTTTCAGGTCCGGGTTCCAGTCGATGCTGAAGAACGAGCGGCCGGTGCCCCAGGTGTCGGACTCGAAGCCGACGCGCGCCTCATGCGTCCCCTTGTTGAAGTTCCGCCCGTTGTAGAAGTTCGCCCTCGGGTAGCGGCTGTACGCCGTCGTCCAGTCGTTGGTGTGTTTGCTCACCGACGGGTCGATGAAGACCGGGTAGACGGTGTCAGGGTCGGTGAGGAAGTCCTGGTCCGGCGTCAGGGTCCAGGTCGAGCCGTTCAGGTCGGTCTCGACGACCGTGCCCCGCGAGTCGGGCTGCGGGCCCGCCAGCGACGCCAGGTCGAGTGTTGCCGCCGCGCCGCTGTGAGTGGGGTCCGGGGACGCCTCGGCCGGTACGGAGGGCTGGGCCGCTTCGCTCTCGGTGGCCGATGGGTCGGGGGCCTCGTCGGTCGCGTCGGGCAATGCCTCGTTGTCGGTGTCCGCGTCGTCACCGTCGTTGACGCTGTCACTGGGTTCGGGCGAGGCGTCCGTGGGTGACTCCGAGTCGTCCGGTGCGCCGGTGACGTCCGAGGACAGGCTCTCGGATGCGGTGGGCGATGCGCTGCTGCCTGCCTGGCCGTCGGTGAGTGCCGGGGTGCCGGAGTTGTCCCACATCAACGGAGTGGGGGAGACCGCGACCTCCTCGCCGTCCGCGTCGTCGGCGCTGACGATGCCGGTCGTCGGGTCCAGGGAGAAGCTCAGATCGGGGGAGGACAGACCGTACGAGAGTTGCGTCACGCGAGGATCGGCGGCGGCCTGACGGGTCTTGACCACCAGCAACTGCGCGAAGCCGCCGTCGTCCGCCGTCAACACCAGGTCCGCGCCGGGCAGGATCTCGGGATAGAGCGCGCGGGAGCCGTCGATGACGGGCGTCGGGATGGCGCCGGGCCAGGTCAGGACGATGTCGTGGTCACCCGTGCTGAGTGTCACCAGCGCGCTGGACGTCGTGGCGTCCGCCTGAGCGAGCAACGGCACCCTGCGTACGCCCGCGCCGCGATCGGCCCGCTCGTCGCTCGACCGGGTGCCGGCTCGGGTACCTGCCGAGAAGGTCATCCGCACGTTCGTCGCCCGGGGGGACCAGCCGTCCGCGGTGTGCGTGAGGGCCGTGTCGATCGCCCGCCACGTCCCGCCGACCTTGGCCCGGATCGGTGTCGAGTGGATCCGGCGTTGCAGCAGTCCGTCCGGTCGCGCCCACGTGGTCTCGTAGACCGTGCGCAGCCCGGTGACCTCGACCGGCTTTCCGGTCCGCGCGGCCTTTGCCGCCGCCCCGGCCTCGCTCAGCGGTGCGCTGTGCCGGGCTTGTGCCCCGGTGTGCGGCCGGTCCCCGTCGCCGCTGCCGTTCAGTCCCGCGTACGTCAGACCGGCGGCCGCGACGGCGGCTACGACGGCCGCCGCGGTGACCCGGCGACCGGATATGCGGCGACGTCTGATCGGCCATCTGCTCGTCATGCGCGCGTTCCCTTTCCCCCTCGGACAACGGGACCAGATCATGTCCGAAGGCGCGGCTGCCGTCACGCGTCGGTTTTCAATGACCGTTCCATTGCGGTCTGTTGAGGTGCCCTTGGGTCCGTTTTTGAGCGCACTTAACCGATACGTGGCGTGATGATCACCACTAAGTCACAGGGAACTCTGGTTTTCCCCACAACATCACCACAGAATCGGGCCGTTCTTGACGCGGCCTCACCTGTGCGCAGCCCTGCTGCCCAGGCGGCCGCTTCATGCCGTCCGGGGGGTTTGCTGTGCCTGTCTTCACGTCCGCGCGCCGCTGGCGCGGTCGCCGCTCCGTTCTGCTCCCGGCCGTGGGCCTGGCACTGACGCTGGCGCTGCTGCCGGTTGACGCCATGGCCGCGCCCCCGGATCCGGGCAGCGCCGAAGTGCCGCGCGAGGACGTCACGTTGGAGCAATTGCCCGTCGAGCAGATGGTCAGTGGCTCGACCCGCGATGCCAAGCTCGACAGCATCGCGGTCGACACCCCCGACAACCAGGACGAGGCCCCGGCCGGCACCACCACCCCGGCCGTCTCCGGCACCGCAGCGGTCTCCTTCGGCGGCTCCACGCAGACGGCCGCCCTGGGCGGCAGCACCACCACGGTGACCCCGGCGGACTACACGCCCGCCGGCACCCTCCCCGTCAAGCTCGGCCAGGCCCCGGACGCCCCCGCGCCGACCGGTACTTGGCAGGTCGCGGTGGCCGCCCGTACGGCGGCGGTCTCCGACGGTGTCGACGGCGCGGTGGTCACCGTGACCGCGCCCGCCACCGGCTCGGTGCCGATCTCGGTCCAGTTGAGCTACAAGACGTACGAGAACCTCTACGGCGCCGACTGGGCCTCACGTCTGGAGTTCGTGCAGTTCCCCGAGTGCTACCTCACCACCCCCGACCTGGAGGAGTGCCAGGCCTACACGGAGTTGGAGACGGTCAACGACCCGGACTCCAAGACCGTCACCGCCACCGTCGACACCACTGCTGACGGCACGGTCTCGGCCTCGACGAGCAGTGCCTCCGCATCTTCGGGGATTCTCCAGGCGTCGTACGTCCATCCGGCGGCAGCCACCGGCGACAAGGCGGTGGTCGGCGCGGTGGATTCGGGTTCGGGTCCGGGCGGCACGTTCAAGGCGACACCGCTCGCCGCTGACGGCAAGTGGAGCGCCGGTGGCTCGTCGGGCGCCTTCACCTGGTCGTACCCCCTGCAGGTGCCGCCCACCCCGGCCGGCCCCAAGCCCGACATCTCGTTCGACTACAACTCGCAGACGGTGGACGGCAAGACGGCGACCACCTCCCCGCAGGCCTCCTGGATCGGAGAGGGCTGGGACTACGACCCGGGTCACATCGAGCGCCGTTACCGCACCTGCAAGGACGACCGCGAGGACATCGGCGCCGGAGCGGCCAACAACAAGGAGAAGAAGTACAAGACCTCGGACCTGTGCTGGGTCTCGTACAACGCCGTGATGACGCTCGGTGGCAAGACCACTGAACTGGTGCGCGTGGGCAGCTCCGAGATCTACCGGCCGGAGCAGGACGACGGCACCAGGGTCGAGCACCGGACCGGCGCGGACAACAGTGACGACAACGGCGAGTACTGGATCGTCACCACCAATGACGGCACCCAGTACTTCTACGGTCTGAACAAGGTCGGGGGCGGTCACGCCGACACCGGCTCCGTCTTTACCGTCCCGGTCTACGGCAACCACCCCGGCGAGCCTTGCCGCAAGGACGCCTTCGCCGACTCCCGCTGCACCCAGGCCTGGCAATGGGGCCTGGACAAGGTCGTCGACGTCCACGGCAACGCGATGGTCGTCAACTGGCAGCCGGAGACCAACTACTACGCGCCCAACAAGAAGTTCAAGAACCCTGTGTCGTACGTCCGCGGCGGCTACCCCACCAGCATCGAGTACGGGCTGCGCACCACCGACCTGACCAAGCCCTCCGCGAAGGTCGTCCTCAACTCCGAGCAGCGCTGCCTGGAGAGCGACGGCTCCTGCGCGGCCGACAAGTTCGACGACACCAAGAACCCTGCCTCCTACCGCCCCTGGTGGGACAGCCCGGGCAACCTCAACTGCAAGTCCGGCTCCAAGCTCTGTTCGGCCTTTCCCTCGTTCTGGACCCGGATGCGCCTGGCGTCCGTGACCACCTATGGCGCCCGTCCCGGCGTCACGGGACTCGCCAAGGTGGACACGTACACCCTTCATCAGTCCTTCCCCCGCGACTGGTACAACACCTCCCCCGGGCTCTGGCTGAACTCCATCACCCGCACCGGCTACGCGCCCGGTGACAGCACTGGCACCATGCTGACGACGGCCGGTGTCAGCTTCGGCCCGTACACCGTGGACAAGGACGATCCGCTCGGCAGTTACCTGAAGGACCAGCAACTGCCCAACCTCGTCCCCCGTTACAAGGGCGATGCGCGTCCCGGCTTCACCCGCCCGCGGATCGGCACCGTGTCCACGGAGCACGGCGGCGATCTTGAGGTCGTCTACCAAGGCGGTTGCAAGACCCAGCCCTCCGTGGCACCGGAGAGCAACCAGGGCACGTGCTATCCGGTGCGCTGGTCCCCGGACGGCGACCTGGAGAAGCCGGCTCTGGCCTGGTTCAACAAGTACGTCGTGCACTCGGTCACCGAGACCGACAAGATCACTGGTGTATCGGACCGCCTCACCAGCAAGTACACCTACTCCGGCGCGGCCTGGGGCAAGGACGACGACGAGTTCTCCAAGCCTTCCCTGCGCACCTACAGCGTCTGGCGCGGCTATCAGCAGGTCACCACCGTCAAGGGCGCCAAGAACAGCGCCGGCGTCGGTGTGCCCCAGACCCAGTCGTTCTCTGTCAAGCGCTACTTCCGGGGCGCGGGCGGCGCCGTCAAAGACTCCAAGGAGGAGGTCACCCTCGTCGCCGACGACGCACCCCAGTACGCGGGCATGATCGCCGAGGAGATCTCCTACGACGGCACGGGCGGCCGCGTCCTCAACCGGACTCTGAACTTCCCCTGGTCGAAGCAGACCGCCTCCCGAGACCGTGACGGCGGCCTGTCACCGCTGCTCGCCCAGCGCGCGGGCATCAAGCGCACCGACGACATCCAGACGGTCGACTCCAGTTGGCAGGCGGTGCGCACGGAGACCGAGGTCGACTCCGACTACGGCCTGCCCGTCCAGGTGCAGACCGAGGTCGTCAAACCGAACAGCAGCGGTGGTGAGACGCTCAGCAACCTCACCTGCGCGAAGACCGACTACGTCGCCAATGAGTCGGCCCACCTCATCGGGTTGCCCAAACAGGTCCGCAAGACCGCCACGTCGTGCGCGGACTATGACAAGGCCGATCCGGCGACCCAGCTGATCGAGGCCACTCGGGTCAGCTACGACGACGGTGCGTGGGGCGCGGCCCCGACCAGAGGGCTTGCCACCAGTTCCGCGTCGACCAACGGTGCCGGCACCTCCTATTCGGTGGTCACCGGCACCACCTACGACCCGCTCGGCCGGGTCCGGAAGGTGACGGACGCGCTCAAGAAGACCACCGAAACCCAGTACACCCCCAGTGACGCGGGTGGACCGGTCACCGCCATCAAGACCATCAACGCGAAGGGCCACACCTCGGTCAGCACCATCGATGCCGGGCGCGGCCTGACTCTCACCGTCACCGACCCCAACAACCGGGTCGTCCGCAACGAGTACGACGCTCTGGGCCGCCTGGTGAAGGGCTGGACCGCCGCACGTTCGTCCGGCAACCAGACCCCTGACGTGGTGATCAGCTACCAGATGGCGTCCGCCACGGCCACGGTGACCAAGCCGACGGCGGTGACCGTCAAAAGCCTGAAGGACAATGGCGAGTACGCCAAGCAGGTCACCATCTACGACGGCCTGATGCGTCCGATCCAGACCCAGAGCGACGCGCACGGCCCCGGCCGGATCATCACCGACACCCGCTACGACGACCACGGCCTGGTCCGCGAACAGACCGGAAGCTACCTCGCCAAGGGCGATCCGGTGGCCGCGCAGTTCAAGCGGGCGAGCGACTCCACCGTTCCCAGCCTCACCAGGACCTTCTACGACGGCTTGGAGCGTCCGGTCAAGACGACCACGGTCCACAGCGGCAAGGCCGTGTACTCGGACAGCACCACTTATGGCGACAACTGGACACTCAGACGTCCGGCCGGCGGCGCCACCCCGGCGGTCAAGTCGTGGACCGACGCGCTCGGCCGGGTCAACCTCATTCAGCACTACACCAGTGTCGGGCTGACCCACTGGCGCAACACCGAGTACTCCTACGACGCCCGCGGCAACCGCACCAGGATCAAGGACGCGGCCGGAAACCTGTGGACGTCCACCTACGACGCCCGCGGCCGCCTGACCGATTCCACCGACCCGGACACCGGCGCCTCATCCTTCGGCTACGACGACCTGGACCGCACGGTCAGTGTCACCGACTCCTTGCTGAAGACGGTCTACACCTCCTATGACGAGATCGGGCGCGTCACCGCCTCCCGCGAGGGTTCTCCCGACGCCGCCCCTGTCAAGGAGTTCACCTACGACCCGGCCGGCGCCCTGGGCAAGCCGGCTTCCTCCATCCGCCATGACGCCACAGGCGACTACATCACCCGCGTCACCGGCTACGACACCGAGTACCGGCCCACAGGACGCGAGATCGTCGTTCCCGCGAACGCGAACACTGCAGGGCTGTCCGGCACCTACAAGTACAGCTACACCTACACGCCCGGCGGCAAGCCGCTGAGCGTCACGCTGCCCGCGGTCGGCGGACTGGGCCGGGAGAAGGTCGTCACCCGTTACGACACCGACGATCTCCCCGTGTCGACCTCCGGCCTGAGTTGGTACACCAGCGACGTCACCTACTCCCCGTACGGTGAACCCCTCCGCACCGTCAGCGGCCCTCAGCCCTACCGGGTGTGGACCACCAACTTCATCGACGAACACACGGGGCGCCTGCAACGCACGGTGTGGGACCGGGAGACGGCGAGTTCCCACCGACTGGCGGACAGCTACTACTCGTACGACCGCGCCGGAAACGTCACCTCCACAGCGCGCAAACTCACCGACGGACCGACCTCCGCCTGGGACAACCAGTGCTTCACCTATGACAACTTGGGTGAACTGGTCCACGCTTGGACCTCCAGCAATGCCGTCGGCACCGCCGGAACGGGCTGCAAGTCCGCCTCGGGCACGGTCTGGGGTTACCGCGAGGACGGGCAGACCTCCGCCGGTCCGATCGCCGAGGCCGCCGCCACCGACTCCGCCGGGAACAGCGTCGACATCTCCGCGTCGCTGGCGGGCGCGGCCCCGGCCTCCGGCACCGTCACAACCGGTACTACCGCCTACTGGCAGTCGTTCACTTTCGACACCATCGGCAACCGCGCCTCGCTGACCGAGCACAACCCGGCCAACTCGGCGCTGGACGAGACCAGTACGTACTCCTACGGCACCCTGGTGACCGGCAACGGCACCAGCGCTCCGAAGCTGACCCAACCGCACACCCTCACCAAGACCGACCCGGCCACCGGCGCTGACCTCGCCTACGTCAACGACGCCACGGGCAACACCACGACCCGGTCCTTGACCGGCGGCAGCCAGAGCCTCCTCTGGAACAGCGAGAACAAGGTCACCGACGTCACCGGCTTCGGTGACGGCGCGGGCGCAGTCGTCGGCCTGTCCGGCAAGTGCCTCGACAACGCCGGCGGCACCACCGTCGACGGCAGTGCGATTCAGCTCTACCGCTGCAACAACAGCGCCGCGCAGCAGTGGAAGCCGACCGGCGACACCCTGCGCGTGATGGGGAAATGCGCCAGCGCCAACGGCACCAAGATCTTGCTTGCCACCTGTGACGGCAGCGCCGCGCAGAAGTTCACCGTGCGCACCTCGGACCACAGCCTCTACAACCCGGCCTCCGGCAAGTGCGTTGACGTACCCGGTGCCAACGACGCCGACAGCACCGACCTGCAGCTGTACACCTGCAACGGCACCGCTGGTCAGCAGTGGACCCCTGCTGATCACACGTCCTATGTCTACGACGCCGAGGGCAACCGCATCCTCCAGCACTCCGCCGTCGGCAGCGTGCTCTACCTCGGCGAGACCGAGGTCTCCGCGGATATCAAGGGCAACGCCGTCCAGGCCACCCGTACGTACACGCACAAGGGCGCGCCATCGGTGGTCCGCTCCACCAAGTACGGCAGCACTACAGGTCACAAGCTCAGCGTTCTGCTCAGTGATCCCCTCGGCACAGCCACGATGTCGGTGGACGAGAGCAGCGGGCAGCCTTACACGCGACGCTTCTTCAAGCCCTATGGAGAGGTCCGCGGCACCAAGCCGACAAGCTGGCCGAACAACCGGTCGTATCTCGGCAGCGGCATCGACGACACCAGTACCGCCCTCACCCACCTGGGCGCGCGCGAGTACGACCCCTCCACCGGGCGCTTCCTGTCCGCCGACCCGGTCATCGACGCGGCCGATCCACTCCAGATCAACGGCTACGCCTACAGCCACAACAACCCCACGACGCAGAGCGACCCGACCGGGCTGTACGACCCGGACCGGATGGAGTACGAGCGGCAGCAGGAGCGCAAGAAGCGAGAGGACGAGGAGAGAAAGCGCAAGGCGCGGGCCGAGGTCTTCAAGAAGGTTCGCGAAAAGTACACCCTGGCTCACGACACCACGATTCTGATGGCCAAGTCATGGTTGGTGATGGTCCAACCGCACGGCGGCGGCGTCGTGACCGTCGACCTGCAGCAGACCGCGAAGATTCGTGATTCCGAAAACTGGATCAAGGGTGGGTCGAGCGAACATCCCGGAAAGGAAGACGGTTGGGCCGACCTTCTGTACTGGACCGACGACAGCGTTTACGTCTGGGATGTGAAGCACGGTGGCGGAGAAGCGGAACGCAAGGGAGGAAAGGAAGTGACGGAAAAGGTCCAGTACCTTCAGAAACAGCTCAACGAAATGGGTATGGGGCATCTGAAGGCCAAAGTCGGATTTAACATACCGCCCCAGGAAGGCATCAACAACTTCAAGAAGAATGAATGGGTCCAGTCGTACCCATCCACCCGGAGCAAGGGCGTGATCGCCTACAAGACCAAGGAGATCAAACAGATCCCATTGCCCGAGCCGCAAGTCCAGGGGCAGGAACAGGAACAGGACGATTCATGGTGGGAGAAAACCCAGAACTGGTGGCATGAGAACATCACGAACCACGACTGGTCCAACAATCCCTGGATGCCGAAGAGTCCGGTTGGAGGCGGCATTCCGATGCCGATTCCAATCCTCCCGTGAGTCGACGGTACAATGAGGGCCCTTGTGGCCTGTGGATCGGAGTAGTTGGCAATGGATATGACGCTTCGAAGGATTTCCGCTGCGGACGCGGACAAGGGATTCCGGCATGTCGTATCGGGATTCTCGGGTGAGCGCAGTGGTGTGGAGAGCGAGTGCTTTCTCGGCCGCGAGTGGGAAGTCCTGGAGCAGGTCCTGCTGGCTCAGGGGCCGGAGGAGATCAGTGAACTTCCCATCACCATGGGCGATCTCCTCGGTGACGACGACCTCGGCACCGCCTGCTTCTATCTCCCGCCGGACGAGGTGGCGGTCGCAGCCCGTTTCCTGGTCGGCGTCGACGCCGAACGGTCCGTTGCCGAGCACGCCGACGAGATCGCAAGGACGTTTCGCCATGGTGATATCCCGGACGGCTACCTGGAAATCCTCGGCCGTTACCTGAAGAACGTTCGTGATTTCTACATCGCAGCCGATCAGGCAGGTGAAGGCGTTGCGAAACTTGTCCAGGGCTGAGAGCCGCCGCCCCGGGCCATGGCCGGTAAGGGCCGCGGTCGTCGTGAGCGCTACGGGCGTACTGCTGACTCTGCTCGTTGGCTGCGGCACGGCACCTGCTTCCTCGGGTGAATCCGCGTCCACGGGTACGTCCAAGACCAAGGCCGCGGACCCAGCCGCGAAGGCACACGACGTCGAGCAGAACCTGAAGACCGCCGCCCGCGCCGGTGGCCTGTCCTTGTTGGACGAGCCCACCAGGGACGAGCGAGGCTGCGTCGTCGGTTACCTGCTGCAGCCGTTGTCCCAGAATGGACCCGACCCCGTGGACGCCACGGTCACGAGCCTTCACGACGACGGCTGGGGTGACGAGCGCCACGCCCAGGTGAAGGGAATGCGGCGGGTAACCCTCACCAAGGAAGGCTGGACTCTCCGCGTTCGCGACTATTCGGCCCAGGGGGCCAAGCGTGGCTTCGTCGCTCTGCTGGCCACCAAGGCAAGCTGCAAGCAGGCACAGGTTCAACGCGCGTCGTGATCTGCCGAGAGCACAGGAACCCCAGGGCGAGCGATGTCGTAGTGCAAAGGACCTCAGCCTGCACGAGTAAGCTGACGAGCTTGGTCGGACGGGTGAGGGCACGTCCCCGCTGAACGTGGGGGCACGAGTGCCCGCTGGGAGATGTCTCCGAGGCGGTGCTTTGCCGGCGGCGCCAGGCGGGGCAGGAGGTCTGGCGGCGCTCGCCGAGGCCGGTGATGGTGGCCGAGGATGTCGATGTCGCGGGTCATTCGACGTGCGCCGAACTGGGTTGGCAGCAGGCCGCCTTTGTGGACGAAGTGTTCTTGGCCAAGAGGCGATGCGGCCCGGCGGTAGAGGAACGGTTCGAGGACGTACTCGACCATGACCTCGGCCGTGGACCGGCTGGTGCGGTGGGCCAGGTTTCGCAGGTCGTTGCGGACGCGGTCAGCGGTGGTGTCGCGCGTGGGGTTGGCCATCAG
The DNA here is from genome assembly GCF_033335955.1 of Streptomyces sp. N50. Lineage (GTDB taxonomy): Bacteria > Actinomycetota > Actinomycetes > Streptomycetales > Streptomycetaceae > Streptomyces. The sequence continues at coordinate 7,546,707 of NZ_CP137549.1, forward strand.
GCGAGCACCCCTCCTACGGCGGGGCGGACGACGAAGAGAGCGCCCAACTGTTGTGCGATGGATTCGCCGGCCCTGCCGCGTCCGCTCCGGCGCAGGTAGCGGCAGGGCGAGGGCAGGGCGAGGGTCTCGCCGATGCGGCTGCGGGGCGTCTGCCCGCCGGTACACTCCACGGGACAGTTCGTCTATCTGCGCTTCGATGACCAAGCGCGTACAGCCAGTGGTGGGCGAGCGGCGGATCCGGCGTTGATCATGTGTTGCGAACCCGCCGGTCAAGCGGCCCTTCTATGGGGACTTCCTGGGGACTTTTCAGGTATTTTCACGTCTGTCCCAGGGATGTCCCGGGGGCTCTTCGCCACGCCAGCCCACCCTGAGCCGTCTCCTTGTACTTCACGTTCATGTGCACGCCGACGACTTCGGCAACGAGGTACTGACCCACCGAGACACTGTCCCCGCCACACTCAACGCAGGGCTATCAGTCACACTCCGCATGGTGCAACCCGATGCAGGAGACTCCTTCCATACCTGTGACGGTGGCAAGTTCCTTGAACCGACCGTGGCGGCCGGTCAACCCTGTGGCTGCGCTTCGACGCTTGGTGAGCGTAAGGCGGCAGCCAGGACGGGCCGTTGTCCAAGGGCAGAGGTGGATCCTCAGTTCTGTTTGGGGGGATCTTCCTGCGGCAGGGATGTTCCTACTCGTAGTGACCTCCTGGGAGTTCGCTACCCGATCCGGCATCGAAGGCAGCCGGCGGAAGCCTGTGATCGATGTTGTCGGACGGGCGGAAGGTGGCAAGGACAGCGTCCACCTCACGGCTTGACTTGCTGCCGGGATCCTCGCCGGATAATGGTTGGCGCTCAGTGGGAGTCGGAGGCTAGATTTCCTTTCGTCCCAAGTGGTGGCCGGTAGGCCACCATTGTCGGTTGAGTGCGCATGGGAGGTGTGACCGATGGCTGTCTCTGTGATGGGCGCTGCCCGCATCCGGAAGTTCATCAAGTCCACTCCCGTGGTCTCCGGCTGACCTCATTCCTTTTCCCGCGTCTGTGTGCGCGGTGCCGGGGCCACCCTTGTGAAGGGTCACCCCTTGTCTTTCTCTTCTCTCCCGGGTTCGCTCTCGTCTTCCGTGCATCCGCTCCAGCCGTACGGCTGGGATGCGGACTGGGAGGCCGAGTTCGCCCCGTTCGCCGAGCAGGGGCTCCTGCCCGGCCGTGTCGTACGGGTCGACCGTGGCCTGTGCGACGTCATCACCCCGGTCGGCACCGTCCGTGCCGACACCGAGTTCGTCGTCCCCCGCGATCCGATGAAGGTCGTGTGCACAGGGGACTGGGTCGCCGTCGATCCCGAAGGCAGCAACCCACGCTACGTGCGAACGCTCCTCCCTCGCCGTACCGCCTTCGTCCGCTCGACCTCGTCGAAGCGTTCCGAGGGCCAAGTCCTGGCCACTAACATCGATCACGTCGTCATCTGTGTGTCGCTCGCGGCCGAACTGGACCTCGGGCGGATCGAGCGGTTCCTGGCCCTGGCCATGTCCTGCTCCACTGGTGAGGCACTGCTGCATAACGCGGCGGACTCCTGGGAGTCCGGTGCCCGGCCCGTGGTCGTGCTGACCAAGGCCGATCTCGTGCCGGACGCCGTGACGTTGTCGTATCTCGTCCAGGACGTGGAGACGACGGCGCCCGGTGTGCCGGTGCTGGCCGTCAGTGCCGAGACCGGGGACGGGATCGACGTGCTCGCCGCGGTTGCCGCCGGCGGTACCTCCGTGCTGCTCGGGCAGTCCGGTGCGGGCAAGTCGACGCTCGCGAACGCGTTGATCGGCGCGGACGTGATGGGTGTCCAGGCGACGCGTGACGTCGACGGCAAGGGCCGGCATACGACCACCACGCGCAACCTGCTCGCCCTGCCCGGCGGCGGGGTGCTGATCGACACACCCGGACTGCGCGGGGTGGGGTTGTGGGACGCGCAGACCGGGGTCGGGCAGGTGTTCGCCGAGATCGAGGAACTCGCCGGGCGGTGTCGGTTCCACGACTGTGCCCACACCGCCGAACCCGGTTGCGCGGTGCTCGCCGCCCTCGACTCCGGTGACCTTCCCGAACGCCGGCTCGACAGTTACCGCAAGCTCATGCGCGAGAACCAGTGGATCGTCGCCAAGACCGACGCCCGCGCCCGCGCCGAACTGCGCCGTGACTGGAAGCGGAAGGGGGCGGAGGGTAAGGCGGCGATGGAGGCGAAGCGGGGGCGCTGGGCGTAGGGGGCGTAGGGGGCCGGGCAGGGCTGGTGTCGGGGCCGGTGGGTCGGCGGCCTGTGGCGACCCACCGGCGGGTGGGGGGCTCGGGCGCCTGGTGCGGATTCGCCCGCCCGTTCAGACGCGTTCGGGGTGTCCCGGTGCCCGGCCGCCCCCAGCCCCCTCGCGCCGGCCCCGCCGGAAAACCGACCTCCACTCCCGCCCCCCAAACACCCCGTCCGATTTCCGCCAGCCCCGCCCCCGGGGATGGCGGAGACTGGACACCGTGATGGACGAAGACACCAGGTACGAAGCCGTGCGGAGCCGGGACGCCCGGTTCGACGGGGAGTTCTTCTTCGGGGTCGCCACGACCGGGATCTACTGCCGGCCCAGTTGCCCGGCGGTGACGCCGAAGCGGCGCAACGTGCGGTTCTTCGCGACGGCCGCCGCCGCGCAGGGCTCGGGGTTCCGGGCCTGCCGGCGGTGCCGTCCGGACGCCGTGCCGGGGTCGGCCGAGTGGAACGCGCGGGCCGATGTCGTGGGCCGCGCCATGCGGCTGATCGGCGACGGGGTCGTGGACCGCGAGGGCGTCGCCGGGCTCGCGGTGCGGCTCGGCTACAGCGCTCGGCAGGTCCAGCGGCAGCTCACCGCCGAACTCGGCGCCGGGCCCGTCGCCCTCGCCCGGGCCCAACGGGCGCACACCGCAAGGGTGTTGGTGCAGACCACCGATCTGCCGATCACGGAGATCGCGTTCGCATCCGGGTTCGCCAGCGTGCGCCAGTTCAACGACACGATCCGCGCCGTGTACGCGTCGACCCCGAGCGAGCTGCGCACCACGAAGGCGTCTCACGCGTCCAGGGCGACGGCGGCAGGTCCCTCCGCCGGAATCCCCCTGCGGCTCGCGTACCGCGGCCCCTACCAGTCCGCCGCCGTCTTCGACCTGCTCGCACGCGAGGCCGTTCCAGGGGTGGAGGAGATCATCGGCAGCCCCGGCCGCCGCACGTACCGCCGCACCCTCCGCCTCCCCTACGGCACCGGAATCGTCGCCGTGGACGAACGACCCGGCGCCCTCAGGACCGCGCCCCCCGCCCACCCCGGCGGCTGGCTCGACGCCCGTCTGCACCTCACCGACCACCGCGACCTGACCACCGCCGTCCAGCGACTGCGGCTGCTCTTCGACCTCGACGCCGACCCGTACGCCGTCGACGAACGCCTCGGCGCCGACCCCCGGCTCGCCGAACTGGTCGCCGCCCGGCCCGGCCTGCGCTCACCGGGCACCGCGGACCCCGAGGAACTCGCCGTACGGGCCCTGGTCGGGCGGGCGGAGGCCGAGCGGCTGGTGCGGCGCTACGGCAAGACGCTGGACGCCCCGTCCGGCGGCCTCACCCATCTCTTCCCCGAGCCGTCCGCGCTGGTGGACGCCGCGCCCGGCGAACCCCTGGCCGCCCTCGCCACCGCCCTGACCGACGGCACCGTACGACTCGACGCCGGTGTCGACCGGGACGATGCCGAGCAGGCCCTGCTCGCGCTGCCCGGCATGGACGCCGCGACCGTCGCCGTGATCCGTACGCGCGCTCTCGGCGACCCCGATGTGGCACCGCCCGGCATCGGCGTTCCGGACGCGTGGCGCCCCTGGCGTTCCTACGCCGTACAGCACCTACAACACCTGCGCACGGCAGGGGAGTCGGAGTCCCGATGAGTACCCGCTGGACCAGTTTCGAGAGCCCCCTGGGTCAACTCCTGCTCACCGCCGACGAGTTCGGCGCCCTCACCTCCCTCTCCGTGCCCGGCCAGAAGGGCGGCCGCACCGTCCAGCCCGAGTGGCGGCAGGACCCCGGCCCCTTCCGCGCCGCCGGCGAACAGCTCGCCGCCTACTTCGCCGGTGAACTCAAGGAATTCCAGCTGGAGTTCCACACCTCCGGCACCGACTTCCGCGAGCGCGTGTGGACCGCCCTCGACTCCGTCCCGTACGGCGCGACGACGACGTACGGCGAGATCGCCGCGCGGATCGGCGCGCCCCGGGCGGCCGTTCGGGCCGTGGGAGGGGCGATCGGCGCCAATCCGTTGCTGGTTGTCCGGCCGTGTCATCGGGTGATCGGCGCCGGCGGGGCGATGACGGGGTATGCGGGCGGGCTCGAACGCAAGGTCCAACTGCTCACCCTTGAGGACGCGTTGGGCTGAGCCGGTCGGTCTCCAGGCCCCAGCTGTGGATCCGCCGGGGATGGATGCGGATCACTTCCTCGCTCATGTGCGGGCCCAACTCGTGCGGGCCGACGAGGAGTTCGGCCTCGCCTCGGATGTCGATACCCCGCACCTTCCAGGGCTTGACGCTGACGATGTCGTCCACGACCAGCGCGACTTTCGGGTTCTTCTCCAGATTGCGCCACTTCTTCGTCGTGCCCATCGCGTAGCCGCCGACCAGGATCGTCCCGTCGGCCTGCGGGAAGAAGCCGACGGGGTTGGCCTGCGGCTGGCCCTGGGGGTCGACGGTGGCGAGGCGGCCCAGTCGCTGTGAGGTGAGGTAGGCGCGCTCGGCCTCGGTGAATTCGGTCATGACGGCAGCCAAACACGCCTGCCCGCCGCGCGCATCGGCCTCCGGTCCCAGGCATTGCGCCTTATGCCCCACACCGGAGGGGGACGCGGGGCCCGGCGCCGGTGATGCTCCGCCGTCCGCCCGTTCCGGCGTGCCACGGTCGCCTTCCTTGTGGCTGGCGGGAAGAGGCGGAGCGCTCATGGTCGGGGCCGGACGGGTCGTCGTAGCACTGCTGGTGTGTGTGCTGGGAGCGGGAGTTGGGGAGGGGACGGCGACAGCCGAGGGGCCGGCCGGTGGGGCGGCGGCCACCTGGACCGGCACCTGGGAAGCCGCCCCCTCCGGAACCGCCCCGGCCCAGCCCGGCGCCTCCTTCCGCAACGTCGTGCACCTCAGCGTCGGCGGCAGCGCCACCCGCGTCCGGCTCACCAACCGGCTCGGTACCGCGCCCCTCCGCCTCGACGCGGTGACCGTCGCCCTGCGCGAGACGGGTCCGGACGCCGTGCCCGGTTCGATGCGGGTCGCCACCTTCGCGGGTGCCGGGACGGTCACCGTTCCGGTGGGCGAGGACCTCGTCAGCGATCCCGTACCGCTCGCCGTGCCCGACGCGGCGGACCTGCTCGTCACCGTCCACACACCCGACGACTCCGGTCCTGCGACCTACCACCGCGCGGCCGGGCAGACCAACTACCGTGCCCCGCAAGGGAATCGGACCGCCGATGTCGACGGTTCCGCGTACACGGCGACCACCACCTCCTGGTACTACGTCACCGGTGTCGACGTCCTCGACGCCCCGGCGGCCGGCAGCGTCGTAGCCTTCGGAGACTCCCTCACCGACGGCAACGGCTCCACCCGTGACGCCAACCGCCGCTGGCCCGACCGGCTCGCCGAACGTCTCGGCACCCTGCCGTCGTACCGCCGCCTCGGTGTCCTCAACGCCGGTATCTCCGGGAACCGGCTGCTGCGCGACGACGTAGGACCGAGCGCCCTGTCCCGTCTCGACGCCGACGCCCTGTCTAGGTCGGGAGTGCGGGTGGTGATCCTCATGGAGGGCATCAACGACATCAAGGGCACCCCGAACGCCACCGACCCCGCCGCCTTCGAGGACGCGTACCGCACCCTCGTGAGCCGGGCCCACGCGTACGGGATCCGTGTCATCGGCGCGACCCTCACGCCGTACGGCGGCAGCAGCGGTTACACGGCGGCCCGCGAAGCCGTGCGGCAGGAGATCAACGGGTTCATCCGTGGGGGCGGGCCCTTCGACGCGGTGGTCGACTTCGACGCGGCCGTCCGTGACCCGGCGCGGCCGCAGCGGATCCTGCCCGGTTACGACTGCGGTGATCACCTGCACTTCAACGACGCCGGAATGCGGGCGCTCGCCGAGACGGTCGACCTGACCACGCTCGGCTGAGGGTCAGCCCCAGATCACCGCGCCCACCCACGCGCCCATGATCAGCAGGCAGGTGAACAGTTCGGTCAGGACGCTGGAGCCGCCCGAGCGCATCGCCGTACGGAGGGAGGCCATGGCCTCGCCGTGGCGGCCCAGGCGGAGGCGTTCGTGGAGGTAGATGCCGGCCATGAAGCCGGGGATCGCGCCGAGCACGGGGATCAGGACGAAGCCGAGGAACGCGCCGGCACCGGCGTACACGCCCATTCGGGGGGTCGCGCCGCTCGCGCGCAGGCGGCGGGGCGGCAGCGCCCAGCGGACGACCTGGGAGAGGAAGAGGACGACCGTGGCGCCCACGAGGACGCCCCAGGACACCGGCTGCGGGTCCTTCAGCGCCCACCACAGGACCGCGGCCCACACCAGCCACGACCCCGGCACTCCGGGCACCAAGACTCCGCACAGGCCGAGCAGGAGGACGACGCCGACCAGGAGGAGTTCACCCACTCCCATCTGTCCAGCGTGCGGGACGGACGGTGAAACCGCAGGTCAGGTACGGGCGACCCAGCCCCGTTCGTAGGCGTGCCAGCCCAGTTGCAGCCGGGTCGTGACGCCGGTCAGCTCCATCAGGCGTTTCACCCGGCGCTGAACCGTGCGCAGGCCCAGGTCGAGCTGTTTCGCGACGCTCGCGTCGGTCAGCCCGGCCAGCAGCAGGGACAGCACCTCCAGGTCGGTGGCGTCGGGGCCGTCGGGGTTCTGCTCGGTGGGGCCGGACGCGCCGAGGCGCAGGGGGAGGGCGTCCCGCCAGATCGACTCGAAGAGCCCGGAGAGCAGTTCCAGCAGGCCGCTCGCGTGCACGACGAGTGCGGCGGGCTCCGCTGTGTGCGAGGTCAGCGGGACCAGCGCGAGGGTCCGGTCGGCGACCACCAGCTTGGTCGGGACCTTGTCGACCACCCGTACCTGTTCGTCGCGGCTGAGCGCGGCGGTGAGTTCGGTGATGCCGTCCGGCTGGTCGAGGACCGCGCGTTCGAGGACGACGCGGTAGCGGACCCCGCGGTCGGCGGCCTGTTCCTCCGCGTCGTTCTCCATGCCGGTGACGGCGACCGGGGTCCCGGTGACCAGCGCGCACACCTCCTCGGTCGCGCCGAGCTGGAGCTGGAGGAAGCGCTGGGTGACGGCCGCGGCGCCGATCACCACCTCCACCAGGTCGTGTACGGCGGGTTCGGCGGCGGTGGCGCGGTACTCCTCGGCGAGCAGCGCGGCCGCCAGTTCCGCCTTCTCGAGTTCGTGGCGTTGCTGGGTGAGCAGCGCGCCGAGGGCGACCCCGGGCGGGGCGGCGACCCACCGGCCGGGGCGGGCCGAGGACTGGGCGGCGAGTCCGTGCCGTTCCAGGCGGCGCAGGGCGCGCTCGGTGTCGTACTCCCCGAGGGTCAGCCGTCGGGCGAGATCGGGCACGTCCGCGGCGCCGACGGACACCAGGGCCCGGTACGCCGACTCGTGTGCCTCGTCCAGGCCTATCGCTCCCAGCACCAGGTGCCGCCTCTCCCCGAAGACTCCGTCGCGTCCCGTGCCCTGTGTCCCGTGTCCTGCGTCCCGCGCGCCGTGGCGGGAAACAGCCACGGCGCGAAACCGCCTCGGCACATCATCGCGGTACCACCCGTCACTCTGCCAAGGTTGCGCCACCGGGGCATCAACTGCCGCCCGTAATGCCGGTATTGGGCCTTTGTGGCCTGCGGGTTCGCGCGCGGTGGGTCATGGGGTGGTTCATGGGGGAGACCGGCGTGAATCACAGGGGAGCTTCAGGAAAGCCGGTCACACTCGGGACTTGGTGGGCCGAACCCGCAGCGGGATTCGGTCACTTGGAACGTGACCCGGGCCCATGTCGTGCGCCGGCACGCAGGGGAGTTGGGGCCGGGTCACTCAGTTGTCGCCGGGCGGTTCTCCCGTGGGGGGTGGGACCGTCCGGCGACCCTGCGTCGCCCTGTGTCCCCGGTGGCGGACGGGTGTTCGGCAGGTCGTCCGACACGCCGTTAGAGGAGGGGCTCGCGTCCGATTTTCCGGACGCCCCGTTTCCAACTGGCCCGTGCGGTGGACAATTAGGGGCATGAGCCAGCAGGGGGGAACGCCGACCGGTCACGAGGACGACTGGTGGAGCCAGCTGTACGACGACACGGCGCAGGACACGGGGCCCACGGGCGCGGGGGACTCCGTCGACGAACGGTTCGCCTCGGCGGCCGGGACGGTACGGGTGCCTCCGGCGGACGAGCGGGACCATCCGGTGGGCCCGGGTGTCCCGGGGCCCCGCGCGGGAGCCCGGCCCGACTCGGAGCTGCCTGCCGGTACGGGTTCCGCTTCAGCGCGGGGCGGGTGGGAGCCGTCGCCTGCGGCAGCTCCGGGATCTGCTGCGGTCCCGCCGGGGCCCATGCTCCGGGGGCCGGCGGAGACACCTGGGACCTCTGCTGCCGCGGCACAGGCGCCGGTCGTCGGGCCGGGGTCGGGTGCGGACGGTGGTGGCCCGGCCGGAGCGTCGGGGGCGGGCGGGACTGGGGGCGGTTTTGCGGGGAGTGCCGGTGGGTCCGGTCCTCTCCGGGGTGACGTGCCGGGTGTCGCTGCTCCGGGTGAACGCCCGCCTGCGGCTGCGGTTCCGGGAGCCGACGGCTCGACTCCGTACGGCGAGCCTCCGGTGTTCACACCTGCGGCGCCGGCCGCACCCGGTGCGGAACCGAGCGTTGAGCCTCCGGTGTTCACGCCTGTGGCGCCGGTCGTGCCTGGTGTGGATCCGGGTGTTGAGCCTCCGGTGTTCCTGCCTGTGGCGCCGACCGCGCCTGGTGCGGGCCCGAGTTTCGAGCCTCCGGTGTTCACGCCCGTGCCTTCCGAAGACACGGCCCCGCCCGCGCCACCCCGGCAGGGCCCGCACGCGGAAACACAGCCCGGCCTCTGGCCCGCCGACCCTCAGCGGCCCGCCGGTGCGGAGCTTCCGCCCGCGTATCCGCCGCGACCGGCGGCTCCCGCACCTCCTGCCGACAACCCCGTCGTAGCTTCGGGGGACCTCCCTCCGGACGGGCTTTCCGCCCAGCGGTCGGCGGCGGCTCCCGCACGCCCCGCCGAGGATCCCACCGGCGCTACGCAGCCTCTCCGTCCGGACGGTCCGCAGTCGTCGGCTGTTCCGGCGCCCCCTGCCGACAGCCCCACCGTGGCTCCGGAGGGCCTCGGGCCCGATGGGCGGTCCGTCTCGGATGGTCCGTCCTTCCCACGCCCCTACCCGCAGTCGTCGGCTGTTCCGGCGCCCCCTGCCGACGGTCCCACCGTGGCTCCGGAGGGCCTTCGCCCCGACGGGGGGTCCGCCCCGGATGGCCCGTCTTCTCCGCGTCCCTATCCGCAGTCGTCGGCTGTTCCGGCACCCCCTGCCGACAGTCCCACCGCGGCTCCGGAGGGCCTTCGCCCCGACGGGGGGTCCGTCTCGGGTGGCCTGTCTTCTCCGCGTCCCTATCCGCAGTCGTCGGCTGTTCCGGCACCCCCTGCCGACAGTCCCACCGCGGCTCCGGAAGACCTCCGCCCCGACAGGCGTTCCGCCCCGAACCCCGCCCTCTCTCCGCGGCCCCCATCCACCCCCGCTCCCCAATCCCCCCGCCCGGACGGCCCGTTCGACCCGCGCCCCTACCCCCAGCCTCCGGCCGAGCCCGCCCCCCAGCCCCTCCCGCTCACCCCACCCCCCAACCTCCCCGCCCTCGCAGCGCCCCCACCCCCTCCCACCTCCGCCCCCCTCACCCCCGACTACGTAGGCTCCGGACCCCCCACCTACGACCCCGAGCCCACCGCCCTCCCGCTCGCCGACCCGGACGAGCTCGACGATCTGGTCGCGGACACCGTGCTGGACGGGGCGCGGTACGGGGCGAGCACGATCAGGGCTGCTTCCGTGCGGGGGGACTCCGCGCGGTTCCGGGGGGAGCCGCGGCGGGATTCGTTGCTGACGGCGCGGTTCGGGGTCGGGGAGCAGGCGTTGGTGCTGGTGGCGATGGCCACCGGGGCCCGGGCCACACCGGGGGCGCATCGGGCCGCCGCCGAGGCCTGTGACTGGATCGCGCGGGCCGTGGGGCGCAGTCACGCGCGGCTCTCCGAGGACATAAGGGCCGCTCGGCGCGGAGACCTGAAGTCCGGGCTGCACCGGCTCACCGACCGCAGCCTCGGCAAGCTGCGTGCCAGCGCCGCCGAGCAGGGCATCGACCCCGAGGAGTACTCGGCCGGCCTGCGGTGCCTTCTCCTCCCCGCCCACCCGGAGTGCCGTACGCGCGTGTTCTTCGGGGTCGGGGCCGGCGGGCTGTTCCGGCTGCGGGACGGGGAGTGGCAGGACATCGAGCCCACCGTCGGCGACCTGACCGGCGAGGCCGTCGTCGGGTTCGGGTCGCAGCCCGCCGAGACGCCCGAGGGGGACCGGCTGACCATGGACCTCGGGATTCCGACGCCCCCGAGCCCGTACGAACCCGCCCCCGAACCGCCCCGCGAACCCTTCCGCTTCCGTGCCTCCGTGGCCCGCCCGGGCGACACTCTGTTGATGTGCACCGGCGGGCTGGCCGAACCGCTGCGCGGCGAGCCCGAGCTGTCCGCGCATCTGGCGGGACGGTGGTCGCGCACCACCCCGCCCGGTCTCGCCGCGTTCCTCGCCGACACCCAAGTGCGGGTCAAGGGTTATGCCGACGACCGCACGGCCGCCGCTGTTTGGGAGGCGTGAGCGCCCGGGCTGTGAATTCATGGAACCCAGAGGGATCCGTAGGACACAGGAAACCGAAGGGCACGCGAGAACCATGGCCAAGCAGAACGTTGCCGAACAGTTCGTCGACATCCTCGTCCGCGCCGGAGTCAAGCGCCTCTACGGCGTCGTCGGCGACAGCCTCAACCCGGTCGTCGACGCCATCCGTCGCAACTCCGCCATCGACTGGATCCACGTACGGCACGAGGAGACCGCCGCCTTCGCCGCCGGCGCCGAAGCACAGATAACCGGGAAGCTCGCGGCCTGCGCCGGCTCCTGCGGCCCCGGCAACCTGCACCTCATCAACGGCCTCTACGACGCCCACCGCTCCATGGCCCCGGTCCTCGCCCTCGCCTCGCAGATCCCGTCCAGCGAGATCGGCCTCGGGTACTTCCAGGAGACCCACCCCGACCGGCTCTTCCAGGAGTGCAGTCACTACAGCGAGCTCATCTCCAACCCGAAGCAGATGCCCCGGCTCCTCCAGACCGCCATCCAGCACGCGGTCGGACAGAGCGGCGTGAGCGTCGTCTCGCTTCCCGGCGACATCGCCTCCGAGCCCGCCCCGGACAAGGCCGCCGAGACCGCCCTCGTCACCTCCCGGCCCTCCGTCCGCCCCGGCGACGCCGAGATCGACAAGCTCGTCGAGATGATCGACGCGGCGGAGAAGGTCACCCTGTTCTGCGGCAGCGGCACCGCCGGCGCGCACGCCGAGGTCATGGAGTTCGCCGGGAAGATCAAGTCCCCGATCGGACACGCCCTGCGCGGCAAGGAGTGGATTCAGTACGACAACCCGTATGACGTGGGGATGAGCGGTCTGCTCGGTTACGGCGCCGCCTACGAAGCCACCCACGAGTGCGACCTGCTGATCCTCATCGGCACCGACTTCCCGTACAACGCGTTCCTGCCCGACGACGTGAAGATCGCCCAGATCGACGTACGGCCCGAACACCTCGGCCGGCGTTCGAAGTTGGACCTCGCGGTGTGGGGCGACGCGAAGGAGACGCTGCGCTGTCTCACCCCGCGGGTGAAGCCGAAGGGGGACCGGAAGTTCCTCGACCGGATGCTCAAGAAGCACGCCGACGCGCTGGAGGGCGTCGTCAAGGCGTACACGCGGAAGGTCGAGAAGCACGTACCGATCCATCCGGAGTATGTGGCGGCCGTGGTCGACGAACTGGCCGACGAGGACGCTGTGTTCACGGTTGATACAGGCATGTGCAATGTGTGGGCCGCGCGTTACATCACGCCCAACGGCCGCCGCCGCATCATCGGTTCGTTCTCGCACGGCTCGATGGCGAACGCGCTGCCGATGGCGATCGGCGCCCAGTTCACCGACACCGAGCGGCAGGTCGTGTCGATGTCGGGCGACGGCGGATTCTCCATGCTGATGGGCGACTTCCTCACCCTCGTCCAGTACGACCTGCCGGTGAAGGTCGTCCTGTTCAACAACTCCTCCCTGGGCATGGTCGAGTTGGAGATGCTGGTCGCCGGGCTCCCGTCGTACGGCACCACCAACAAGAACCCCGACTTCGCCGCCGTGGCCCGCGCGTGCGGTGCGTATGGAGTGCGGGTCGAGAAGCCGAAAGACCTTGAGGGCGCCCTGAAGGCGGCCTTCAAGCACAAGGGCCCCGCCCTCGTCGACGTCGTCACGGACCCCAACGCCCTGTCCATCCCGCCGAAGATCAGCGCCGAGATGGTCACCGGGTTCGCGTTGTCGGCGTCAAAGATCGTGCTGGACGGGGGAGTTGGGCGGATGCTGCAGATGGCCCGGTCCAACATCCGCAACATGCCCCGGCCTTAGGCCTGTCGGGGCCTAACCGTCGTACGGCACCCACCCGTTCGACGAGTACCAGAGGTGGCGCAGGCCCTTGATGCCGCTCGTGCGGAACGGCCTGCCGTGGTCGTCGACGCGGAGGGTGCCGGTGCGGCCCTGGGAGGACCAGTCCAGTTCCAGGTACCAGCGGCAGTCGCAGGTCCCGGTGCGGGCCTTGACCAGCAGGACCTCCGGGTCCGTGGCCGATACCCGGTACGGCAGGTGCGCCACCGGGACCGTCCTGCCCGTGTCACTGCCCGGCTCCGGCTTGACGAGCGGGCGGTGGGCGTCCAGGTTCACGCCGAAGTAGCGCGGGGTGATGTCGCCGCCGCAGCCCTGGGCCATCGAGTAGGCGATGCCCGGGGCGGGTGCCGTGCGGCCGACGACCCGGACCCGAAGTGCCTTCAGGACCACGGCCGTCGAGCTCCGGCCCTGCACCGAGATCTCCACGTTCGTCTGCCCGCCGTGCACCGCGTGCTGGGTCGCCGCCCAGGCCCCGGCGTCCTGCTGGACCGGAGGCGGGGGCACGTCCTTCGGTGCCTTGTCGATGACGTAGTCGTGGTCGCAGCCGAGCTCCCAGACCTGGGAGTCGGCGGTCCAGGTGAGGGGAGCGGGGAGGGCGGACGGGGTGGCCTCGGCCGTGGCGCCGGTGTTGGTCCCGGCCCCGGTCCCCACCCCGGCCTTGGACTTGGCCGTGTCGTGGGTGGACACCGCCGACAGGGTGCCCCACACCGCGAGCACCGTGCACACCACGGCCGCGGTGAGGGTGAGCCGTCGCCGGTACCAGGGCGAGCGGACGGCGGGCACCGGCGGTTCGTCGGCAGCGGGTACCGGCCCGTCGACCGCCGGAGCCCCCGCCACCGCCGGAGCCCCCGTCGCCCCCGCCTCCCGTCGCCGCTGTTTCGCCGCCACCGCCAGGATCCAGTACCGGTGCAGCTCCAGCCGCTCCTCCGGTGTCGCCCCGCACAGCGCCGCGAAGCGTTCGACGGGGGCGAAGTCGAGGGGGACCGCCTCGCCGACGCAGTAGCGGTGCAGGGTCGAGGCGTTCATGTTCAGGCGGCGGGCCAGCTGGCTGTAGCTGCGGTCCGTGCGTGCCTTCAGGCGCCGTAGCAGCGCCGCGAACTCCTCGACGTCCTTGTCGTTGGCCTCGCCCGACACCCTTGCTCCCGTGCGTGTCGCGTCCCAGGACGGCATCCCAGGGACTCCCTGTACCAGGAGGTCAGACGGGGTGGGACGGTTCCACCGTCGCGGGTTCGGTGTCGGTCATTGCGGTCGTCGGCGCCGTACGCCGAAGCTCGGTGCGACCGCAGCACGGCACCGAACCGAAACGGGGAAACACACGTGAACAGCAAGAAGGCCACGCGCCGCACCGCACTCGCCGCCGGTCTCGCCCTCGCCCTCGGGCTGGGTGTGGCGGCCCAGGCCTCCGCCGGCGCCCCGCGCACCGTGAGCGGTTCGCCGGACGACAACATCACCCGCATCGCCGACTTCTACGGCGCCTACATCGACGCCGAGAGCGACCTGGACAACGGCGGCGGCAAGCTGGCCACACAGCTGCGCAGCTACTACCTCACCCCGGCCTACCTCAAGGAGCTGAAGGCCTGGGAGGCGAAGAACCACGCGGACGGTGTCCTCCAGGCGCAGAACACCCCGATGAGCTGGAAGGTCACGGACAACGGCACCGCCGACTACACCGAGGCCGCCATCACCCTGACGTGGGGCGGCGGCGACACCACCAAGCTGATCGTCGACATGACCCGCACGACCCACAAGATCATCCACATCGGCACGAAGGGCATCGGTCGCAAGTAGGGCCCGCAGAGGGGCTGTTGGCGGTTCCCGAACGGCTGATTCCGGCCAGTTTCGCGGAGTGTGGGGCTCGGGGGAGGTCCGGGGGGACCAGGGGCCCCACGCCTTCGCGGACTACGGCCGGATCGGCAGCCGCGCATCGGCAGTCGGTTCGATCGCCGGTGGTCAGGACGTCACGGGGTGTCTGGTCCCGCCGCCGGGAGCCTCGCCGCCCCGGAGGGGAACGCCCCGGCCGCCCCACCCGGGCCGCATGCTCCGTACCGTGGCCGTTCGACCCTTCGGACGGCACTCCCCCCGATTCCTCCGCCCCGCCGGTCACGCAGCGTTTATGGCCGAACACCCGGTCGTTGACGATTCGACATGACTGCCCCGTTCCCGACGAGGGCATGGATCCCCGTGAACGTGTTCGAGCAGGAGGGAACCGGAAACCGGCGTGCAGGCGGGGGTCATGAAGAGGCAAGCACGAGGGGGCGGTCCCATGGCGATCGGGGCCTCCTCGGCGAAAGCGGCACAGGACAAGGCCGACAGCGCCACGGAACCGGCGCAGCCGCCTCAACTGAGGCGCAGACTCGGACGCGCGGACCTGCGGGCGGTGCCCGAGGCGCGCAGAGCGTTGCGTGAACTGCTACGGCACTGGGGGAGGCCGGGACGATCGGAGATAGCGGAGCTGCTCACGAGTGAGCTCGTCACCAACGCGCTGATCCACACCGACCACGACGCCGTGCTCACGGCGACCGTCGGACCCCGTGGACTGCGCGTGGAGGTACGGGACTTCGTGGCCCGCAGGCCCCGACTGCGCGTACCGGACGCCGACGACGGTACGCACGGGCGGGGCCTGGTCCTGGTGCAGTCCCTCGCGGACGCCTGGGGAGTGTCGGCCCACGGGGTCGGCAAGTCCGTCTGGTTCGAGCTGGATTCGGACGTGGCATGAGCAACGGGGCGGGGGCGGCGTCCAGTTGGACTCCGCCCCCGCCCCGTCTGTCGCCCGGTCCCGGATTCAGGTTCTCAGCCCTCGGCTCAGCCGAACTGCTGCTCCAGGTCCTTGAGCTTGCGCTCCAGGGAGTCGAGCCGCGGCAGGGCCATCGTGTCGTCCTCGGCGGTGAGGTCGACGGTTATCGGGTCAGATGCCCCGCGGACTGGCTGGAGTGAGGGACGCGTGCGAACCGGCAGCTGTTCCGGCGTCGATAGAGCAGGCTCCGCGGATGCTTGTCCGGAACCGCGCTCCAGGGCCTGCGGTTCCGACGAGCGGCCGCCGCCCCGACCGATGAGGCCGCGCTGGCCCCGGCTTATGGCCTTGAGCTGAGCCCGCTCGATCCGCTGCTGGTCGCGGCGGCGCAGTCGGGTCTCCTCCTTCTTCGCCTTGTCCTCGCGCACCTCGTCGACCGCCTCGTCCAGGCTGCGGACGTTCTCCAGGAGCATCAGCGACCAGGCGCTGTAGGTCTCACGGGGGGCCCGCAGCCAGCGGACGATACGGATCTGCGGCAGCGGACGCGGCACCAGACCCTGCTCGCGCAGCGCGGCCCGGCGGGTCTGCTTCAGCGCACGGTCGAAGAGGACCGCGGCCGACAGCGACATGCCGGAGAAGAACTGCGGAGCGCCCGCGTGGTCGACACCCCTGGGCGCGTGCACCCAGTTGAACCAGGCGGCCGCGGCCGCGAACGTCCACACGAGTATGCGCGAGCCGAGGGCCGCGTCACCGTGGCTGGCCTCGCGGACCGCGAGCACCGAGCAGAACATGGCCGCGCCGTCGAGGCCGAACGGGACCAGGTACTCCCAGCCGTCGGTGAGGCCGAGGTTCTCCTGGCCGAAGCCGACCAGTCCGTGGAAGGAGAGTGCCGCGGCGACCGCCGCACAGCAGAACAGAAGGACGTAGGAGGCGATGCCGTATATGGCCTCCTTGCGCCTGCGGCGCTCCTCCGTGCGCTCCCACGAGTCGTCTTTCGCGTGCTCCCCGCCGGACCGCTTGCTCCGCGCGAGCACCGCAACCGCCGCCAGCATGCCCAGGAGCAGTACGGCGCCGGGAAGCAGCCAGTTAAGCGATATGTCGGTCAGTCTCATCTGGGGTCCCTTGCATTGGGATAGGGCGTAACGCCCGCCATAGTGGCCCAATCCCAACGGCCCTCAGGCGTTTTCGGGGCAAGAGGCCGCCAAGGAGGTGCAAGGGGATGCCCAGGACGGCTTTCTGCTCGAACTGCCGCTTGAGGGGCGGGAGTTGAGTTCGAATAAGACTACCCGTACGGGTGGTTCCACGGAAAGTTCCTGCGGCAAGTGAGGAAGTTGTGAAGCACCTGTAACCGGACGGACGCCTTGTTCGCGGCTGATCCTAGCGGGCGTTGAGTGGAGTGTGTGACTGAGGGTGCCTCAACTCGCGGCGGCAGCCAGCAGCTTGGTGACCCGCTCGGTCTCGCAGGTGCGCGGGCAGGTCGGGCAGGCGTCCAGCGCGTCCAGCGTGTAGTACATGCAGCAGCTCGCCCGGTCCCGGGTGGACAGCGCCTCGCCGTTGGGGCCGGTGACCTCGCGGAACGCGGCCGATCCGACGTACGGCTTGGTCGCGCCCGGCAGCAGCCGCTCCAACTCCCTTACGGCGCGCGGCTGTTCGCCGAAGAGGTCGGCGACGTACCAGATGCCCTCGACGACCTCGTCGGTCGCCATGCCCCACAGGGCGCGGCCCCGCCGCCGCATCCGCGGGCCGAAGCCGGCCAGGACGGGTTCCATGTGCTCGGCGACCGCGGCCCGCACCTCGGCCCGCAGTGCCTCCTCGTCCGGGACCACCCGGGCGCCGGGCAGCCCTGCCGCCGGGTCGCCGGGCAGGCAGGCGAAGGAGTCGGTGCGGACGGCCAGCCGGCCCATGTCGAAGCCCTCGGCCGTGCGGTCGTAGGAGACGTGGGTCACAGGGAGGCGGGGGACGCGGCGGTGCAGGAACCAGGGGACGGTGAACAGGAGGACGACCGGCCAGGCGTAGCGGTGCAGGCCGAAGGTGGCTATCACGTCCGGGCGGCCCCGGCGGCCGTGGTCGCGCAGGACCTGGGCGTCGTCCCGGGCCAGGAACGCCTCCAGGCCCTCGCCGCCCTCCGCGAGCGAGGCTGCCGAGATCCAGCCGCCGCCGGTGGGAGTCGGTTGGTCCGGGGTGAGTTCGGTGATCGCGAGCCCGGGGATGACCTCGGTGAGGCGGGCGTACGAGTCCGCTACGGCCGAAGAGGGCAGGGGCATGCCGGGACCACCGATTCGCCGTTGGTGTAGAGGTAAGGCTTACCTTACCCAACCCTCCCGGGATTTGAACTAGTCCGATCTGCGCCTAAGGTGCTTGACGGACGAGTAACAAGACGCCGTAATGACCCCAAGTACCGACACGTCCGGAGGAGGACCCGTGAAGCAGGGCACGCAGGGCTCCGCCGGGACGGGTGTTCCGGACGCGCCCGCCCGGGGCTCCCGGGTGCCGCCGCAGCAGCGCGCCGCCGACGTGGACCGGGACCGGGGTCTCGCGGACGGCACCGGTGCGGTGCGCGGTGAGCACACGCACAGCGAGACGCCGATCCCGCGCCCCCGTCAGGTCCTCCAGCGGCCCTCCGTGCGCGGTCAGATACTGGACGCGCTGCGCACCGCGCTCGTCGGCGGGGAGCTGACCCCGGGCGAGGTGTACTCCGCGCCCGCGCTCGGTGAGCGGTTCGGGGTCTCCGCCACGCCCGTGCGCGAGGCGATGCAGCAGCTCGCCACCGAGGGTGCCGTCGAGGTCGTACCGAACCGGGGCTTCCGGGTGATCGAGCGGGGTGCCCGCGAACTCGCCGAACTGGCCGAGATCCGCGCCCTGATCGAGGTACCGGTGATGCTCCGGCTCGCCCGTACCGTGCCCGCCGCCCGCTGGGCCGACCTGCGCCCGCTGGCCGAGGGGACCGTCCGCGCCGCGGCCTCCGGGTGCCGGGCGACGTACGCCGAGTCCGACCGGGCCTTCCATCGCGCGGTGCTCGCGCTCGCCGGCAACGAACAGCTCGTCCAGATCGCCGAGGACCTGCACCGCCGCGCCCAGTGGCCGCTGGTCGGCGGTCCGGTCACGCGCGGACGGGCCGACCTGGTCGCCGACGCGGCCGAACACCTCGCGCTCCTCGACGCGTTGGCCGCGGGGGAGTGGGACGTGGTGCGGTCCCTGGTGCAGGAGCACTTCGCGGGATCGGCGTGACGTCGAATATGTGACTCCGGTCACGAGCGGGTCCGGGTCGGGCGACCGTGGCCCGTACCGGGAACCCACCCGGACGCCGGTGACGTGCCCCACGGAAAGGGATGACCGATCCGCGGGGGAGAACGCCGATGTTTCCGAATCCGGGCCAGCAGGCCGCACAGCGAGGTGCCGAACAGTCCGCACGCCGGGCGGCGGAGGACGGGATGCGGGCCGCACAGGCGGGCGCCCGGCGCGGTCACTCCCGCTCCGGCGGCGGCCTGTTGAGCTTCCTCCTGCTCGTCGCCGTCGTGGTGCTGGTCGCCCGCGACCCCGAACTCCGGTCGTCCGTCCTGCACTTCGTCCACCACGTCGTGAACGTCGTGCAGAACCGGACGAACGGCTCCTGACCTACGCGGTGGCCGCCCCCGGCGCGGGCACCGCCAACTGTCGTGCCAGCCAGGTCGGTACGCCGCCGAGGAGCCGGAAGAGGCGTCGCGCTTCCTCGCGCAGCCGGGATGCCTCCGGTTCGGCCTCGGCGTCGGCGAGGGTGGCGAGGGGCAGAGCCGCACCGACGGCCAGACCTACGCCGTAGCCGCCCCCGGCGCGGGCACCGCCAACTGTCGTGCCAGCCAGGTCGGTACGCCGCCGAGGAGCCGGAAGAGGCGTCGCGCTTCCTCGCGCAGGCGGGATGCCTCCGGCTCGGCTTCCGCGTCCGCGAGGGATGCGAGGGCGGGGGCCGTGCCGACGAGGTAGCCCAACTCCTCGCGGATGCGCAGGGATTCGGCGAAGCCGTGGCGGGCCTCCGCCAACTCGCCGTCGCGCAGGGCGAGTCCGGCCAGGTGGCGGTGGGTGAAGGAGAGGAGCAGGGGGTCGGCCCGGTCGGCGGCGGCCGCGTGGGCGCGGCGGTACGCGGCCCGCGCGGCCTGCGGTGAGCGGGCCAGGTTCTCCGCGACCAGCCCGCGCCGGAAGTCCAGCAGCGCGCGCCCCGCGCCGTCCGGCGGGATCAGCGCCGCCGCCCGCCCGAGCGCGGCCCGTGCCTCGTCGGCCCGGTCGCGCACAGAGTGCAGCGTGGCCGCGTAGGCGAGGTAGCCGCGTTCACAGGCCGCCGCGCCCCGCTCGTCGTCGCTGTGGGCCAGTGCCTCGGCCGTCCGCAGCGCGTCGTCGGCGTCCTCCCAGCCCTGCTCGGTGTAGAGACACCGCTCCACGAGCAGCGCGGTCCGCTGGAGGGCCGGTGCCGCGGTGTCGGGCCGCAGCAGCGCCGCCGCGTCGACCCAGCAGGCCCGCGAGCGCAGCCGCCACACCGCGGTCTGGAGGGGATCGTCACCTTCGGTCGTTCCGTGTCCAGACATGGCGGAATGCGCCACGTTGCCCTCCCCGAGCACACCATTGAGCTGTTGAGTGGTGGCATCTCAGCACGGATCGTAGGGCCCGGCCAAGAGGGTGGGTGAAAGAATTCACAAAGTCGTGGGATCTTCCGGTCAGCTCATCCGCAGTGCCAGGAAGAAATCCAGCTTGTCCTCAAGGCGCGAGAGGTCGCGACTCGTCAACTGCTCGATCCTGCCGACCCGGTAGCGCAACGTGTTGACGTGCAGGTGCAGCCGGGTCGCGCAGCGCGTCCAGGAACCGTCGCACTCCAGGAACGCCTCCAGCGTCGGGATCAGCTCCGCGCGGTGCCGGCGGTCGTAGTCCCGCAGCGGGTCGAGGAGGCGCGCGGTGAAGGCCCGCCGTACGTCGTCCGGCACGAAGGGCAGGAGGAGGACGTGCGAGGCCAGCTCCTGGTGCCCGGCCGCGCACACCCGGCCCGGCCTGGCGGCGGCGACCCGCCGTGCGTGCCGCGCCTCCTCCAGCGCCCCGCGCAACCCCTCCGCCGAGTGCACCGCCGCGCTCACCCCGAGCGTGACCCGCCCGTCGTCGTCGAGCCCGGCCGACAGCGGATCCCGTACGGCCGCCAGGAGCACGTCCGCGTGGAGCCCGGACTCGGAACCGTCGTGCTCCGCCGACACCGCGGGCAGCGGTACGAGCGCGATCGCCTCGTCGCCCGAGTGGGCCACGGCGATCCGGTCGGAGGGCTCGGGGCCCGTCGTCAGCGGGTCGACCAGGATCTCCTCCAGCAGCGATTGCGCTACCGGGCCCGCCTCGATGTCCGCGCCCTCCCACTCGACCCGGGCCACGACCACCTGCCAGTGCGGGGCCGCCCCGAGCCCGGGCAGCAGGACGGGAGCGGCGACCCGTAGACGCGCGGCGATCTCGGCGGGTGCGGCGCCCGTCTGCACCAGCTCCAGGACCTCCTGCGCGAGCCGTCTGCGGACCGTGCGCGCCGCGTCCCGCCGGTCCCGCTCGACCGCGATCAGCTGCGTGACGCCCTGGAGCAGGTCCAGGCGCTCGTCCGGCCAGTCCCCGGCGTCCGCCTCGACCGCGAGCAGCCAGTCCGACAGCACCGTCTCGCGCACGTCCCGCGAACCCTGCGGGGCGCGGCCACCACTGCGGATCGGGAAGAGGGAGTACGTCGAGCCGCCCAGCGCCAGCCGGTGCGGTCCCCGGCGGCCCGTGCGGGCGGCGGCCAGGTGCTCGGCGGCCAGCTTCGCGCACACGTCGACGGGCAGCGCGGGACCCGACACCTTCGAACCCGCGATCAGCCGCCCGGTCGGCGACAGCACCCACGCCCGCAGATCCAGGTCGGAGCCGAGCAGATCCAGGACCACGTCCGGGCCGCCCCCGGCAGGACCCGAGGTCATCATCCGCCGGTGCCGGTCCACCACGGCCGCGAGGTCACCGGCCCGCTCGCCGGAGACCTGCCGTACGACATGCTCGGTGATCGTCGCGAACGCCACCGACTCGTTGACCGCGAACAGCGGCAGCCGGTGCCGGGCGCAGGCGGCTATGAGGTCGTCCGGGATCGCGCCCAGCTCGGCCTCGCCGGCGGCCATCGCGGCGACCCCGGCGGAGACCAGGAGTCGTACGAACGGCTCGGTGTCGGCCGCGTTCCGGCGCCAGGCCAGGCCGGTCAGGACCAGCTCGCCGCCCGAGAGGTAGCGGCTGGGGTCGCGCAGGTCGGTGGTCATCACCCCGCGGACCGTGCGGTCCAGCTCGTCCGCGCCGCCGAGCAGCCGCAGCCCCAGCGCATCGGTGTCCAGAAGTGCGCGCAGCCGCATCGCCGTCGCCGCCGTTCTTTGTCTAGAAAACTACGATGAACCAAGAGGTGCTGTGGGTGCAGGGCCGTGCGGGGCTGTTTCCCACGTTTCCACAGGGAATCGAAGGGGTTACTGATGACCTCTGTTCATATGAATCTACAAGATGCCCGCGCTGGCCAGCCAACTCCTTCATGGTTTCCGTGACTGACCCGCTCCGCGCACGGCGCTGTGTACTGACCTCACGCTGCATTAACAGCACATGAACGAGCCGGACCCGCCGCACACGAACTGGCTTGATCCGTACGACCCACGAGACGAAGAAGAGAGCCGGTCATGGACTTCCTTCGCCCCGCCAGCTGGGAGGAGGCGCTCGCCGCCAAGGCAGAGCACCCCACCGCAGTACCCATCGCGGGCGGCACCGATGTGATGGTCGAGATCAACTTCGACCACCGCAGGCCCGAGTACCTGCTCGACCTGAACCGCGTCGGCGACCTCTACGAGTGGGAGGTCGGCGCCGACAGCGTACGGCTCGGGGCCTCGGTCCCGTACACCCGGATCATGGAGAACCTGCGCGGCGAGCTGCCGGGCCTCTCCCTCGCCTCGCACACGGTCGCCTCCCCGCAGATCCGCAACCGCGGCGGCGTCGGCGGCAACCTCGGCACCGCCTCCCCGGCCGGCGACGCCCACCCCGCGCTCCTCGCGGCCGGCGCCGAGGTCGAGGCCGAGTCGGTGCGCGGCAGCCGCCGTATTCCGATCGACGAGTTCTACACCGGCGTGAAGCGCAACGCGCTCGCGCCCGACGAACTGATCAGGGCCGTCCACATCAAGAAGGCCGACGGCCCGCAGCAGTACTCCAAGGTGGGCACGCGGAATGCCATGGTCATCGCCGTGTGCGCCTTCGGCCTCGCCCTGCACCCCGCCACCCGCACGGTCCGCACCGGCATCGGATCGGCCGCGCCGACCCCCGTCCGGGCGAAGGCCGCCGAGGAATTCCTGAACGCCGCGCTCGACGAGGGCGGATTCTGGGACAACGGGAAGATCATCACGCCGTCGGTCGCCAAGCAGTTCGCGGACCTGTGCTCCGCCGCCTGCAACCCGATCGACGACGTCCGGGGCACGGCCAGCTACCGCCGCCACGCGGTCGGCATCATGGCCCGCCGCACCCTGACCTGGACCTGGGAGTCGTACCGCGGCACTGACGGCCGCTCCATCGAGAAGGGGAGTGTCGCCTGATGCGCGTCAATTTCACGGTCAACGGCCGCCCGCAGGAAGCGGACGACGTGTGGGAGGGCGAGAGCCTCTTGTACGTGCTGCGCGAACGGATGGGGCTGCCCGGCTCCAAGAACGCCTGCGAGCAAGGGGAGTGCGGTTCCTGCACCGTCCGGCTCGACGGCATTCCGGTGTGTTCCTGTCTGGTCGCGGCCGGGCAGGTCGAAGGGCGCGAGGTCGTCACCGTCGAAGGGCTCGCGGACTACGCCAAGCAGCGTGCGGAGCACGGGAGTTGCGCAACGGGCGCCCACGGTACGTCAGTTGACGAGGCCAAGGGCTGGGCGGCGAAACCGCTCGACTCCCAGACCGGTGAGGGTACTCAACTTGCCCCCATCCAGCAGGCGTTCATCGACGCCGGCGCCGTCCAGTGCGGCTTCTGCACCCCCGGACTCCTCGTCGCCGCCGACGAGATGCTGGAGCACAACCCGACCCCGACCGACGCGGACATCCGCGAGGCGCTCTCGGGCAACCTGTGCCGCTGCACCGGCTACGAGAAGATCATGGACGCGGTCCGCCTGGCGGCCGCCCGGCAGGGAGAGGCGGTCTGACATGCCCGGCACCTCCGCAAAAGGCTCCCCCATCGGCACTCCCACCAAGGTCACCCAGGGTTCCAAGACCAAGGGCGGCATCGGCGAGTCCACGCTCCGCCCGGACGGCACCCTCAAGGTCACCGGCGAGTTCGCGTACTCGTCCGACATGTGGCACGAGGACATGCTCTGGGGCCAGATCCTGCGCTCCACGGTCGCGCACGCCGAGATCGTCTCCATCGACACTGTCGAGGCCCTGAAGACCCCGGGCGTCTACGCCGTCATGACCTACGACGACCTCCCGACCGACGTGAAGAACTACGGCCTGGAGATCCAGGACACCCCGGTCCTCGCGCACGGCAAGGTCCGCCACCACGGCGAGCCGGTCGCGATCGTCGCCGCCGACCACCCGGAGACGGCCCGCCGCGCCGCCGCCAAGATCAAGGTCGAGTACCGCGAACTCCCCGTCATCACCGACGAGTTGTCCGCGACCGCGCCGGACGCGATCCTCATCCACGAGGGCCGCGACGACCACCACATCGGCCATGTCCCGCACCCGAATATCGTCCACCGTCAGCCGATCGTCCGGGGAGACGTCGAAAAGGCCCGGGAGCGCGCCGACTTCATCGTCGAGGGCGAGTACACCTTCGGCATGCAGGACCAGGCGTTCCTCGGCCCGGAGTCCGGACTGGCGGTCCCCTCCGAGGACGGCGGCGTCGACCTCTACATCGCGACCCAGTGGCTGCACTCCGACCTCAAGCAGATCGCGCCCGTACTCGGCCTGCCCGAGGACAAGGTCCGCATGACGCTCTCCGGCGTCGGCGGCGCGTTCGGCGGCCGCGAGGACCTGTCGATGCAGATCCACGCCTGCCTGCTGGCCCTGCGCACCGGCAAACCCGTGAAGATCGTCTACAACCGCTTCGAGTCCTTCTTCGGGCACGTCCACCGCCACCCCGCCAAGCTCCACTACGAGCACGGCGCCACGAAGGACGGCAAGCTCACCCACCTCAAGGCCCGCATCGTGCTAGACGGCGGCGCCTACGCGTCGGCGTCCCCGGCCGTCGTAGGAAACGCCTCGTCGCTCGGCGCCGGACCGTACGTCATCGACGACGTCGACATCGAGGCCATCGCGCTCTACACCAACAACCCGCCCTGCGGCGCGATGCGCGGCTTCGGCGCGGTCCAGGCGTGCTTCGCCTACGAGGCCCAGATGGACAAGCTCGCCGACAAGGTGGGCATGGACCGGGTCGAGTTCCGTCAGCTCAACGCGATGGAGCAGGGCACGATCATGCCGACCGGGCAGCCGGTCGACTCCCCGGCGCCGGTCGCCGAACTCCTGCGCCGCGTCAAGGCGATGCCCATGCCGCCCGAGCAGCAGTGGCTCGCGGCCGGAGAGGCCGCCGACGTACGGCAGTTGCCCGGCGGCCTGTCCAACACGACGCACGGCGAAGGCGTCGTGCGCGGCGTCGGCTATGCGGTCGGCATCAAGAACGTCGGCTTCTCCGAGGGCTTCGACGACTACTCAACGGCCAAGGTCCGCCTGGAAGTTGTGGGTGGCGAGCCCGTCGCCGTCGTGCACACCGCGATGGCGGAGGTCGGCCAGGGCGGAGTCACCGTCCACGCGCAGATCGCCCGCACCGAGCTGGGCGTCGCCCAGGTGACGATCCACCCGGCGGACACCCAGGTGGGCAGCGCCGGTTCGACCTCCGCGTCCCGGCAGACGTACGTCACCGGTGGCGCCGTCAAGAACTCCTGCGAGCTGGTCCGCGAGAAGGTCCTGGAGATGGGCCGTCGCAAGCTCGGCACCTACCACCCGGCCTGGGCCACCGCCGAACTCCTGCTGGAGGGCGGCAAGGTGGTCACCGACGCCGGCGAGGTCCTCGCCGATCTGGCCGACGTCCTCGAAGGCGAGTCCGTCGAGATCGAGGCCGAGTGGCGTCACCGCGCGACCGAGCCGTTCGACCTCCGTACGGGACAGGGCTTCGGGCACGTCCAGTACACGTTCGCCGCGCACCGCGCCGTCGTCGAGGTCGACACCGAACTCGGCCTGGTCAAGGTGATCGAGCTGGCCTGCGCGCAGGACGTCGGCAAGGCGCTCAACCCGCTGTCCGTGATCGGCCAGATCCAGGGCGGTACGACCCAAGGTCTCGGCGTCGCGGTCATGGAGGAGATCATCGTCGACCCGAAGACGGCGAAGGTGCGCAACCCTTCCTTCACGGACTACCTCATCCCCACGATCCTCGACACCCCGACCATTCCGGTCGATGTGCTCGAACTCGCCGACGAGCACGCCCCGTACGGGCTGCGCGGCATCGGCGAGGCCCCCACCCTGTCGTCGACTCCGGCCGTACTAGCGGCCATTCGGAACGCGACCGGACTGGAACTGAACAGGACACCGGTACGCCCGGAGCACCTCACGGGCACGTGACCTTTCGAGGTCCCAACCGGTGACGCCCTGGGGGGAGTCGGTCCCCCCAGGTCCCCATTGTTCGTCTCGGGCCGTCCCCCGGGTCGTCCATCCCAAATCCCGCGCGCCGCCGAGGCGGCCGACGGGTGCCCCTGTGAACCTTGGGAGATGGCCCCATGACCCAGCAGTCAGTGGAACCCAGGACCGCCGCCGAGGACTCGGGTGAAGGAACCCGCGTCCCCGCCGACCGGTCCTGGCTCGACCGGTACTTCCACATATCCCGGCGGGGATCGACCGTCGCGCGTGAGGTGCGCGGCGGAGTCACCACCTTCATGGCGATGGCGTACATCCTGCTGCTCAACCCCCTGATCCTGTCCGGCAAGGACGTCGCGGGGGACACGCTCGGCCAGAAAGGGCTGATCACCGCGACCGCGTTCGCGGCGGCCTTCACCACCCTCCTGATGGGCTTCGTCGGCAAGGTGCCCCTCGCCCTCGCCGCCGGCCTCTCCGTCTCCGGCGTGCTCTCCTCGCAGGTCGCCCCGCAGATGACCTGGCCGCAGGCGATGGGCATGTGCGTCCTGTACGGCGTGGTCATCATGCTGCTCGTCGTCACCGGCCTGCGCGAGATGATCATGAACGCGATCCCGCTCGCGCTGAAACACGGCATCACGATGGGCATCGGCCTGTTCATCGCGCTCATCGGCTTCTACAAATCCGGCTTCGTGCACCAGGGCAAGGCGACCCCGCTCACCCTGGGCCCGGCGGGTGAACTCGCGGGCTGGCCCGTCCTGTTGTTCGCCGGCACCCTGCTCCTGATCTTCATGCTCCAGGCCCGCGACATGCCCGGCGCGATCCTCATCGGCATCATCACCGGCACGGTCGTCGCCTCGGTCCTGAACGCCGCCGGGGTCATCGACCCCAAGCAGTGGGCGAGCGGCGCGGCCCCCGAACTGCACGGCAGCGCGGTCTCGATGCCGGACTTCTCGCTCTTCGGGCATGTGGAGTTCGGCGGTTGGGGCAAGGTCGGCGCGATGACGGTCGGCATGATCGTGTTCACGCTCGTGCTGGCCGGCTTCTTCGACGCGATGGCCACGATCATCGGCGTCGGCACGGAAGCCAAACTCGCCGACGCCAAGGGCCGGATGCCGGGTCTGTCGAAGGCACTGTTCATCGACGGCGCCGGCGGCGCGATCGGCGGCGTGGCGGGCGGCTCCGGCCAGACGGTCTTCATCGAGTCGGCGACGGGGGTCGGGGAGGGCGCCCGAACGGGCCTCGCCTCGGTCGTCACCGGCCTGTTCTTCGCGGCCTGTCTCTTCTTCACCCCGGTCACCGCGATCGTCCCGCAGGAGGTCGCGTCCGCCGCCCTCGTCGTCATCGGCTCGATGATGCTGATGAACGCCCGGCACGTGGACTGGGCCGACCGGGCCACCGCGATCCCGGTGTTCCTGACGGTGGTCGTGATGCCGTTCACGTACAGCATCACCGCGGGCGTCTCGGCGGGAGTCATCTCGTACGTCGCCATCAAGACCGCGCAAGGCAAGGCGCGGGAGATCGGCGCCTTCATGTGGGGGCTGACGGTCATCTTCCTCGTGTACTTCGCCCTCCACCCCTTCGAGAGCTGGCTGGGCGTGCACTAGCCGCACCCAACCCCCTTACCCCGCACCCCCGTTAGGAGACCGAGAGATGCTGGACATCGCCGAAGAGCTGCACCGGTGGGTCGAGCAGGGCCGCGACTTCGCCGTCGCCACCGTGGTGGCCGTCGGTGGCAGCGCGCCCCGCCAGCCCGGCGCCGCCCTCGCGGTGGACACCGACGGCACGGCGATCGGCTCGGTCTCCGGGGGCTGTGTGGAAGGCGCGGTCTACGAACTGTGCCAACAGGCCCTCGCGGACGGCGAAACCGTCCTGGAGCGCTTCGGCTACAGCGACGAGGACGCCTTCGCCGTCGGCCTGACCTGCGGCGGAGTCATCGACATCCTCGTCACACCGGTACGGGCCGGCGACCCCGCCCGACCGGTGATCACCGCCGCCCTCTCGACCGCGACGAGCGGCGGGGCGGCGGCCCTGGCCCGCATCGTCTCCGGCCCAACTCCCTTGCGGGGACGCGCGATTGTCGTCCACCCCGACGGCTCCTACGACGGCGGGTTCGGCGCCCACCCCGAACTGGACCGCACGGTCGCCGCCGAGGCCGGTGCCTACTTGGACGCGGGCCGCACCGGCACGGTCGAGATCGGCGAGCAGGGCTCCCGCTGCGGGGCCCCGCTCACCGTCCTGGTCGAGTCCTCGGTGCCGCCGCCCCGGATGATCGTGTTCGGCGCGATCGACTTCGCCTCCGCACTGGTTCGCGTCGGCAAGTTCCTGAACTACCACGTGACGGTGTGCGACGCCCGCCCCGTCTTCGCCACCCGGACCCGCTTCCCCGACGCCGACGAGATCGTCGTCGAGTGGCCCCACAAGTACCTCGCCCGCACGGACGTCGACGCCCGTACCGTCCTGTGCGTCCTCACCCACGACGCCAAGTTCGACGTACCGCTGCTCCACCTCGCCCTGCGCCTCCCGGTGGCGTACGTCGGCGCGATGGGCTCCCGCCGCACCCACCTCGACCGCAACGAGCGCCTGCGTGAAGTCGGCGTCACGGAAATGGAGTTGGCGCGGCTCAGGTCCCCGATCGGGCTCGACCTCGGCGCGCGTACGCCCGAGGAGACGGCCCTGTCGATCGCCGCGGAGATCGTCGCCAACCGGCGTGGCGGCAGCGGCGTTTCACTCACCGGGGCGCACACGCCCATCCATCACGACGCGACGGCGCTGCCCACGGGAAGGATCGGGTCGGTGGCCTGAACGGTTCAGCGGGGACGGGCTGAAAAGGCCGTGTCGCCCGCCACAGCCACGATCGAGTCCTTGACGAGGACGACGTACGGCGTGGTGTCGTCCGTCGAGTCGCCGGCGTTCGCCAGCGCGGACGTACGCCACTTGACGGCTCCGGTGCTCCGGTCCAGAGCCAGCAGGCGGCCGAACTGGTTCGAGAAGTAAAGGGTGTTGAACTTCGCCGAGAACACCGGCGTCGACAGGTTCTCGGTGTCCGTCTCCCGCTGCCAGAGCCGCTTGCCGTCGGTCGCGCGGACGGCGGTGACCGTGCCGTTCGGCCGGACGAGGTAGATCACGTCCTTGACCAGGGTGGCCGTACCGCGAGTGCCGGCCGGCAGGGAGATCCGCTCGATCGTGCCGGTGCTCGGGTTCACCCGGTCCAGGGCGGTGTACAGCTGGTCCGGGCCGCTGCCGAAGACCTCCGGCGCCAGCTTCGGCGCGAGGAACAGCAGCCGGCCCTTGCCGACGCCCAACGGCCAAGCCCCCGTGGGGAGTTCGGCGACCTTCCGCTGTGCGCCGGTGGCGGGGTCGAGGCGGATCAGGACGAAGTCGCCCTGGGAGGGATCGTCCTCGACCGTGCAGAGGGCGTACGGGGCGCCGCCCAGGACCGTCGGAGTGCAGGAGTTCCCGAGGTTCGACCAGATGGGTGCGCTCCACAGCCGGCGGCCCGACGCGTCGTAGGCCACGAACTTCGTCGCGCCCACGTCCATCGCCAGGATCCCGCCGTCGAACAGGACGGGGTCCGTGTCGTCCCTGATCGGGTGGATCCACAGCTGGGTGCCGTTCTTCGCGTCCAGGGCGACCAGGCGCCGGGTGATGAAGGTGTCGTTCGAGTCGGGCTTGACGTACGTGTAGACGCGCCCGTCCCGGACACCGACGGGGAGTGCGGTCTCGGGGCTGGTGCCCGACCGCCAGCGGACCCGGCCCGAGGCGGCGTCCAGCGCGGTGACCGTGGCGCCCGTACCGGCGCAGTACACGGTGGTGCTGTCGCCCGCCAGACAGCCGGACTGGGTGTAGTCGAGGGGATCGCCGGTCTGGGAGGTGAGCAGGCTCGCCCGCCATGGCTTCCAGCCGCTGGGCAGCGATACGGCGGCGGGGGACGAGGAGGACGTGGACGCGGCGGGCGAGCCAGGGTCCGTGCCCTCGTCCGACAGCCAGTGCAGAGTGCTCAGACCGAGGGTGGTGACGGCGAGTGCGGTGGCGAGGGCGATGACGAGTCGCCGGGACCGGCGCGGGTGTTGCCCATTGTCGGGGACGGTCGCCGGAGCGGGCGGGCGGGGACGTTCGGTTCTCGGGAGATCCGCCGCCGTGGCGGACCCGGACCGGGACCCGGTCTCGCCCTCGGGCAGGGTCAGCAACATACCCTGCAGTTCGGCCAGTTGGGGACGGGCCGCCGCGTCCTTGTCGAGGCAGCGCTCGGCGATGCTCCGCAGCGGCTCGGACACACCGTCCAACCTCGGCTGCTCATGCATGACTTGATAGCCCGTCAGGTACGGGCTGGCGCCGTCGAAGGCGCGGTTGCCGGTGGCCGCGTAGACGAGGAGCGAGCCGAGCGAGAAGACGTCCGAGGCGGCCGTGACGTCCCGGGGCGCGGCGAACTGCTCCGGGGACATGAAGGGCGGGGTGCCGATCAGCCGCCCGGTGACGGTGAGGGTCTGGTTGTCGGCGGCGCGGGAGATACCGAAGTCGATGACGCGGGGGCCGTCCTCGGCGAGCAGCACATTGCTCGGCTTCAAGTCCCGGTGCACGACGCCCGCTTGATGGATGTCCCGCAGTGCCTCGACCAGTCCCAGCGCCAGGGTGCGCAGGGCTTGGCCGTCCAACGGGCCGTCCTTCTGGACGACTTCGGCCAGCGTGCGGCCGGGCACGTAGAGCGTGGCCATCCAGGGGAGTTCGGCGTCCGGGTCGGCGTCCACGACGGGAGCGGTGAACGCTCCGCTCACCCGGCGGGCGGCGGCGATCTCCTGCCGGAAGCGGGCCCGGAACTCCTCGTCCAGCGCGTACTGGGCGTGCACGACCTTGACCGCGACCTGCCGGCCCGAGGCCGAGCGCCCGAGGTACACGACACCCATCCCGCCGCTGCCGAGCCGGTCGACCAGCGCGTATCCGCCTATCGACTCCGTGTCCCCGGGGCGAAGCGACATTCGCCGGTCACCTTTCCTGATTCCCGTGCCCGGATGGGCCGTTCAGAGCCATCACACTAGGGCGTTCGCTCCACTCACCGGGCATCGCCCTCGGGGCACCCGGGAATGAGTACGGGGCGTCGGCCTCGGGGCACCCGGAAATGAGTTGCGGTCCCGGGGCACCCCCATCTTCCATGGCCCCATGGTGTCCACCGACCGACTTGCCGCCTTCGCGGCGCTGTCCTTCCTGCTGATCATCGTCCCCGGCCCCAGCGTGCTGTTCGTGATCGGGCGGGCGCTGGCCCACGGCCGCCGGGCCGCGCTGACCACCGTCGTCGGCAACACCCTCGGCGCCTATCTGCTCGTCGTCGCGGTCGCGCTCGGCGTCGGTTCGCTGGTGGAACGCTCGGTGCTGGTCTTCACGGCACTGAAGCTCGCCGGCGCCGCGTACTTGGTGTACCTCGGGGTCAAGGCGTGGCGTCAACGCGGGTCGCTGCGGGCCGTGTTCGCCGGGGAGGAGGCGCCCCCGCACAGTGGCCTGCGCACGCTGTGGGAGGGGTTCGCCGTCGGGGTGGCCAATCCCAAGACCATCGTGTTCTTCGCCGCCGTACTGCCTCAGTTCGTGGACCGCGAACAGGGCCATGTCACCAGCCAGATGCTGCTGCTCGGCCTGGTCTTCAACCTCATCGCCGTGGCCTCGGACAGCGTGTGGGGGCTGGTCGCGTCCACGGCCAGGGACTGGTTCGCCCGCTCACCGCGCCGGCTCTCCGCGGTGGGCGGGGTCGGCGGGCTCACGATGATCGGCTTGGGCGTGACGGTCGCGGTGACCGGCCGTAAGGACTGACTCCCTAAGGACTGGCTCCCTAAGGACTGGCTCCCTAGGGCTGACTCCCTGAGGACCGGCCGCATCACGCCCGTCTCAGCAGCGCGTTCACCGCCCGCCCGAACATCGACCGTGCCGCCCACCTCAGCGGCCGGTCGAAGAACCCCGGCAGGAAGCGGACCGCCAGCTCCTCCTCCCACACCACGCGGCTACGGCCCCCCGGCCCCGGCCGCACCTCGATCTCCGCCCAGCCCGTGACGACCCGCCCCCGCTTCTCCAGGCGGACCAGACCCGGCTCGTCCTCCGTCGGCGGGCGCCACACCGTGACCTCCATCCGGTCGTCGAAACCGAGCGGGCCGAGCCCGGAGCGGGCCACGAAGACCGTGCCCTCGCGGGTCGGCGGGGGAGTGACCACGGTGACCCGGGTCAGCGGGACGACATCGGCGTGGCGTGGCCACTCCGTCAACCGGCGCCACGCCTCCTCAAGGGGAAGCGGAGCCGTACGTTCGAGACGGAAGTTGACCATGTATGGATCGTAGAGAACGCTTCTTGATCAGCGGTACTTTCATCGCCGGCTCACACCCATGGCCTAGCGGCTCATAGATACGGAGACGTACACCGGACAGCCGCCCCGAATTTCCCCGCGTCCCGGCCGGAGGGGACGCCTCCCCCCTACGCTTTCCCTCATGGGCGGGCATCCCGCCTGCCCGCAGGGGGAGTTGACCGCCATGCCACTGAAGGCCTACGGCGTACTGATCACGCGCGCGGTGGACACGAGGCGCGAGGGCGCCGCCGGTACACCGCACTACCAGATCCATCTCACGGACGACGCGGGAACGCATTTCCGGGCCGCGGTCAACGTCCTGTCGGCGGAACAGCCCTCCGAGCTGCTCTATCTCGTCGACGAGGACTTCCAACACCCGCTCACCGCCCGCCTGGAGGGCCTCCCGAGCGGCTGGAACACGCTGCTGCCCGGACCCGGCGGCCCGAACCTCGACTTCGTGCGCGGCAACCTCTTCGACCCGGCGCGGCTCCGCACCCTCCCGCCGGACGCGAGCGGCCCCGACAACGACCTCGCCGACCTCCTCGACCACTACGTACGCCGCGCGGTGGACGACCCGGACGCCCGGCTCTACGTCTTCGGCGAGCGCTTCGGCCCCGAACCGACCGTCAAGGACAAGGTGTTCGGCTTCCTGCCGGGCAACGGCGTCCACGACATCCACATGAACCAGGGCAACAGCCGCCGGTTCAGCGGTGACGACGGGGTCTGGCAGGACGGCGGCCTCCTCATCCACTTCCCGGCACAGTCCCGCTGGGTCGGCATCTTCCTCGCCTTCCAGAGCCAGTCCTGGCACACCGACGACACCACCGGCCACACCCTGGACGGCACCGACGGTTCGCGCCCCGACCCCGGCAGCCAGCCCGTCCGCGTCGTGGCGGCCCTGGTCAACCCGCGCGGCCCGGCACCCGAGCCGGAGAGCGTCACGCTCCTCAACGCCTCACCCGACCCGCTCGACCCCACCGGCTGGCGCGTCCGGGACCGCCTCGGCCACTCCTGCGCGGTACCGCCCGGCCCCCTCGCCGCCGGCGCCACCCTCCTCGTCCCCCTCACCGACGGCGTCCAACTCGGCAACCAGGGCGGCGAGATCACTCTCCTCGACGCGAACGGCCTGAAGGTGCACGGCGTTTCCTACACGGCGGACCAAGCGGCACGGGAGGGTTGGACGGTCGTCTTCTGACCAACCGGGCCGCTCTGCCCGGAAGTTCCCTACCGCACCCGCACCCCCCTACGGCACGATGAGCGCGACCTGCACGCACCACCCCGCACCGCATCACGCCATCGGCCGGAGGGTGTCCCGTGGACCGCGAACTGCACGCCAGACTCGACGACTTGCAGCGCGACCCGTACCCGGCCTACACCCGGGCACGGCAGACCGAGGGCCTCACCCACCTCGCGGAACTCGACGCCTGGCTCGTCTCCCGGGACACCGACGTACGCGAAGTCCTGCGCAGCCCCGAGGACTTCTCCTCGGCGATGGCCCTACGCCCCGACGTGCTGCCGACGCCCGCCGCGCTCGCCGTCCTCGGCGGCGGGTTCGGCGGACGGCCCGTCGTCGTCACCGCGGACGGCGCGCGGCACCAGCAGCTGCGCGCACCGATCGTCCGCGGCCTCTCGCCGTCCCGGGTCGCGGCGGTCCTGCCGTACGCGGCCGAGCGCGCCGCGGCCCTGGTGGACACGTTCGCGGACGGGCAACGCGAGCACGGGCACGTCGAGTTGATGTCGGCGTACGCCAGACGGCTCCCCGGCGAGGTCGTCGGCAGGATCGTCGGCCTGGCCCCCGCCGACGTGCCCGGAGTCGTCCACGGGGGCCACCGCGCCGAGGAGTTGCTCTTCCGCCCGCTGGAGGAGGACGAGCAGATCGCCGCGGCCGAGGACGTCGTCGCGATGCAGCACATCCTCGACCGCTACGTGCGGGAGCGGCACGCGCACCCCCGCCAGGACCTCGGCACGGAACTGATCGCCTCGGTGACGGGCGAGGAGGACGGCGACCTCACCCTGGAGCACAGGCACGAACTCGTCGCCCATCTCCAGAACTTGCTCATCGCCGGTCACCTCACCACCACCGCGCTCATCGGCACGACCGTCCTGCATCTCCTCCGTCACCGGGACCAGTGGGAGCTGCTCTGCGCCGAACCCGATCGCATCCCCGCCGCGATCGAGGAGGCCGCCCGCTACGACACCGCGCTCCAGGGCTTCCGCAGGGTCACCACCCGGCCGGTCGTCCTCGCCGGTACCGAACTCCCCGCCGGGGCAACGCTGTTCGTAGCCTTCGGCGCGGCCAACCGCGACGAGGAACGCCACGCCCGCGCCGACACCTTCGACATCACCCGCACCCCGACCCGCCACCTGGCCTTCGGCTTCGGCGTGCACAGCTGCCCCGGCTCCCAACTGGCCCGCGAGCAACTCCGCCTCACCCTGGAGGAGTTGACGACCCGCCTCCCAGGCCTACGGCTGGCACCGGACCGTCCGGTCACCATGCGCCCGACGATGATCCACCGCTCCCCGTACGCCCTGCACCTGACCTGGTGACTCAGGGCCGGTACACCTTCCCCGGCTCCGCCTTCCCGGGCGCGAGGAGCTGCGGCACGGTCACGAACACGTACCCGCGCTCCTTCAGCGCGTCGATGATCCCGGGTACGGCGGGCACGGTGCCCTGGTACAGGTCGTGCAGCAGGATGATGCCGTCGCGGGAGGCCTGGGCGAGGACGCGCTTGGTGATCAGCGCGGAGTCGGTGGTCGCGTAGTCCTTGGCGGTGACGCTCCACAGCACCTCCGAGAGGCCCAACTCCCGGCAGATCTTGTGCACTTCGTCGTCGGTACGGCCCTGCGGCGGGCGCATCAGCGTGGGCCGCCTGCCGGTGATCCGCTCTATCGCGTCGTCCGTGCGGACCAGTTCGTCGCGTATCTGCGCGGGGGATATTCGGGTCAGGATCTTGTGGTCCCAGGTGTGACTGGCCACCTCGTGCCCCTCGGCCGCCATCCGCTCGACCAGCTCCGGGTACTTCTCGATGTGCCGCTTGCCGAGCAGGAAGAAGGTCGCCGGGACGTGCCTCTCCTTCAGGATGTCGAGCAACCGCGCCGAGTTCTCACTGGGCCCGGCGTCAAAGGTCAGCGCGATGCACTTCGCCTCCCGACAGTCGACCGTCCCGAACCCGACCCGCGCGGTGGCGGACGCGGCCTCGGCCCG
Source organism: Streptomyces sp. N50 (assembly GCF_033335955.1). Lineage (GTDB taxonomy): Bacteria > Actinomycetota > Actinomycetes > Streptomycetales > Streptomycetaceae > Streptomyces. The sequence goes on from NZ_CP137549.1 coordinate 7,582,247, forward strand.
GGCGGCGGCCGGCGCGGTCGTGTCGAGCCTGGTACACCCGCTCGACCCCAGCCCCAGCACGGCAACCGCCACAAACATGCCGACGGCACGCAACCCGGCCCGGGGTCTTTCCCTCTTCTTGCACAGAGCACTCAGTGATGGCATGCCGGGACTATACACAACGATTATACTCTGAGTGTATAGCGGGGCGAGGGTGGCCGGACCAAGGGTCACTGCCGATTCGCGAGCCCTACTGCCTCACCGGTCCGCGGCCTCCGGGATCAACACCCGCCCGAGTTGAAGATTCCATCGTCCGGCATGCCCGCTGAGTTCGGTCGCGGTCAACGGCCGTACGTCGAGCCGCCAGAAAGCGGGCCCGGGCGCGTCGAGGATCGTGACCGCCAGCGCCCGTACGAACTCCTGCTCGACCACGGCGATGGTCCTGCCCTCGAACTCCGCGGCTGCCTCCAGCCATCGGGCCGCCCGCTCGCACAACGCCCGCACCGACTCCCCGCCATGGGACATCGCGTCCGGGTCCGTCAGCCAGGACATCATCGCGTCCGGCTCCCGGATCATCACCTCGTCGAGCGTCAGACCGCGCCAACGCCCCATGTCCAGCCCCGCCAACTCGGGCTCCTCCACGGCCGCCAGGCCGAGGGCGGACGCCGTCTCCCGGCAGCGCGTGGTGGGAGAGACCAGCACCCGGTCGGCCGCCCGGAGCGAACCGGCGAGGGACTCGGCACGGGCCGTACCGCGCGGGTCGAGTGAGGCGCCGTCGTCGAACCGGGTCTCCCGCAGGGACCGGTTCATCGCCGGCGAGATCAAGGTGATGCGGCTGGTCACTTCGTCGCTCCAGTTCTGCGGGCTGTGCGGGTCATCGTCTCCCACGCACCTCAGGGCGGGGGCGGCGGGGAGGACGTCCTCCCCGCCGCCCCCGCCACCATCGGATCAGGAACCAGCCAGCTCCTCACGCACCGTGCGGGCCGCCCCGACCAGGTTCTCCAGCGAAGCTCGGGTCTCCGGCCAGCCGCGCGTCTTCAGACCGCAGTCCGGGTTCACCCACAGCCGCTCCGCCGGAATCGCCTCAAGTCCCTTGCGCAGCAAGGCCGCCGCCTCGGCAGCACTCGGCACGCGCGGGGAGTGGATGTCGTAGACACCCGGTCCCGCCTCGCGCGGATAACCGTGCTCGGCCAGTTCACGCGCGACCTGCATGTGCGAACGGGCCGCCTCCAGGCTGATGACGTCCGCGTCGAGGTCGTCGATGGCCTGCACGATGTCGCCGAACTCGGCGTAGCACATGTGCGTGTGGACCTGTGTCTTTGGCCGGACACCGGAGGTGGTCAGCCGGAACGCCTCGGTGGCCCAGGCGAGATACGCCTCCCGGTCCGCCGCGCGCAGCGGGAGGGTCTCGCGCAGGGCGGGCTCGTCGACCTGGATGACCGAAGTCCCGGCCGCCTCAAGGTCGTTGACCTCGTCGCGCAGGGCGAGGGCGACCTGTCGGGCAGTGTCGCCGAGCGGTTGGTCGTCGCGGACGAAGGACCAGGCGAGCATGGTGACCGGCCCGGTGAGCATGCCCTTGACCGGGCGCGAGGTGAGCGACTGGGCGTACGTCGTCCAGCGCACCGTCATCGGCTCGGGGCGGGAGATGTCTCCGGCCAGGATCGGCGGGCGGACGTAACGGGTGCCGTAGGACTGGACCCAGCCGTGCTGCGTGGCAAGGTACCCGGTGAGCTGCTCGGCGAAGTACTGGACCATGTCGTTGCGTTCGGGCTCGCCGTGCACGAGGACGTCCAGGCCCGTCTTCTCCTGGAACGAGATCACCTCCTGGATCTCGGCCCTGATCCGCTCCTCGTATCCGGCCGCGTCGATCCGCCGCGCCCTCAAGTCGGCCCGCGCGGTGCGGAGTTCGGCGGTCTGCGGGAACGACCCGATCGTGGTCGTCGGCAGCGGCGGCAGCCCGAGGTGCGCGCGCTGGGCCGCTGTCCGCTCGGCGTACGGCTGGGAGCGGCGGGCGTCCACGTCGGTGACGGCGGCGGCCCTGGCCCGTACGGCGGGGTCGCTGGTGAGGGCCGAACCGGCTCGGGAGGCCAAGTCGGCGCGGTTGGCGGCGAGTTCGGCGGCGATCGTGTCGGTGCCCTGCGCCAGGCCCTTGGCGAGCGTGACGATCTCGGACGTCTTCTGCCGCGCGAACGCGAGCCAGCGCAGGATCTGCGGCTCGATGTCCCGCTCGGCGGCCGCGTCCAGCGGCACGTGGAGGAGTGAGCAGGACGCGGCCACGTCGACCCGGTCGGCGAGACCGAGCAACGTGCCCAATGTGGCAAGGGACTTGGTGAGGTCGTTGACCCAGACGTTGCGGCCGTTGACCACCCCTGCGACCAGCCGCTTGCCGGGGAGCCCGCCGACTGCGGCGAGGGCGTCCAGGTTGGCTGCGGCGGACTCGGTGAAGTCCAGGGCGAGGCCCTCCACGGGTGCCTTCGCGAGCACCGGCAGGGCATCGCCGAGCCGGTCGAAGTACGAGGCGACCAGCAGCTTCGGTCGGTCCGTGAGGGCGCCGAGGTCGCGGTAGGCGCGGGTCGTGGCGTTCAGTTCGGCCGGGGTGCGGTCCTGGACGAGGGCGGGTTCGTCGAGCTGTACCCATTCCGCGCCCGCCGCGCGGAGGTCGGCGAGGACCTCGGCGTACACGGGGAGCAGCCGGTCCAGGAGGGTCAGCGGGTCGAAGTCCGCGGAGACGCCGGGGGCGGGCTTGGCGAGCAGGAGGTAGGTGATGGGGCCGACCAGTACCGGGCGGGCGGTCAGGCCGAGGGCGAGGGCCTCCTTCAACTCCGAGACCTGCTTGGTGGAGTTGGTGGTGAAGACCGTGTCCGGGCGCAACTCGGGCACGAGGTAGTGGTAGTTGGTGTCGAACCACTTCGTCATTTCCAGCGGCGCCACGTCCTGTGTGCCGCGCGCCATCGCGAAGTAGCCGTCCAGCGCGTCGAGTTCGACGGCGGCGCGGTGGCGTTCGGGGATCGCGCCGACCATGACGGTGGTGTCCAGGACGTGGTCGTAGTACGAGAAGTCGCCGGTCGGTACCTCGTGGATGCCGGCGTCCGTCAGGTGCTGCCAGTTGGTGCGGCGCAGGTCGGCGGCGGTGGTCCGGAGGGCGTCCGCGTCGACGCGGCCCTTCCAGTAGCCCTCGATGGCCTTCTTCAGTTCCCGGCCCCTGCCCTGGCGGGGGTAGCCGTGGACGGTTGCCCGGGCTGCCGCGGACTTTGTTGTCACGGAACTCTCCTTCGCGAGATGTATCCCTGAGGTCCCGGTGGGGGACGGGGGCGCGAAGGAACGTCAGATCGGGCGGTTGTCGTGACCGCCGATGTGTACGCCGACCCGCCCACGAGGTCACCGGGATTCCGCGCGCGAATGCTTCGCGTGCGGGCAGGTGGCAGGTCTTCGGACTTGCGGGCACGGCCTCCGTTTGGACCGGAGGTCACCTACTGGCCGTCGCTTCCCAGGTCCTGTTGTGGGCCCAGTGCGTATGACGGCGGTCGTTCCTGCTTACCGCTGCGGGGCAGTCCCGGAATTTCACCGGGTTCCCTCTTGCGACGCGTTCCGTCTGGCTGACGGGGCGAACCAGCTGCGTGGCCAGCCTAAAGGGTGTGGGGTGGGTGCGTCGATTTTTTGTCTGCGGGCCGGTGGGGGCTGGTCGCGCAGTTCCCCGCGCCCCTAGGTAGATCCGGGGCCCCGGGATGTGAAGGCTCGCAGGATTTCCTCTGCCGCCAAGGTCGCCGTCAACTCGCCTTCGCGTACCTGGCGTTCGAGGTTCGGAGCCAGCGCACGTACCGTCGGATCGGAGCGCAGGCTGCCCAGCAGCTCCTCGCGGACCATCGTCCACGTCCAGTCCACCTGCTGCTCGCTGCGCTTCGCGGCCAGGCGGCCGGAGGAGTCCAGCAGTGAGCGGTGTTGTTCCAGACGCTCCCAGACCGTGTCCAGGCCGGTGCCTTCCCGGGCGCTGCAACTGAGGACCGGTGGGGTCCAGGCCGCGTCGACGGGGTGCATCAGCCTTAGGGCGCCCGCCAGTTCGCGGGCCGCGCTCTTCGCGTCTCGCTCGTGCGGGCCGTCCGCCTTGTTGACCGCGATGACGTCCGCCAACTCCAGGACGCCCTTCTTGATGCCCTGGAGTTGGTCGCCTGTGCGGGCCAGCGTCAACAACAGGAAGGAGTCGACCATGTTGGCCACCGCTGTCTCCGACTGACCTACGCCCACCGTCTCGACGAGGACGACGTCGTAGCCCGCCGCCTCCATCACCACGATGGACTCGCGGGTCGCCTTCGCGACGCCGCCCAGCGTGCCGGCGGTGGGGGAGGGGCGGACGAAGGCGGCCGGGTCCACGGCCAGGCGTTCCATGCGGGTCTTGTCGCCGAGGATCGAACCGCCTGTGCGGCTGGAGGAGGGGTCCACGGCGAGGACCGCGACCCGGAAGCCCTGCGAGGTCAGCAATGTGCCGAACGCGTCGATGAAGGTCGACTTGCCTACGCCCGGTACGCCGCTGATGCCGATCCGGCGGGCCTGGCCGCTGTGGGGGAGGAGTTCGGTCAGCAACTGCTGGGCCATGACCCGGTGTTGGGGCTTGGTCGACTCGACCAGGGTGATGGCACGGGCCACCAGGGCCCGCTTGCCGTCGAGTACGCCCTTCACATAGGTGTCGAGCTCGATCACAGGGTGTGCCCGAGGTCGGCGGCCAAGCGTTGTACGAGGTCGTAGGCCGCGTCCGGGATCACCGTCCCGGGCGGGAACACGGCCGCCGCGCCCATCTCCAGGAGGGTGGGGACGTCCTGGGGTGGGATGACCCCGCCGACGACGATCATGATGTCCTCGCGGCCCTCCTCGGCGAGCGATTCCTTCAACGCCGGTACGAGGGTGAGGTGTCCGGCGGCGAGGGACGAGACCCCGACGATGTGGACGTCCGCCTCCACGGCCTGGCGGGCCACCTCGCCCGGGGTCTGGAACAGCGGGCCGACGTCGACGTCGAAGCCGAGGTCGGCGAAGGCGGTGGCGATCACCTTCTGGCCGCGGTCGTGGCCGTCCTGGCCCATCTTGGCGACCAGGATGCGGGGGCGGCGACCCTCGGACTCCTCGAACCCGGCCACGAGGGTGCGGGTGCGCTCCACGGACGGGGAGTCGCCTGCTTCGGTGCGGTACACACCGGCGATCGTACGGATCTGGCTCGCGTGCCGCCCGTACACCTTCTCCAGCGCGTCGGAGATCTCGCCGACCGTCGCCTTCGCGCGGGCCGCGTTCACCGCCAGCTCCAGGAGGTTGCCCTCACCGCCCGCCGCCCGGGTCAGGGCGTGCAGCGCGTCCTGGGTGGCCTGTTCGTCGCGTTCCGCGCGCAACCGCCGTAGTTTCTCGATCTGTTGGGTGCGGACGGAGGAGTTGTCGACCTTGAGCACGTCGATCTGCTCGTCGGTCTCCACCCGGTACTTGTTGACGCCGATGACCGGCTGGCGGCCGGAGTCGATGCGGGCCTGGGTGCGGGCCGCGGCCTCCTCGATGCGCAGCTTCGGGATGCCCGCGTCGATGGCCTTGGCCATGCCGCCCGCCGCCTCGACCTCCTCGATGTGCTGCCAGGCGCGACGGGCGAGGTCGTAGGTCAGCTTCTCGACGTACGCGCTGCCGCCCCACGGGTCGATCACGCGCGTTGTGCCGGACTCCTGCTGGATGAGGAGCTGGGTGTTGCGGGCGATGCGCGCCGAGAAGTCGGTGGGCAGCGCGAGGGCCTCGTCCAGGGCGTTGGTGTGCAGCGACTGCGTGTGGCCCTGCGTGGCCGCCATGGCCTCCACAGCCGTACGCGTCACGTTGTTGAACACGTCCTGTGCGGTCAGTGACCAGCCCGAGGTCTGTGAATGGGTGCGCAGGGAGAGGGACTTGGCGTTCTGCGGGTCGAACTGCTTGACCAGCTTGGCCCAGAGGAGACGGGCCGCGCGCAGCTTCGCGATCTCCATGAAGAAGTTCATGCCGATCGCCCAGAAGAAGGACAGTCGGGGGGCGAACGCGTCCACGTCCATCCCCGCCTCGCGGCCCGCCCGGATGTACTCCACGCCGTCCGCGAGGGTGTACGCCAGCTCCAAGTCGGCCGTCGCGCCCGCCTCTTGGATGTGGTAGCCGGAGATGGAGATCGAGTTGTAGCGGGGCATCCGCTGCGAGGTGTAGGCGAAGATGTCGGAGATGATCCGCATCGACGGCTTCGGCGGATAGATGTAGGTGTTGCGGACCATGAACTCTTTGAGGATGTCGTTCTGGATGGTCCCGGCCAACTTCTCGGGCGGTACGCCCTGTTCCTCCGCCGCCACGATGTAGAGCGCCAGCACCGGAAGTACCGCGCCGTTCATCGTCATCGACACGGTCATCTTGTCCAGCGGGATGCCGTCGAAGAGCTGGCGCATGTCGTAGATCGAGTCGATCGCCACGCCCGCCATGCCGACGTCACCGGTCACGCGCGGGTGGTCGCTGTCGTAACCCCGGTGCGTGGGCAGGTCGAAGGCGACGGAGAGGCCCTTCTGACCGGCCGCCAGGTTGCGGCGGTAGAAGGCGTTGGACTCCTCGGCCGTGGAGAAACCCGCGTACTGGCGGATCGTCCAGGGCTGGTTGACGTACATCGTCGGGTACGGGCCGCGCAGATACGGCGCGATGCCCGGGTAGGTGGCGAGGAAGTCCAGGCCCTCCAAGTCGTGCCCCGTGTACAGGGGTTTGACCGCGATGCCCTCCGGGGTCTCCCACAAGAGGTCGTCGCCGTCGGCCGCCTTCTTGACGGCGTCACGCCACTCGTCGGTGCCGGTGCCGGTGCCGGTACCGGCTTCGGTGGCCGGGGTGCCCAGCTCGATCCCGGAGAAGTCGGGGATGCGCCCGATCGCTGCCATCAGGACACTCCCATGCGGTCGAGGGTGGCGGAGAGTACGGCTACGGCGTCGCAGCCCGCGAAGACGTAGGCGTCGACACCGGAGTACTGCCCGGGACGGCCCGCGAGGAACACGTGCCCGGCACCGGCCGACCTCAACTCCCCGGCGACCGACGCCGCTTGCTCCTCGTAGAGCGCGTCGCTGGAGCACAGGCAGGCCTCGGTGGCCCCGCTGTCCGCGAACTCGCCCCCGGTGACGGGCTCGATGCCGCCCGCCTGGAACAGGTTCGACGCGAAGGAGAGGCGGGCGGTGTGCGCGGCGGCCGGGCCGAGCGCCGCCAGGAAGATCCGCGGCCGGGAGCCGGTCGCCGCGAGATGGGCGTCGGAGCGGGCGCGCAACTCTTCGTACGCCTCGTCGCGGCGCACGCGCGGCAGGCCGCCGGAGGGTTCCGTGGGAGCGGGGGCGCGCTCCGGGAGGCGTTCGGTCAGGTTCGGGAACTCGCTTACGCCGGTGATGGGTTCGCGGCGCTTGGCGAGTTTCGCGCTGCGGGCCGCCCAGGTCGTGGCGAGGTCCTCACGGAGGCTGCCGGAGCGCAACGCGGCTGCCTGGCCGCCCTGTTGCTCGATGTGCTGGAAGAACTCCCAGCCCGCGTGGGCGAGTTCGTCCGTGAGGCGCTCCACGTACCAGGAGCCGCCCGCCGGGTCGATCACCCGGGACAGATGGGACTCCTCGACCAGGATCGTCGAGGTGTTGCGGGCGATCCGGCGCGCGAACGCGTCCGGCAGGCCCAGCGCGTGGTCGAAGGGCAGCACAGTGACGGACTCGGCGCCGCCCACCCCGGCGGCCAGCGTCGCGACCGTCGTGCGCAGCATGTTCACCCACGGGTCGCGGCGGGACATCATCACCGGCGAGGTCACCGCGTGCTGCGTCTGCCCGCTCGGCGCCCCGCACACCTCGGTCACGCGTGCCCACAGCCTGCGCGCCGCGCGCAGCTTGGCGATGGTGAGGAACTGGTCGGCCGTCGCCGCGTACCTGAACTCCAGCTGGCCCACGGCCTGTTCGACGCTCAGGCCCGCCTCGGTCAGCTCCCGCAGATAGGCGACACCGGTCGCCAGCGAGGCGCCCAGCTCCTGCGCCGCCGAACCGCCGGCCTCGTGGTACGGCAGCGCGTCCACGGTCAGCGCGCGCAGCCGCGGGTACCCCTCGGCGCAGCGCCGGGCGAGTGCGGCCACGGGCGCGAAGGGGAAGCCCTCGTTCCCGGTGCGGGCCGCGAAGCCCAGCGGGTCGGCGCCGAGGGTGCCGCGGGCGGCTTCGGGCGCGACGCCCCGCTCCTCGTACAGCCGTAGCAACTCGCTTGCCGCGGGCTCGACTTCGCCGCCCGCGTCGAGGGCGACGGGCGCCAGGTCGAGATAGACGCCTTCGAGGGTGGCGCCGAGGGACGCGACCGGGATGCCGCGCTCGCCCGTGACCAGCCACAGCGAGGTGACGCCGTTCTCCAGCTCGCCGAGGACCGCGGCGTTGTCGGCGGTCGTGTGCCGCTGGCGTACGTCCCAGCCGCCGAGCGTGTTGCCCTCGGCGCGGCCGCCCCGGACGAAGGGGGCGAATCCGGGGAGGCCGGGCTCGGGCGCGGAGTCGTCGGCTGTGTACAGAGGACGGGCACGGAGTCCGTCCTCCAGCGAGGTGGACAGGGCGTCTTCCGCTGCGGCGCCCGAGACTTCCTTGCCCGACTTGCGCAGTACGCCTTCGACCAGGCGTTGCCACTGCTCATGAGTCGCGTCAGGGAACTCGGCGGCCAGCGAGAGCCCGTCGTCGGGCAGGACCGTCATGCTCGGATGCTAGGGCAAATGTGCAGGTGGGCAGCAGAGGACGTGGCTGTGACCTTAACCTCTCCACGCGGTCTAGACCACATCCCCGGCCCTGTGCTGCCCTCCCTGCCAGGGGCTACAGCCCGATGTCCCTGCGGTTCATGTCGTCCAGCGACTCGCGGCGGACCAGCACCCGCGCGATGCCGTCGGCCACCGCGACGACCGGCGGGCGGCCGACGAGGTTGTAGCCGGACGCCATGGACAGGTGGTACGCGCCGGCCGCCGGTACGGCGAGGAGGTCCCCGGGGCGTACGTCGCCCGGGAGCGCCACCTCGTCCGCGAGGATGTCGCCCGCCTCGCAGTGCCTGCCCACGACGGTGACCAGGCGGGGCGGCGCGGTCGCCGGGCGGCCGATGAGCCGGGGTGCGTAGCGCACGCCGTAGAGCGCGGGCCTCGGGTTGTCGCTCATGCCGCCGTCGACCGCGACGAAGGTGCGGTCGACGGTGCGCTTCACGGCCAGGACCCGGTACACGGCGACCCCGGCGGGGCCGACGATCGCCCGGCCCGGTTCGAGGGTGAGCCGGGGTACGGGCAGGCCCGCGCGGGCGCAGCCGTCCTCCAACTCGGCGCGGACGCGGCCCGCGAGGACCGGGATGTCGAGGCGTTCCTCGCCGGGGCGGTAGGCGATGGCGTGGCCGCCGCCGATGTCCAACTGCGGGAGCGTGACGCCGTGTTGGTCGCGGATGCGGGCCAACAGCCCGACCATGCGCCGTACCGCGGACACGTACGGCTTCGTCGTCGCGATCTGCGAGCCGATGTGGCAGTGCAGGCCCACGAGTTCGAGGTGCGGCTGGTCGAGGATGCGGGTCACGGCGTGCTGCGCGGAGCCGTCGGTGATGGAGAGGCCGAACTTCTGGTCGTCGGTGCCGGTGCGGATCTTCGTGTGTGCGCCGGCCGCGATGCCGGGTACGACCCGCACCATGACCTTCTGGCGGCTGTCGGCGGGGGTGATCGCGGCCAGCCGGGCGATCTCCGAGGTGCTGTCGACGACGATTCGGCCGACCCCGAGGCGGAGCGCGGTGCGCAGGTCCTCCGGGCTCTTGGCGTTGCCGTGCAGCACGATCCGCTCCGGCGGGAAGCCGGTGGTGACGGCCAGCGCGAGCTCACCGGCCGAGCAGACGTCGAGGCCGAGCCCCTCCTCCCGCACCCAGTGGGCCATCGCCCGGCACAGGAACGCCTTCGCCGCGTAGACGACGTCGGCGTCCGGGAACGCCGTGCGGTACGTACGGCAGCGGTCGCGGATCTCCTGCTCGTCGAGGACGTAGACGGGGGTGCCGAACCGGTCGGCGGCCTCGGCGAGCGGGACACCGCCGACGGTGAGGTCGTCGGTGGGGGAGGGACGGGTGGAGCCGGGCCAGACGGACAGATCGTGGGTGTCGGCGACCGGGACAACGGGGGCGTCCAGGATGGACATGGGCGGGTCTCCTCAGCCGATCAGCAGGTTCAGGCACGCGACGACGGCCGCGGCGCCGGTCACGCGCAGGGCACCGACGTGCTGGGGATGCCAGCGGCGCCAGGAGTTGGCCCGCTCCCGCTCGGCGGCCGCCGTACGGTCGGCGGCGGGGGCGGAGAACTGCGGGTCGACGGTGAGCGCGGTGACGCCGAGCGGCGCGGCGAGCGCGCGCAGCGCGGGTTCGGAGAGCCGGATGCAGGCCTGCTCGGCGCCCAGGGTGGCGGCGAGCCGCGCCGCCGAGGTGAAACCGACCGCCGTACGGCCACCGAGGGGAGTGCGGAAGAACCGGGCCGCGCAGCCCGCGGGTCCCGACCGGACGGGGACGAACAGCAGCCCGGCCGGGACGGGTTCGGCGGGTTCGGGGTCCTCGGCGGCGGCGGGGTCAGCGGGGGTCTTCCCGGCGGGTTCGACTGGAGACATCGTGCGGCTCCTTGTACAGGGCGATGTGCGTGGCCCGGTCGGTCTGACCTGGCGCTTCCTCGAAGCTATGCCCGCCGGGCGGGGGTACGGGTGCCTCGCTGACGGATGCTTGACGGGGAGCGCCGCAGCCATAACGCGGTGCTGACGGGGGTGGGTGGCGGGTGGCCTGTCGGGCTCGGGGGTGCGGGTGGATTGGTCGGGCTGGGTGACGGGTGGCTGGCTGGGCCTGGGGTGCGGGTGGTCGGTCGGGTTTGGCGGTGCGGGTGGTCGGTCGGACCTGGGCCCCGGGTGTGGGTGGCGGGTCGGGTCTGGGGTGCCGGTGGTCGGTCGGGTGCAGGGGGTGGGCGGGTGGCCGGTCAGGCCCCGCCCTCCGTCAGCTCCCGCGCGTCCACCGCCCGCCCCAGTGAGATACGGCGGTGCAGGGCGGCCAACTCGTTCTCCAGGGGCGACGGCGGCACCGTCAGGACCGGGCACGCGGCGTGGGCGACGCAGTAGCGGGAGACGGACGGGAACAGGGCGCGCAGCGGTCCGCGCGGGCCCGCGCCGATGACCAGGAGGTCGTCGGGACGGTCGGCGGTCTCCACCAGGGCGCGGCCCGCCGTGCCCCGGACGACCAGACCTTGGAACGGGACCCCGGGGCCCGTCTCGCCGAAGGCCGTGTCGAGCACGGCGAGGAGCCGGTCGGCCGCGTCGCGTCGGAGGTGGGATGCCGGGGCCGCCAACATCGAGCGCCCGTGGGCCAGTTCACCGCCGGGCGGCTCCCAGGCGAGGACCGCCAGCAGCTCGGCGCCGGTGCGGCGGGCCTCCCGCACCGCCCGGTGTAGCGCCGCCAGGCTGCCCGGCGAACCGCTCACTCCGACCACGGCACGTGCCCGTCCGTCACTGCTCATCGTCGCTCACTCCTCGGCGTACACAGACGTCTGCGTGTCCCATCGAAGGGCCGAACAGAGCGGACGTATCGCCCTGTTGGCGCCCGTCTGACGCCGGAGGGCCGATTCTTGACGCGCTCGTGACGCGGCGAGGGCGGTGGCCGGAAATGGCTCCCCGACCTCCGTTCGGCCGACCGTCCGTGTCAACGAAGGGGCGGTCCCTGGCAAAGCGCGGGGCAAGAATCCGTCCCGGCGCCGACGCCCCGTGCCGCAATGACCGTCTGGCAACGCACTGTTCACTCGGGAGCCGCCGGGAAGCGCCAATGTGCGGACGTTGTCAGCTCAACTGCTCGCCAGGGAGGGCACCATGACCACACAGACCGAGACACCGGACGAACCGACGCAGTCGTCCGAGGGGTTCAGCCGCCGTCACGCGCTGGGAATCCTCGGTACGGCCGGCGCCGGCGCGGCCGTCACCCCCTTGCTGGGAGCAGGCACGGCGCAGGCCGCACCGCTCGCCGCCCCGGCCCTTCACCTCACTGCGGACTCCTCCGGCGCGACTCCGGTCCAGGGCCTGCACCTCACCTTCGGCGCGGACCCGCGCACCCAGATGAACGTCTCCTGGATCACCGACAAACCGGTGAACAGACCCGTCGTGCGCTACGGCACGCTGGAGCACGGCTTCGGCTCCAGCGCCAAGGCCCGCACCGTCACCTACGTCGACGGCACCTCCAGCCGCACCGTCTACGTCCACCACGCCGCGCTGAACAAGCTCTCCCCGGACACCGACTACCTCTACCTCGCCACCCACGACGGGGCGACGCCCGACAGCGGCACGTTCCGCACCGCTCCGCGCGGACGCAAGCCGCTCACCTTCACCAGCTTCGGCGACCAGTCCGCCCCGCAGGTCACCTGGGCGGCCAACGGCACGGTCGGGCTCGACGCGAACTCCACCCCCGCGACGAAGGACATCGTCACCGGCATCGAGCAGGTCGCCCCGCTCTTCCACCTCCTCAACGGCGACCTCTGCTACGCCAACCTCGATGTCGACCGGGTGCGCACCTGGAACAACTTCTTCACCAACAACACCCGTTCGGCCCGCTTCCGCCCCTGGATGCCGGCGGCCGGCAACCACGAGATCGAGAAGGCCAACGGCCCGATCGGACTCGGCGCCTACCAGGCCTACTTCTCCCTCCCGTCCACCGAGACCGACGCCGAACTCGCGGGCCTGTACTACGCGTTCACGGCCGGCTCGGTGCGGGTCATCGTGCTGCAGAACGACGACAACTGCCTCCAGGACGGCGGCGACGTCTACATCAACGGCTACTCCGGCGGACGCCAACTCTCCTTCCTGGAGAAGGAGTTGAAGGCGGCCCGGGCCTCGCGCGACACCGACTGGATCGTCGTCGCCATGCACCAGGTCATGGTCAGCTCCACGGACGCCAACGGCGCCGACCTCGGCCTGCGCCAGAAGTACGGCCCCCTCTTCGACCGCTACGGCGTCGACCTGGTCCTCTGCGGCCACGAGCACAACTACGAGCGCTCGCTGGCGGTTCGCGGAGTCGTCAGCGGCACCGAGACGCTGACCCCCAACCCGGTCTCCACGGCCACCGACAACATCGACACCGGCCTCGGCACCGTGCACATGATCCTCGGCGGCGGCGGAGTCTCGGGCACCACGAACCAGAGCTTCTTCAAGGACGGCACCGGCAAGGTCATCACGTCCGTCTCGGCGACCCCCGGCTCCAACGGCAAGCGCACCTCCACCTACACCAAGGAGGAGGCGGTCTGGATCGGCGTCCGGGACACCGAACACCCCTACGGCTTCGCCGCGTTCACCGTCGACCCGGGCAGCCACCCCGGCGACACCACCCGCATGCACGTCACCTACTACAACGTGAACAAGCCGAACGGCGACCTGTCGGTGTTCGAGAACTTCACCCTCCACCGCAAGCGCTCGGACGGCCACCGCTAGGCCTGCCTCAAGACTGGTCCCCGTCCGGCAACCAGTGCAGGGCGAACCAGAGTTCCATCCGCACGCCGGGGTCCTGCAGGTCCACATCGAGCAGTTCGGCGATCCGTGCCAGACGGTGCCGCACGGTGTTCCGGTGGACGTGCAGGGCCGCCGCCGTACGGTCCCAACTGCCGTGCAGGGTCAGCCACGTTCGCAGGGTGTCGAGGAGGATCGCGGCACCCGGAGACGCGGCACCGTCGAGCGGGGCGAACCTGATGCGGGCCAACTCCCGGGCGTCGGCGGACGGGACGATCCCGTGGACGGTGAGCGGGTCCCTGGTGTGGACGACGGCGGGCACCTGCGCCGCGATCGCGCGTTGCAGGGCCCGCCCGGCCTGGACATCGGCGTGTGCCAGTTCCGAGGCGGGCGCGGGTGTGCTGAACCCGAGCACCCAGCCCAAGTCGGCCGCCTGCGCGGGTACTTCGGGACGCGCGTCCGGTGCACTGGCGACCAGGGCCTTCAGCTCGGAGCCGTCGATGTACAGGTAAGGCGTGCCCAACGCCGTTCCCAGCGTGGCGAGTTGGGCCGGACCGTCGTCCTGAGTGGAGCGCGGGGACGAGTGCCGGCCGTGGACCACGACCCAGTGCCCCGCCTCCGAAGTCCCCGCAGGCGTGAGATCGCCCGCGACCTCCGCCGGAGCCGCCCCCAGCATCAGCCGTACCAGCGCCCCCGCACTGTGCGTGTCCGTGCCCAGGGCGTGCCGTGGACTGGTGAGCAGGGCCAGCAACACGGCTGCCGTACTGGTGACTTGGCGCTGCACCAGGGTCGGGGGAGTGGTGGCGGCCTGGCCGAGGGCGAGGGCCGTCGCGGTGCCGTCCGCGCCGGGCAGGGTGTGCACGGTCAGATGGGTGCCGCCCTGGTGATCGGCCGCCGCGGTCGGAACGGGCCGTCCGGCGGCGCCCGTTCGGACCCGGGCGATCGTGCGCACGGCGAGGTCGCGTACCCGTCCCGGTGTCGGCGGCGCGGGCCGGGGACCGGCGCTGAACAGCTCGTGGCCCCGGGCGTCGTGCAGGACCGCCCAGGCGCCGGTGTGCCCGCTGAGCTGGGTGAGCACCGCCCGCAGCGCGTCCGGGCGGGCGGCGGCCGCGGCCAGTGCCGACTGGGCCCGGGAGATCTCGCGCAGCTCACGGTTGCGGACCTCGGCGATCGCCGCGTAGGTGGCCTGCCCGACCGCCACGAACGGGGTCGCCGGCGGCAGCCGTAGCAGAGGAAGTCCGTGGCGGTCGCACGCGGCGACCAGCTCGGGCGGGACCTCGTCGTGCACGGGTGCGACCCCGAACCCGAGCGCGCTCACCCCGGCCGCGACGACCCGCCGTACGTACGTGTCGACGCCCGCCGCGTCGGCCGGCAGCCGCACTCCGGCCGTGAGGAGCAGCTCGCCGCCCACCAGGTACGGCGACGGGTCCTCGATCTCCGTCGTGCCGACCGTGCTGACCAGCTGATCCCCGGCCGGACCGGCGATCCGGCGCAGCCCGAGGGCGGGATCGGCGAGCAGCACGCTCAGCGGCACGGACGGCTGCTCGGACGGTTGCTCGGACTCGGTCATGAGGGGACGTCCTCCCGACCCGGCGCCGTCGTACGGCCTGCCGGAATCATCCAATGGGCGACTCCATATTGGACAGAACCGCCACTTCGACGCCAGCGCGAACGCCTATAACGTCATCCCACTCCCCAAGGCACCACCCCTTCCCCCGGAGGTCCCGGATGACCGTCGACTACTTCGTCATGGCCGCATACCTGCTGGGCATCATCGGCGTCGGCTGGTGGGGCAAGAGACGCGCCGCCTCCAAGAGCGACTTCCTGGTCGCCGGCCGCCGCCTCGGCCCCCTCATGTACACCGGCACGATGGCCGCCGTCGTCCTCGGCGGCGCCTCCACCATCGGCGGCGTACGCCTGGGCTACACCTACGGCATCTCGGGCGCCGCCATGGTCTTCGCGATCGGCCTCGGACTGCTGGCCCTGTCGGTCTTCTTCTCCGCCCGCATCGCCCGCCTCAAGGTCTACACCGTCGCCGAGATGCTCTCCCTGCGCTACGGCGACACCGCCGCCGTGATCTCCGGCGTGGTGATGTGGATCTACACGCTGATGCTGGTGGTGACCTCGACGATCGCGTACGCCAGTGTCTTCGACGTCCTGTTCGACGTCCCGCGCTGGGTCGCGATCGTCATCGGCGGCACGATCGTCGTCGGCTACTCGGCGCTCGGCGGCATGTGGTCCATCACCCTCACCGACATGGTGCAGTTCGTGGTCAAGAGCCTCGGCGTGCTCGTCCTGCTGCTGCCGATCGCCGTGGTCCGGGCGGGTGGCTTCGCCGAGATGGCGGACAGACTGCCGGACGGCTACCTCTCCCCGACCTCCATCGGTGGCCAGACCATCGTCACCTTCGTGCTGATCTACACCTTCGGCATGCTCATCGGACAGGACATATGGCAGCGGGTGTTCACCGCCCGCTCCGACAAAGTCGCGTCCTGGGGCGGCACGGTCGCCGGCGTCTACTGCCTGGTCTACGCCCTGGCAGGCGCCGTCATCGGCATGGCCACCAAGTCCCTGTACCCCCAACTCGCCAGCGCCGACGACGCGTTCGCGACGATCGTCCGGCACGCCCTGCCCACCGGCGTCCGGGGCCTGGTCCTGGCCGCCGCGCTCTCCGCGATGATGTCGACCGCGAGCGGCGCCCTGATCGCCTCGGCGACGGTCGCCAACAACGACATCTGGGCCCGCCTGCGCCGCCGTACGGCAATGGGTCCGCAGGACGACGAGATCGGCTCGAACCGGCTCGCGATCGTCGTCCTCGGCGTCGCCGCCATGGGCATCGCCTGCGCCCTCGGCGATGTCATCGAAGCCCTCACCGTCGCCTACAACCTGCTCGTCGGCGGCCTGTTGGTGCCCATTCTCGGCGGCCTCGTCTGGAAGCGGGGCAACCTCCCGGGCGCCATGGCCTCGATGGTCGCGGGCGGCACCACGGTCATCGTCCTCATGGTGACCGACGGCCTCCTCGCCAACGAGCCCATCTACTACGGGCTGTTGGCCGGCCTGGTCGCCTACGTCGCCGTCAGCCTCCTCACCAAGCCGACGGAGGAAGCTGTGGTCGAGGCCTGGCACCGCCGCCTGGCAGGCGAACAGGCCGCCGCCGCACCGGAGTTGAGCGTGGCCTGACCCGCTGTTCCGGTAGCACCGATCCGCACCCACCCGCACCCGCACGTGCCGTATCTCATCGAAAGGTCCCCATGTACGCCACCACTGTCCCCACGGAAGAACTCCGGCTGCGCCGCGAACTCGCCGCGGTCTACCGGCTCGTGGCGCACTTCCGGATGACCGACCTGATCTTCACGCACATCTCGGTTCGCCTTCCGGGCCCCGAACACCACTTCCTGATCAACCCGTACGGCCTGCTCTTCGAGGAGATCACGGCGTCGAACCTCGTCAGGATCGACCTGTCCGGCCGCGCCGTCGGGGAATCCCAACACCCGGTCAACCCGGCCGGGTTCGTCATCCACAGCGCCGTCCACGCCGCCCGCCCCGACGCCCACTGCGTCCTGCACACCCACACCAGGGCGGGCTGCGCGGTCGCCGCCCAGGAACACGGCCTGCTCCCGCTCAACCAGATCTCCATGGAGTTCTACGGCAGGCTCGGCTACCACGACTACGAGGGCGTCGCCCTCAACCTCGCCGAACAGCGGCGCCTGGTCGCCGACTTGGGCCGCCACCCCGCGATGATCCTGCGCAACCACGGTCTGCTCACCGTAGGGGAGACCCCCGCGCAGGCGTTTCTGCGCATGTACTACCTGGACAAGGCCTGCGAGATCCAGACCGCGGCCACGGCGGCGGGCACCCCGCTGGTCGTCCCCGGCCCCGAGGTCTGTGAACTGACTGCCCGTCAACTCACCGGCGAGGACGACAGTTCGGACCTCCAGGACGACAAGGCGTACGAGTTCGCGTGGGCGGCGCTGCTGCGGCTCGTGGAGCGGATCGCCCCCGAGTACAAGGACTGAGGTCACCCGCAGGGACCGAGCGTCAGCCCGTCGCCGCGGACTTCTGTCCGGACGGGGCGACGGCGAACCACTCGCCGTCCTTGCCCTGGCCGTTCGCCTGTCCGGCCGCCGTGTCGCCGACGTACCGGTACAACGGCCAGCCACCGAGGGTGAGTTGTGGCTGACCGTCGCGGTGGACCGTGCCGAGGAGGCTCTTGTCGACCCCCGAGGTCTGCACGGATTCCGGCACGATCACCGGTATCCACGTCTTGACGCACGCGCCCTTGCAGGTCCACTTGGACGGGTTCGACTCGTCCTTGTCGTAGCGGTAGAGGGTCATTCCGTTCGGGTCGGTGACCACGGTGCCCACACCGTCGACCGCCTTGGCCGTCACGGTGTACGCCGTGGTCGTGGCGCCGGCGGCCGGTGTCGAGGCGGCCGTCGCCGTGGCCGTGGGAGCCGACGCGGCCGGGGCCGCCGTGGCCGCGCTGTCGGAACCGGCGCTGTTCGAGGAACCGCACGCGCCCAGCAGCAGCGTGGAGGCGAGGCCTGCGACGAGGCTCAGGACAATGCGTCGCGGGATCAAGGAGGTGCCCTTCGTCGGGGATCGTGCGTACTGCCTGCTCGCCCTCCCCATACGTCCGCCGACCCCGCCCCTCTCAGCGGGGAACGCACATGACGCACTCTTGACCACCCGCACCCCGGAACGATGTAACCCGGATCACAGCACCGAAGTGCAGCGCGGTACGGGGTCCACGGCCTTTCTCTCTGTGTAAGGGGCTTGCCCGAAACGGGGACGGTGGACGGTACGGATGGAACAGAGTCGGGCCGACGGGTTCGACGGGTTCGTGGCAGCGCGCTGGTCGGCGTTGTTCCATCTGGCCTGTCTGCTCGTGGGAGGCGATCGGCACCGCGCCGAGGACCTGCTCCAGGAGGCCATGGTCAAGCTCTGGTTCGCCTGGCCGAGAATCGCGGAGGAGGCACCGGAGCCGTACGTCCGCAAGATTTTGGCGCGGGCGGCGGCCCGTTCGGCGCGGCGGCGCTGGTGGGGTGAGCGCCCGGTCGAGCAGCTGCCCGACCGCGCCGAGACCGGGGACGTGTCCGCCGTGGTGGCGGAGCGCTCCCGGCTGGAGGCGGCGCTGGCCCAACTGCCGCCCGCGCAACGGGCCGCCGTGGTCCTGCGCTACTACCAGGACCTGCCGGACAGGCAGGTCGCCGAAGTGCTGGGGTGTCCGGTCGGCACCGCCCGGTCCCATGCGTCACGGGGCGTGGCGCGGCTGCGCCGGATCCTCGGCGATGTCATCGAACCGGTGGGATGAGGAGGGGGAGATGATGGACCACCACGATCACCGCGACCGCCACGACGACCACGAGCGCTACGACCGTTTCGAGCGGGAGCTCGCGCGGATGATGCGCGACACCCAGGAACCTGCGTCTTTCGAACCCAGGCACCGGACCCGGCTCCGCTCCGGCGTCCGGGCCAGGCGCCGGGTCCGCGTGGCCCAGAAGGCGGTCGGCTCCGCCCTGGCCGTCGCCGGAATCGGCCTCGGCTTCTTCCTGCTGCCCCACGACCAGGTGGACAACAGGCCGCAGGCGCCCCTGCCCCGACCCGCCCTGAGCCCCACGCTCCCGGGCCCCACCCCGACCCTGACACCGGACACGACCCCGAGCGGGACCACCAGCCCCACACCCACCCGCACCACCGAGGCACCCACCTCGCCATCCATGACCCCGACGGGGAGTTCGGCGACCTCGTCCTCGGGCCCGCCCTCGACCGACACGGCCCCGCCGCCTTCGAGCACGGGGACGGCCAACTCGTCCACGGCGCACGGCACTTCGACGAGTTCGGCGAGTACGACAACGACACCACCGGCGACGGAGACCTCCGCGTCCATGGGCGCGACGGGCATCGGATAACCCGGCCGGCCGACCACCCCCACCCGTAAGCCCTGACCGCAGTACTGCCGACAGGCGATACCGGCATGCCCTGCGACAGCGACCATACCTGGACGGAACGTGACAAAGTTGATGAGTCGGATGGGCCAACTACCGCTCCGCACACCGGTGTCGGCACACCACCGCGAACCGGTCCTCGACGTGGTCGTCCCCGTGTTCAACGAGGAGAAGGACCTCGAACCGAGCGTACGGCGGCTGCACGCGCATCTGTCGGAGACGTTCCCCTACCCGTTCCGCATCACGGTCGCGGACAACGCCAGCACGGACGAGACCCCGCGCATAGCGGCCCAACTGGCCTCCGAGCTACCTGAGTTGGAGTGGCTACGGCTGGCCGAGAAGGGCCGGGGCCGGGCCCTGCACACGGCCTGGTCGGCGTCACGGGCACCCGTCCTCGCCTACGTCGACGTCGACCTGTCGACCGACCTCGCAGCGCTCCTCCCGCTGGTCGCCCCGCTGATCTCCGGTCACTCCGACATCGCGATCGGCACCCGGCTGGCCCGTGGCTCCCGGGTGGTGCGCGGCCCCAAGCGGGAGGCCATCTCCCGCTGCTACAACGCCCTGTTGAGGTCCACCCTCGCCGTCGGCTTCTCCGACGCGCAGTGCGGTTTCAAGGCGGTACGACGTGATGTCGCCGAGCGGCTGCTGCCCCTGGTGAAGGACTCGGGGTGGTTCTTCGACACCGAGTTGCTGGTGATCGCCGAGCGGGCTGGACTGCGTATCCACGAAGTGCCGGTCGACTGGGTGGACGACCCCGACAGCCGGGTCGACATCCTCGCCACGGCACTGGCCGACCTGCGCGGAATCGCCCGCATAGGACGGGAGTTGGCACGCGGCACGCTCCCGACGGCGGGCCTGCGCCGGGCCGCCGCCGACGGCTCGCACTCGGCCGGCCTGGCCGCCCAACTCCTGCGCTTCGCCGCCGTAGGAGCGGTGAGTTCGGTCGGATACGTCCTCCTGTACGTCGCGTTGCGCCCGGCGACGGGCGGACAGGCCGCCAACGCGCTGGCGTTGCTGCTCTGCGCCCTCGCCAACACCGCCGCGAACCGCCGCCTGACCTTCGGACTGCGCGGCCGGGTCGGCGCCCTGCGCCACCAGGCCCAGGGCCTCCTGGTCTTCACGGTCGGCCTCGCCCTCACCAGCGGGTCCCTGGCCGTTCTGCACCGCACGACCCCAACACCCGCGCGCACCACGGAGGTCGGGGTCCTGGTCGCCGCCAACCTGGCCGCGACTCTCGTACGGTTCCTGCTCTTCCGGGCCTGGGTGTTCCCGGCCGGGCGCCGCGGCGGGGCGGAGGAGACGGCGATATGAGCGACACGACGACGTTGAACCCGCCCGTCGCCGAGACCGCAACGGGCCTGCCCCACCGGGATGTTGGTGGGTTTCTGCGCGGCGCGGTCCGCCACTACGGCCCGGTGCTCGCGCTGTACGGCGTGCTGAAGCTCATCGGTTTCTCCGTGTTCATGTACCTGCTGGACTCCGACGGCGGCTTCCGGACGAGGAACCCGCGCTTCGGCGGCGGCGCCCACGCCTGGGACGTACTCGCGACCTGGGACGGCTGGTGGTACCAGCAGATAGCCGCGCACGGTTACCACCCCGCGCTGGTCCAAGTCCCCGGCGCCACCGGCCTGATCACCCTCGAAGGCAACTCGGCGGCCTTCTTCCCGCTCTACCCGGCGACGATGCGACTCGTCTCCGACGTCACGGGCCTGGGTCTGTACGGCTCCGGAATGCTGGTCTCGGTCGTCGCGTCGTTCGCGGCGGCGCTCGGCATCTACGCCGTCACGGCCCGGTTCGGCGGGCGGCGGGCGGGACTGGCCGCCGCCGGGCTGTGGGCGGTCTGGCCCGGGTCCGGCATGGAGTGGTCGGCGTACTCGGAGTCCCTCTACATCGCCCTCGCCGTCTGGGCCTGCCACGCCGTCATGACCGACCGCTGGCTCACCGCGGGCGTGCTCACCTTCGCGGCCGGCCTCAACCGCCCGACGGCCGTAGCCCTCATCGCCGCCCTGATCGTCGCCGCGCTCCAGACACTCCACCGCCGCCAGGAGAACCTCGCGGGCCCATGGACCGCGATGGCGATCGCGCCGCTCGGCCTGACCGGCTACCTCCTCTGGGTCGGCAACCGCATGGGCAACCTGGCCGGCTACTTCGCGCTCCAGAAGGGCGCCTGGGGACACACCTTCGACTACGGCAAGCAGACCGCCGACGTCTTCAGCTCCATGGCGGTCGGCCGCTTCGACTACCTGTTCGCGTTCCCCTTCGAAGACACCATCGCCGCGCTCACCGTCCTGCTGGCCGCATTCCTGATCCCGCTCCTGATCCGCCTGCGCCCACCGGCCGTCCTGACCGTGTACACCCTGCTCACCCTCGCCCTGGTCCTGGGCAGCCAGCAGATCTTCGGCAACGTCTCCCGCTATCTCCTCCCGTGCTTCCCCCTCTTCATCCCGTTGGCCGTCAAACTCCGCACCCTCCAACTGCCCATGCTGTGCCTGCTGTTGGGGATCGCGGCTATCGCGTCGGGGTCGTACGCCGGGTATGTGCTGTTCGAGGCGGGGGTGCCGTAGGCGTGCGCTCGGTTCCGGGCTGTTCCGACGCCCTCGACCGCTGTTGACGCGGGGGCGGCGCAGTGTGTCGAACGCGGTGAAGGCGTCCTCGCCGGACAGGGAGGCGCCCTGTCGGGAGGTGGGCGAGGGGCGTGGGCGGCGTCGCCGATGACGGCAGCTGAACTCGTGCTCTCCCTGGGGGTGTTCGGGGCTGCGGGGAAGGAGGCGGCGCGTGGAGGCGCACTCGGTGCCGGGTCACTGGGGTTGAACTCGGGGTGTCGTAGGGGCGGATGGCTGGACGGCTGACCGTCGAACGTCAGCAGTTCCTGGTTCCCGGGTCGGCGGCAACCGACCTGATCGTTGCCCCGGGCGGCGACGGGTACAGCGCGACCGCGTCTGGCGGAGCGTGCCTACGGGTGTGTGTCCGTGATCGCGATGACCTGGTCGAGGTGGTCCAGGGCGGCCTGCAGGTCGTCGACCTTGGCCTGGATGCGCTCGCGCTCGGCTCGCAGCATGGCTCGTTGCTGGGCGTCGGTGTGCCCGGAGTCGAAGCACGGCAGGAGTTCGGTGATCCTCTTGCTGGTGAGGCCGGCGGCGTACATCTGCTGGACGAAGAGGACCAGGGGGACGGCGTCCTGCCGGTACAGGCGCTGGCCGGACGGGCTGCGTTCCGCGACGAGCAGCCCCTGCTGCTCGTAGTAGCGCACGGCGCGCACTGAGACGCCGGCGCCTCGTGCCACCTCGCCGATGCGGATCAGCCGCTCGGTCGCGGCCTCTGTGACAGTCATGGTGGTTCCTCTCATCCCTGGCCCTGACGATCGGCGCTTGCCTCTGACGTTAGCGTCAGGTTTTAGCGTACTGGCCATGGACATCAACAACTCCGTCGCCCTTGTCACCGGAGCCAACCGCGGCCTGGGCCGCGCCTTCTCCCAGCGCCTGCTCGAACGGGGCGCCCGCAAGGTCTACGCGACGGCCCGCCGACCGGAGACCGTGGATCTGCCCGGGGTCGAGGTGCTGCCCCTCGACATCACCGATCCCGCATCGGTGAGGGCCGTTGCCGAGGCCGCCCCGGACGTCTCGCTCCTCGTCAACAACGCGGGCATCAACACGGGAACCGACCTGGTGACCGGTTCGCTGGATGCGCTGCGGCGCGAGCTGGATACCAACATGTTCGGCCACCTGGGAATGATCCGGGAGTTCGCGCCGGCACTCGCCAGGAACGGCGGGGGCGCGATCGTCAACGTCCTCTCCGCCATGTCGTGGTTCGGGGGCAGCGGCGCCAATGCCTACCACCTGACCAAGGCCGCCGCCTGGGCCATGACCAACGGCGTCCGCCTTGAGCTCGCCGAGCAGGGCACGCTCGTCACAGCGGTACACCTCGGCCTGGCCGACACCGACATGGCCGCGGGTTGGCCCGTGGCCAAGCTCGCTCCGTCGGACCTGGCCGACGCGGCACTCGACGGTGTCGAGACGGGCTCCGCCGAGGTCCTCGCCGACCAGTGGAGCCGGGACATCAAGTCCCGTCTGCCGCTGACGCCGGAAGAGTTCAACGCCGCGATGGACCGAGCCCTGGCGGCGCTGATGGCGGCCTGAAGGACCCGTCGGGCAGCACGGACTTCGGCCGGCTGCTTCTCCATCGGCCTCCTCTCGAACCCTTCTGCGTGAGGTTGAGCTCGTGGTGTCGTGTCGCTGATCAGGCGGGTCGGACGGTCAGCCACCAGCCCCTACGGCCCCTACGCCCCTAGGGCCCCTACGACACCACGAGTTCAACCTCAGTAGTTGCCGGGTGCGACCCGGGGCCCTGATGTCCGGACGGTAAGTCGGGCTTGGGGGGGCGTCAGTTGGCGATGACCGCCGCGGTGGTGCGGCCGCCGTCGACGTCGAGCACGATGCCGTGCACGAACGAGGAGTCGTCGCCGGCCAGGTACACCGCGGCCTTCGCGACCTCGTCCGGGGTGCCCATCCGGCCTGCGGGGGTGCCCTTCATCATGATCTCGGCCGGGTGGCTCTCGCCTGGCACCGGCGTCAGCACCACGCCCGGGGAGATCGCGTTCACGCGTACGCCCTGCGGCCCGAACTCCGCGGCCCAGGCCCGGGTCAGCGTCTCCACGGCTCCCTTGGTGGAGCTGTAGAGGGCGCTGGGGATGCCCAGCCGCGCGATCCAGGAACCGAGGTTGATGATCACGCCGCCGCCGGCCTCCACCATGGCCGGGGCGACGGCCGCGGTCAGGAAGAAGGGGGCCTTCACGTTCACGGCGTAGACCTGGTCGAAAGTCTTCTCGTCGGTGGACGCCGTGCTGGTCTGGGGAAAGATGCCGGCGTTGTTGACCAGGACGTCGATACGGCCGCCGAGGACCCGCGTCGCCTCCTGGGCCAGCGTCCGTGAGGCGGCGGCGCTGCCGTCCAGGTCGGCCCGCACGAACTCGGCACGGCCGCCGCGTGCGCGGATCCCGGCGACGACCTCCTGGCCGCGCTCGGCACTGCGCCCGGAGACGGCGACATACGCCCCCTCGCGAGCGAAGGCCTCCGTGATCGCCCGCCCGATGTTGCTGGTCGACCCTGTGACCAGGGCGGTCCTGCCTTCAAGGCGCATGGACATGATCCACTCCGTTGTTCGGTGCTTGGTGTTCGGTGCCTGGGGCTCCGCGATGAACCCGCACGGCCGTAGCCGCAGGTTGCCTTCGGCGGGACGGGGGCTGCCCTGACAGTCAGGGCGCGGATGTCACCGTAGGACGCAAAGACTGGACTTGCAAGTCCAGTAAGATCGGTGAGGAGTGGACCATAAAGTTCAGAATGTGTCGGCCAGGTGGGATGATGGGTGCATGAACCGAGGTATGACCGCCAAGGGCATGGCCACACGGCACCGCATCGTGGTTGCGGCCGCTCTGCTGATCCGGGAGAAGGGTGCGGGGGAGACGACCCTGGACGACGTGCGGGCGGCGACGTCGACGAGCAAGAGCCAGCTCTTCCACTACTTCCCGGACGGCCGGATCGACATGCTCGTGGCCGTGGCCCGGCACGAGGCCGACCAGGTGCTGGAGGCGCAGCGGCCCTATCTGGACGACCTGACGACCTGGGAGTCCTGGCAGGCGTGGTGCGGGGCGGTACTGCGCCACTACGGCGAGTTGGGCCGGCGCTGCCCGCTGGGGAGCCTCACCTTCGAGCTCGGCAAATCCTCCTCCGAGGCGCGAACCGTGGTCTCGGATCTGTTCGCCATGTGGGAAGCGGCTCTGCTGCGCGGCACGGGGTCGCTGCTTCCCGACCGCGGGATGGCGGTCGGCTGCGCGAGGAGTGTTCTGGCGGCCGTTCAGGGGGGTGTGGTGCTCCTGCGGATGACGGACCGCATCGACTATCTGGAGGCCGCCCTCGCGGCCGCGATCGAGCCGATGAGGCCCGCGGCGCCGACTTCCTGACTAAGGCTGGACTCGAAAGTCCTTTTTTGTGCGCGCACTGTTGGACTATCCGGTCCATGCAGAGCTGCGCCCTCGGCGGCCGTCGGTCTTCGGCTTTCTGTCCTCGGCCCTCGCCGTGTCGCCGGCCGCATGCGGTCGCACATCAAGGAGATCCGGCCATGACGACCGACGACGGCAAGGTGATCGCCGAGTTCCGCGCCCTCTTCGCGCAGCGGGACGCGTCGAAACTCGCCCCGCACACTCCTGCTCCCGTAACCACACGGGCGGCCCTGCCTTCGGCCCCGTGCTTACGGGCGCGCATTCGCCAGGGGCGTCACCCGGCACCCCACCCAACTCCCGTGAAACCAAAGGGAAGTGACCACCCATGGACGCTGTCGAGCGTCTCGGTGTCATCGAGGATCTCCGTCGTCTCATGGCCCCAGGCCACCGTCTTCTGGGTCACCCAGTCCATCGGTACCTCGATCCGCATGTACCGCAACACGATTCGCCACCCCTGGACACCGCTGCACGACCGCCGGCCCGTGGTCGAACCCCCCGGCCGGCTTCACCTTCCTCCTCGGCGACGTCCACCCGCCCGGCGTCACCACCGTCGAAGAACGCATCGCCGCCTTCGAGAACGGCCCCACCCGCGCCATGTTCAACGTGGTCAACGTCAACGCCCACCACAAGGGCGGCCACTTCGGCCACTACGAAAACCCCGACGCCTACGTCGGCGACGTCCGCGAGACCTTCCGCAAGGCGCGTTGACCTCACGGAAGGGGCGGCGACTCCACTCCGGGACCAGGGCCTGTCCGGCGGATCAGGTCGCAGGAAAGAGACGGTGACTGACGACAACGCCGCAGATGTGCGTGACAGGCCACGCGTCTGCGACAGGGTCCGCCGGACAGGGCCTAGGTCGTGGGGACATGGAAGTTCATGACGTCGATCTTGGTGAGCGCCCGCCAGTCGTCCGCGCTGTATCCGTCCCAGTCCTTGGCCTTGCGGTCGGCCGGGAACTTCGCGGCCTGGTCGGAGCCGACGAGGACGAGCAGGTAGGTCTCGCTGATCCCCTCGACGCCGATGTAGCCGACCGAGTGGTTGTCGTCCTCCCAGCAGCCACTGGACGTGGGGCTGACGGGCGTGCCCGGGTAGTAGCGGCCGCTGCCCGGGTGCCCGAACTCGTCCTTCGAATCCGGGTCGGGCCGGGTGACGAGGTAAAGGACCTGGCCTGCCGGGATGTTGAGGCTCATCTGCCCTTTGACGCTGATCTCGGGGCTCCTCGCCGGGCCGGCCACCTGGGTGTAGACGCTGGGCGCGTCGTGGTTCGCGAAGAGCGTCTCGTTGTAGCGCTGGGACGGCGGCTGATTCCAGGAGTCGGCGAGCCGTTTCAGATCGCAGGGGTCTTCGGCCGCGGTCGAGGCGGGCGTGGAGACCGAGGAGTTGGTCGATGTTCCCTCGCTGCCACCGTCATGAGCGAACATGGCTCCGGCGGCCGCCGCCGCGACGGCCGCCAGCGCGCCGATGGACGCGATCGCGATCCTGGTCCTGTTGTTGCCCTTGTCGTCCTCGCCCTGCGGTTCGTTGCCCGTGGTGCCGTCGTCGGAGCCTGTGTCGGTACGTGTCACTTTCGTCCCCCCTCGTGCAGGAGTCCGTAGTATCAGCGCTTTGTCCGCCCGGTAAGGGAGTGTTGGAGTACGGGAGGGGCGCACATCCTCCGCCGTGCGCTGCCGGGTCGACTGCCCCGTGGCCTCACGGCGTGGCATCGACCCGAGAAGCTGCGCTTCCGCGTGTTCTCGGCCGCCGAGAGATCCGGAGAGTGACGAAGCCTGGTCTCGGGATCGTCGCCGTAGTCGGCGATCTCCTGGAACGGGAGGGTGGGAGTGCTCGGCCCGGTCCCCGAAGGTCGACCTCCCGACGCGATCACACGGTGAGGACGAGCTTGCCCTGGAGGTGACCGGCGTCGAGCAGCCGGTGTGCGTCGGCGACGCGCTCGAACGGGAACGTCTCCTGTACGTGGACCCGGAGCATCCCCCGTTCGACGAGTTCGACGAGTCCCCGCAGGGCGACCGGATCGGGGTCGACCGCGATGCCGCTGAAACGCATACCGGCTGCCTCGTACCTGGCGATCAGCTTCGTGTCCTCCTCGGCGACCGCCGTCACCAAGTGACCACCCGTGCGCAGCACTTCGAGCGACCGCTCGGCGGTGTCGCCGCCGATCGTGTCGAGCACGACGTCGATGTCGCGGACGGCGTCGGTGAAGTCGACCGCCGCGTAGTCGATCACCTCGTCGGCGCCGAACCCCTCGACGAACGCCCGCTTGCTCGCGCCGGCGGTCGCGATGACGTACGCACCGCGCGCTTTCGCGATCTGGATCGCGACATGGCCGACCCCGCCGCCACCGCCGTGGACCAGGACGCGGTCGCCCTCGCTCACGCCGCCGAGGTCGACGAGGCCCTGCCACGCCGTCAGCCCGACGACCGGCAGCGCCGACGCCTCGACGTGCGAGAGGGACGCCGGCTTGCGGGTCAGGTGCAGCGCCGGTGCCGCCACGGCCTCGGCGTACGCGTTCGCCGCCCGAGGGAACAGCGGCATCCCGAACACCTCGTCGCCGGGCCTGAACCGCCATGTCTGCGGCGCCTGTTCGACCACGCCGCTGATGTCCCAGCCGAGGACGAACGGCGGCCGGCCGATCAGCGGGAACTCGCCGGCGCGCAGCCGCGCCTCCAGCGGGTTCAGCCCGATCGCCCTGACGCGGACGAGAACCTCGGTCGGCAGGGGCCGGGGCTCGGGCACCTCCACGACGCTGAGCACCTCGGGACCGCCGAGCGTCTGCTGGGTGATGACTCTCATGACTCTCCTGGCTTTGCGAAAGGGGAAAGGGGGGTGGAAGGAGGAGAGAACC
Source organism: Streptomyces sp. N50 (assembly GCF_033335955.1). GTDB lineage: Bacteria > Actinomycetota > Actinomycetes > Streptomycetales > Streptomycetaceae > Streptomyces. The sequence continues at coordinate 7,610,483 of NZ_CP137549.1, forward strand.
CACGCTAGGTCTCCGAAGGGAACCGGCAGGTGCCTCGGCGGGTACCGTGGCACCATGAGCGGTTTCGGTCCCGGCGATCCGTTTCTCGCGGACTGCCCGGCGCGGCTGACGGTCGAGCTGATCGCCGACAAGTGGACGGTGGTCGTGCTCGCCGGCCTCAGCAAGGGCCCCGTGCGCCATGGCGAGTTGGTCGAGCTGATCGGCGGCATCTCCCGCAAGATGCTCACCCAGACCCTCCGCCGCCTGGAGGCCCACGGACTCGTCCACCGTTACGCCTACGCCGAGGCGCCGCCCCGCGTCGAGTACGAACTCACCCCGCTCGGGGCGACGTTGATCGACCCGATCCACGCACTCACCGAGTGGGCGAGGGCGAACGGCGACGCGGTGCTCGATGCACTCGACACCGACACCGACACCGACACCGACACCGACACCGGGCCGGCCACCCCTGGCGACTGAGGTCCCCGCTACTCGGTGTCGGCCCGGCCGCGCTCGGTCTGCGGGCTGACCAGGACCCTCTCGAATCTGGAATGGCCCGCTGGTGAAGTGCACGAGAGGTCGCGACTTCATCCCCTCGTTAATCTGTTGCGAGTTGTGTCCACTGGAAAGGGTTGGAGTAGGTGATCGCCTCGAATCTCGACTACCACCGAGCGACCTTCCTGTGGAAGTGCGAGGGTCTCTCGGATGCACGGCTGCGGCTACGCCCCGTGGGATCCTCGGCGTTGACCCTGCTGGGGCTGATGCGCCATCTGCAGGGGGTCGAACGGGCCTGGTTCCAGCGGACGTTGGCCGGCACGGCGCCTGACTTCTTCCCGTATCGGACCTATGCCACCGCTGACGGCGGGGAGTGGTACGACGAGTCGGACGCCACGCCGGCCAGGGACGTCTACGCGGACTACTTGAAGGCGTGCGAGGAGTCGCGGCAGGTGTTCGCGAGGGTGACCGTCGACCTCGCGCGCATCGTGCCGAACCCGGAATTCGGTGACACCGACGCGCGGTTCGTCCTTGAGCATGTGATTGAGGAGTACGCCCGCCACGGCGGCCACGCGGATCTCCTCCGTGAGGCCATCGACGGCACCACCGGCGAGTAGGCGATCGCCGCGCACTGCGAAGCATTCCTGGGCTCGTCAGACGAAGTGCTTGCCGGAGTCACGGCAACAGTTCGTCCAACTCCCGCTACGCTCCCGCCTCATGGGAACACCCTGGGCCTCCATCATCGCCGGGTCGACGGCCGTCTTCAGCGCGGTCGCGACCGGGGGCGCGTGGCTGGCGGCGCGCCGTGCGAACGCCACCGCGGACGCGGTCGCACGCATCGAGCGGGGACCGTTGGCACGCCGATCTGCTGCCGCAGTTCAGCGTGCGGATCGAGATGGGTGAGGGCGACCGAGCGACGCTTGGCGTCCGGCTCGTCGGCCCGCTTCCGCTGTGCCATCTCGACGAGATCCGAGTCGAGGTCGCGCAGAGCGACGACATGGATTACACGCCCCGGCTCGCTGGGGGACCGACTGAGGAGCAGGTGGCTGCCCAGGTGTGGGGGCCGCTGCGGTTCGTGCCCGGCTCCGACGGCGCGGATCGGAACGGGCATACGGTCGTCCCGTTCGCTCTCACCGTAGGCAGGGGGCGGCCGTTCGCGCTGGAGCGCACGCGCTCACCCCTCTGGTGGGACGGCAACGACCGGGAGGAACGGTGGCGGGACAAGTGGCTCAACCTGCCGATGCGTCTGGTCCTCACCTGCCGTCGAGAAGGTTTCGAGCCATGGACGGTCCCGTACGAGGTGGACGTGCCGGAGGCACCGCGGGTGCGGTTCGTCGGTTGACGCTGCTGGGGTTGATGACCCGACCCGGGTAGGCGGCATGGGTTGACCTGTCCAGCCTCCCGTGTCCGCCGAACGGATACGGGAGCGACGACCAGGGCGACCGCCGAGCGGACACCCCCAGCCGCCAACTCAGGCTGGCCGCCGCTTCCTTCACGGATCGGCACTCTCGCGCCGGCCGTCCCCCGTACGGACAACATCCGTATCGCCGCTGGACATAAGAGGGCTGTGGGTGCGGCGGCGGTTCGCCCGGCGGGCGTCCTTGAGCTCGCGAACCGTGAGGCGGTAGCGGAGTAACTCACGCCACCACTCCAACCGCGCCGGGGCGGTCTGGGGCAGGGCGCGGACGAGAGTGCGCGCCAGTGTGACGAGCGCGGTGGTGACGGTGGTCAGGGCGACGAGGCAGGCGGCGGCCCAGGATGGGACCGCTGAGAGGTCGGGCAGCACGGGGTGAGGGCCTTTCGGAGGCGCGAGGGCGAGGTTCGCGACGAACCAGCCAGGGGCGTGCCGAGGAGCCTGGCGCTGGCCGAGCGGTGGTCATGCCTGTGCTGTCGGGAGGTCGCTCGACTCAGCCAGGTGGGGTGGTTGGTCACCGGGTTCGGCATGCCGGTGACGTCGTTGGCGTCGCCCCTGGCATGTGCATCCCCCTACGCGTTGTCTCCGTTGGCCGGTGTCTTCCCCGAGTCGGAGATCCCTACACGATTTCCGAGGTGCGACGGGGCAGCCCTCAGTGGCCCCCGAGTGGTTCAGTTACTCAGACGCTCCCAGGTCCCGATACGATGTGACCGTTTTGTCCGCCGCTTGCTTCGGTCACGTCCGCTGAGATGGTGTATTGACGGCCACTCGGTGATCTCGTTCTGAGGCTAGGCGGTGAGTTGGGTCGGGACGATGGTCCCGTCGGTTTGTGACTCGACCGGGTGGAGGTGGCCCTTGGCGAGGAGGCCGAGTCCCATGTAGCGGCGGGCTTCGGTCCATTCGCCGTTCTGCTCGGCCAGGACCGCGCCGACGAGGCGGACCAGGGCGGTGCGGTCGGGGAAGATGCCGACCACGTCGGTGCGACGGCGGATCCTCTTGTTGAGTCGTTCCTGCGGGTTGTTGGACCAGATCTGCCGCCAGGTCTCGCGCAGGAACGCTGTGAACGCCAGGACGTCGTGCTGGGCGGCATCCAAGTGGGCGGCCGCTGGGGGGACTTGACCTCCAACGCGTCCAGGCGGGGATGAACAGCTGCCTGTCGGTCATCGTTTCGCAGGCCTGTCGGAAGGTCCATTATGGGGCCCTGACAGTCGTGAGCGCGTGCCGTAAGATTCCGACTACTGTGTGCCACGGTAGGGGGGCATTGGGGGGCTTTCGTGCTCGATGCGAAGCAGCATCAGGGCAAGTTCGGCGAAGACTACGTCCGTGTGCTGGCCTCTGCGGCAGGCCTGATCGTCCTGCAAGGCGATCTCGACGCGGACGGGGTCGACCTCGGGTTCCGCGCCACCGGCCGCTACGGACGGACGCTGTCACCCACTGTCGAGGCTCAGATCAAGACATGGTCGAAGCCGTCCGTGTCGTCCGGCCACCTGAACTACCGCGGGCTCAACGAGTGGCAGTTCAACAGGCTCGCCGGTCCCGATTTCACTGTGCCCCGGTTTCTGTTCGTCATCTGCGTCCCCGCCGACAACCAGGCTTACGCGGCCATGAGCACCGACGGTGTGATGCTCCGTCACCTCGGCTACTTCGTCTCGCTTCGCGGCGAGGAGCCGATCAAGGACCCCGACCGTCACCGAAAGCGTCCGGTCAGAGTTCCGACAGCGAACGTGCTCACCGCCGCCTCACTGCGCCGGCTCGCCGAGACACAGTCCGACTGGTAGGGGAACCGATGACGATTCCGCTGAAGGTCGACGACATCGCCAGCTATCTGGCGGAAACGGGCTGGGAGCGGGATCCACAAGGCTGGCGCGGAGCGAGTGTCTGGCAACACCCGGGCGACTACGAGGTGTTGGTACCCGCTCGCGACGGCATGGGCGACAACGACGGCCGAGTACGGGAGATCCTGCGCTGTCTGTGCGCGCTGGAGGACCGGTCGGTGAGCGACATCGCCCTGGAGATCGCCAGACCGCAACTGGACAAGCAGTCCTTCCGCACGTTTCCCACCGGCCACGACCCCGGCTACACCTCGCTGCTTCTGGGTACGCAGACGGTACTGGGTGTCCGCAACCTCCTGACGGCGGCGGCGCGCACCGTTGTGCAGGGTCCGCACTTCGCCTTCGCCGGCCGGCAACCGGGCGTGGTGGGCGACCTCTTGCGCGCAGCCGAACTCGGCCCCTCCCGCGCCGGGAGCTACGTCGTCGAGATCCGGGTGGCGGCGGACGCGACGGCCCGAACCCCGAGCGGGGAGCAGGTCACCGGTCGGGCCGTGCTGGTCCAGATGCTGGAGGCGGTGAGCGCGGCCCAGGCAGCCGTGGCGGCGGACACGCCCGCCGCCTTCGACGAGACCGTCACGGCCGGCGTCTCCGCGGATCTGTGCAAGGCGCTCAGTGAGCTCTCCGGCCACGACCGGAGCGAGCCCTTCGAGATCGGCTTCCGGTGGGCGCGCTCGCAGCCACTCGATGTGCCGTCACACGTCGTCGCGTTCCCGGAGACCTCCGGATCACTTCTGCGCGCCGCGTCCCAGCGGCTTGGCGGCCTCAACGCCACCGGTGCCGCCACGGTCTCCGGTGTGGTCGAGGGGCTGCACGACGACTCCTCCGGCAACGACCGGTGGCGGATCAAGGTCCGCGGTGAGCTGCGCACCGAGCACGCCGAACTGGTCCGGCGCGCCGTCTGGGTGCGGCTCCCGGACCAGGCCTCGTACGACCGTGCGATCACCGCGCATCGGGAACGGCAGGTGATCACCGTCATGGGCGAGTTGTCCAGCATGACCGGCCGGGTGGAACTGGTGCCCAGGCGGGGGTTCGACATCTGACCGGATTTCGGCTCATCGAGGAGGGCTACTGTGCCGACGGAGTTGACTGTACGGGATCATGCATCGCTGTTCGCCCTGATGGTGGTCGCACGGCCGGTGACCAACCGTGAACTACGCGAACTCGCCGGCCTGGAGATCACCGCGGTGGTGCGACGGCGAGTGAACCAGGATTCCGAGCGGATCGTGACCAGGAAGCACGGTGCGGTCAACACGCACCAGCTCACGTCCGCGGGCCGGACCTGGTGCGAGTCCGCTCTGGTGGCCGGACGCCCGGACGGAGCGAAGTTTCCGGCCGGGGTGCTCTACGTGGTGCTGGACAACATCGGACAGTACCTGGCCCGCTCCGGCACCAAGTTCGGCGAGTTCTTCCAGCCCGACGTCGAGGACTGGATCCGCGCGGTCTACACGGAACTCACCGTCCGCAGGAAACCGGGCAGCTGGGTCAGACTGTCGGCGCTGCGCCCATGGCTCGAGAATCTGCCGCGAGGGGCCGTCGACGCCGAACTCGACCGGATGATCGAGCAGCCCGACGTACAGCTGATGGGCGAGCTCAACCAGCGCACGCTCAGCGACGAGGACCGCAGAGCCGCCGTCGACATCGGCGGCGAACCCCGCCACCTGCTGCGGATCGGACCGGCGTGAAGGGGGAACTCGCCGCCCTGGAGACGCTGTACATCAACACTGCGCTGACCCAGGATGAGATCTGGACACCGGTGACCTCTTACCACGTCGACGGCCTTCATCCTGAGGTGTTCCGGCGGCTGGGGAGGGCGATGAGCGCCGTCGAGCGCGCCCACTCGCCGGTCGCGACCGTGGTGCGTGGCGAGAGCGGCTCGGGCAAGACGCATCTGCTCGGCTGGACCCGCCACGAGATCCAGGAGCGCGGCGGCTCCTTCTTCTACGTCAAGCTCGTCACCGGCCGGAACTTCTGGGAGAGCGCCGTCGGTAGTCTCGTCGACAGTCTCTACCGGGAGGACGAGGGCGGCCAGGAACAACTGATTCGCCTGCTCGACGAGCTTTCGCGCCAGGCTCGCCTCGACACGGATACCCATGCCGCCGTCACCGGCCAGCGTGAGCTGACGCGCGCCCATGTCGATGCGTTCGTTCGGGGGATCCGGACCATCGACCGGCAGGTGGGCAACGAGGCCGCGGACACCGCCCGCGCGCTGGCGCTCGTAGCCTCCACCGGCGAATCCGTGGAGATCGGCAGGGCCTACTTCGCGCTCAACGACGACGGGGACAAGCGCGCCGCCTGGGGGATGTCGCCGGGCGGGCCACCGGCTCAACTCGTCCTCCGCGATCTGACGCGCCTGTTCGCCCTGGTCGGACCGCTGGTGTTCGCCTTCGACCAGCTCGACACCCTGGTGTCCGCCGCAGAGACGTCGTCGCTGACGTCGGCCCCTTCCGGCGAGGGCCGGGCCGCCAGGCGGCTGAGCAGTGAGATCGCCACCGGCCTGATGGAACTGCGGGAGGAAGCCCGCCGGACCCTGATGGTCGTGGCGTGCCACGAGGACACCTGGGAGCAGATTTCCCGGGCGGCAGTCCGGTCCGCCCTGGACCGGTTCGAGGTTCTGCCGACGCTCGGCGCGATTCCCGACGAGGCCACCGCCGCCGCCATCGTCAGCAGCCGCTTTCGGGCCTACTACGAGTCGGTGGGGTTCACTCCGCGGTATCCCACCTGGCCGGTCACCTCGGCGGCGCTGGCCGAAGCCCCACACCGTTACACCGCACGGCGGCTACTCGTCCGGGTCCAGAAGCACATCGAGGCGTGTCTGCAGACCGGCACGGTGGCCGAACTGATCTCCCTGGCAGGCGGAGAGTCCACGGCAGCCGCACCGCCCGCACCGGCGAGGGCCGTCAACCTGAGCACCCTGGCGGAGTCCTTCGACAAGCTCCGTGCCGAGGCGGACGACCTCGGGCCGCTCGACCCCACGACCGAGGACGGGTTGATGCCCGCTCTGCTGGGCGCGGGGCTGCGGAGTCTGGTCAGGGAACTGGGCGTGGACGAGACGCGGTTCACCATCGAGACCGACTTCGGCCGCAAGGCGGCGTTGCACGCCCGGTTGCGCTATGTCGTGGACGAGGCCAGCGAGAACGAATTCCACTGGTCCTTCCGGGCGATCGCCGCGAACAACGCCATCGCCGCCCAGAACCGGATCCGTAACGCCGCTGTGGAGGCCGGCCTGACGGCGGACCTGGCGAGCCGCCGGCTGATCCTGCTGCGGAACATGCCGTACCCGAGCGGCCCCAAGACCAAGGGCATCAAGGACGACTTCGAGGCGCGCGGCGGCGTGTCGTTGCCGATCGGCGCCGCCGACCTCCGGACCCTGGCCGCCCTCCGGGCCATGCTCGACGGCCATACGTCAGGCCTGGACGAATGGCTGCGGCAGGATCGCCCCGCTTCCCGCATCGAGGTCTTCGCGCCGGTGCTGGGAGACTTACGGCAGCATCTCGGCATCGCCACCACGGAAGTCGGCTCCGGGGTGGCGGTGGATGCGGCGGGCACACCGGAGGACGCCGCCGAGCCCGCTCGTACCGAAATCGACGTCGGAACCACGGTCCGGGGCGGCCGTTCGTTCGCGATACCCATGGAACGACTCCGGATGCACACCGCGGTGGTGGGCGCGGCGGGATCGGGCAAGACGGTCCTGATCAAGCGACTTGTGGAGCAGTGCGCTCTGCGTGGCGTCTCGGTGATCGTGCTGGATCCGAACGACGACCTCGCACGGCTCGGCGACCCCTGGCCGCGCCCACCGAAGGGTTGGACGGACGACCATGGGCGCGAGGCCCGACGCTATTTCGCGGATGTCGAAGTGGTGGTGTGGACACCGGGACTGAACCGGGGACGTCCGATCTCCTTCTACCCGCTTCCCGACTTCGGTCCCGTCCTTGACGACGAGGACGACTTCCCCCGTCTGGTCAGGTCGACCGTGACCTCACTCGCGCCACATGCCGGTGTACGCGGCAGCAGTGCTCGCGCGACCCAGCAGCTGGGGGTCCTCAAACGTGCTCTCGAACGGTACGCACGCGACGGCGGCAAGACCCTGGCCGGCTTCGTCGAGCTGCTCGCCGAGCCTCCGAGCGACATCGTGAACAGCAGGACCAGTCGCTTCGCGGTTCAGATGGCGGACACGCTGGAAGCCGCGATGGAGACCGACCCGCTGTTCGGGGAGTCCGGCGCACCCGCCGATCCCGGCATGCTCCTGATCCCGTCTCCGGGGAAGACCGCCCGTATCTCGGTGATCAGCTTCATCGGTCTGTCCGGCGACGGACCGGCCCAATTCGTCAGCCGCCTCCAGGCGACCTTGTTCTCATGGTTCAGGGCACACCCGGTCGGCGACCGTGCCCTGGGCGGGCTGCTGGTGATGGACGAGGCGCAGAACTTCGTGCCCTCCGGCGCATCGAATCCGAGTACGGAGAGCACGGTCGAACTCATCCGCCAGATACGCAAGTACGGACTCGGGATAGTCCTCGCCTCACAGCTCCCCAGGGGGATCCACAACCAGGCGCTGGGCAACACGGTGAACCAGTTCATCGGCCGACTCACCCAACCCGCGCACATCGAGGCCGCCCAGACCATGGCCCGGGCGCGGAACGCGGTCCTCGACAACCTCGCCGGTCTCAAGGCCGGCATGTTCAACGCCGCGAGCGAGGGGACCGGATTCAGCAAGATCGAGGTGCCGATCTGCCTCAGTCACCACGATGTGCCGCTCACGGAGGACGAGATCGTCGAGCGAGCCCGCCGGGGTACCTGAGCGGTCGTGAGGTGGTGAGCGCGTCCTGGCTCGTGCCGAGATCCTGGCCTGTCGCCCTGCGCTGATGTGTCCGTGCCGAAACCTTGACCTGCACGGACAGGGTCGCCAGGGCGCTTGAGCCGTCCTATCCCGGCGGTCACCTCTGCGCCGACTTGGAAGAGGGCAGGCGGACCTGCGCGAGCGAACCGCGCTTTTCCGCACTGTCACCGCCGGAGGCGACACTCTCGCCGTCGACAACGCCCGTCAGGCAGCCGAAGTCCGCCCCGGCTACCGGTCTGGTCGTGGTCACCAACCGCAACGGCCTGCCGGAGCCGGCCATGGACGGCGTGGTGGCCATCCCCCTCGAACCGCTCGACGAGCGAGCGGGGGTCGAGCTCGTACGCAGTTGGCGCGTCACGGACGCGGACGGCGCGGCCCGGGCGCTGGTGCCGTCCTCGGCGTTCCGCCAGGGCGTGCCTTCGATCGCCTGCCGTGTCCAACGGCCGTACGCCACGAATCCGAGGCGCTGCGTGTCCGGCAGGCGAGTCAGTACGGCGAGGTCGATGGCCGTGATGCCGGGCGCGGTGGCGAAACCCTCCGGTTGTCTGGGTGGGCATTGAGTCGAGGTCCTGCTGACGCATCACCACCGACGGCACCGATCCGTCCACGCCGACGGCGCGGCCCGCGGCCGGGTTGTCGGAAAAGGCCGTGTTCACCGCCTCGCAGACTGTCCCCTCGTCGTTGGCGACCAGCGCCTGCCACCATTGCTGGGCCTCGTCGGTCAGTTGGCGGCATACCGCCGTCAGACGTGCCGACGCTCGCCTCCGCCACCGGTGCGGCGACGATCGGCCGGGTGCCGGACGGGCCGTGGTGGCGAGGGTAGTCGGGCAGACGACTCAGTCTCGGCCGGTTCGAGCCCGACCATCACCCTGGACTACTACGCCCACTTCATGCCAGAGGCCGGTGACAAGGGGCGCGGCGCCATCGACGCTCTGCTCGGCCAGCCTGCACTGGCCGCGTAGCCGTCCGCTCCACCCGTTTCGGCGTTCCGCACGGGGGAGTTGGCTACTCTCCGTGCCGATCAGCGCTCCCGGCCTGCGCTTCAACGGCGAGGCTTCCGCAGGTCAACGCCCGCGATCACAGGACACCGCCTGCATCGGAGCGTGGCTCATTCTCCCCAGATTCTCCCCAGCGGCCTGGAGGGAGTTGTCGGAGCCTGCGATCCGGGCCCTGCCCACTCTCAGGAGCGCCTTCCGAGGCGATTACTCAGAGCCAGTCTTTCCGCTTAAAGATGACGTACAAACTGGTGCATACGACCGCCATCAGGACGATGGCGAACGGATACCCGAGCACCCAGTGCAACTCCGGCATCCGATCGAAGTTCATCCCGTAGATCGTCCCCACCAACGTCGGCGCGAACAAAATCGCCGCCCACGACGAGATCTTCTTGATCTCCTCGTTCTGCTCGAACCCCGCCTCCGCCAACGCCCGCATCTCCGCGTTCTGTTGCTGGGTTACCAGGGTCGCGTTCACCGTGAGGATGTCCGTGAGGGCCTGGCGGAAGCCGTCGACGCGTTCGCTGGTGTGGGTGACATGGTCGGCCACGTCGCGGAGGTAGCGCTGGAGTTCCTCGTCCGTGCCGTACTTCGCGAAGCCCGCCATCAGGCTGTGCAGCATGCCGACCAGGGGGCGGGTGGCGCGCTGGAACTCGACCATTTCGCGGGAGAGTTCGTAGATGCGCCGGGAGACCTGCGGTTCGCTGCGGAAGACCTCCGTCTCGATCTCGTCGATGTCGGTCTGGACGCCGGCGACCACCGGCGCGTAGCCGTCGACGACCGCGTCGAGGATGGCGTACAGCACCGCCTCGGGGCCGAGTTTCAGCAACTCCGGGGATTCCTCCATGCGTTGGCGGACCGCGGAGAGGTCGGGGGCCGCGCCGTGCCGGACCGTGATCACGAAGTCCGGGCCCACGAAGACGTGCAGCTCGCCGAAGTCGACCTCCTCTGTCGTGTCCAAGTAGCGGGCCGCGCTCAGGACCACGAACAGCGTCTCGCCGTAACGCTCCAGTTTCGGCCGCTGGTGTGCCTCCATCGCGTCCTCGACCGCCAGCGGGTGGAGGTCGAACTCGGCTGCCAGGGAAAGGAGTTCACGCTCGGTCGGGCGGGCGAGGCCGATCCACGCCATGCCGGACGGCTGTTCGCGCAGTTCGCGGAACGTGTCGGCGAGAGTGTCCGGCGCCGAGACGCGCACGCCGTCCCGGTACAGGGCGGCCTGGACGACGCTGCCCGCGTCGGACGGTTCCGGGGGCGGCGCGTCGGTGGTGGACGCCGGGGTCTCGGGTGCCGGCTCCGGGGGCGGGGCCGGCGTGCGGCGCCAGCCGGGCATCCTGGCGCTCCGGCCGTTTCCGTCGTTCCTCGAGGTGGGGCGGGCGCGTCGCTGGGGCATCGCGGTGCCTCTCGATCGGGCCTACGTCTGCGTGATCACGGAGCACGAGCAGGATATACGGGGCAAACGACCTGGGTGTGGGATCGAGGTCCGGGATTCGGTGAGAGTTGCGGACAGAGGGTGTCCGCAATCATCGTTAGCGTGCGGAGTGTGACGACGACCAAGGCGATGAAGGACACCAGGGCGAGCAGGCCGACCGGGTCAACCGGGTCAACCGGGTCAACCGGGTCAACCAGGCCGAGCAGAGCGACGAAGGCGGCGACCATGACGAAGCACCCCGTACTCGACCCCCGCTCCCTCAACCGCGCCACCCTCCACCGCCAACTCCTCCTCCACCGCTCCCCCCTCTCCGCCCACGCCGCCGTCGAACATCTCCTCGGCCTCCAGGCCCAGAACGTCAAACCGCCGTACTACGCCCTCGCCGCCCGCCTCGACGGATTCGTGCCCGAGGAACTGTCCGGGCTGATGGCCGAGCGCGAGGTCGTCCGGATCGTCACCATGCGTTCCACCATCCACACCCACACCGCCGCCGACTGCCTCACCCTCCGCCCGCTCGTGCAGGCCGCCCGTGACCGCGAACTCGGCAATTTCCGCAAGGGTCTCGTCGGAGTCGACCTGGACCGGCTCGCCGTGCGCGCCCGCGAGCTCGTCGAAGTCGAGCCGCGCACCATGAAGGAGTTGCGCGAGGCCCTCCTCGTCGAATGGCCCGACGCCGATCCGCAGGCCCTCGGGATCGCCGCCCGCTGCAAGCTGCCGCTCGTCCAGGTCACCCCGCGCGGGCTGTGGGGACGGAGTGGCCAGGTCGCGCTCACCACCGCCGAGCACTGGCTCGGCCGGCCCGCCGAACCCGCGCCCACCCCCGACGCGACCGTCCTCCGCTACCTCGCCGCCTTCGGGCCCGCCTCCGTCAAGGACATGCAGACCTGGGCCGGCCTGACCCGGCTCCGCGAGGCCTTCGAGCGGCTCCGGCCGCATCTCGTCGTCTTCCACGACCAGAACGGCGTCGAACTCTTCGACCTCCCGGACGCGCCCCGGCCCGACGCGGACACCCCGGCCCCGCCGCGTTTCCTGCCGGAGTTCGACAACCTGCTGCTCTCCCACGCCGACCGCACACGCGTCGTACCGCCCGAGTACTGGGGCCGCGCCTGGTGGGGCAACGTCGCCCATCGCACGTTCCTCGTCGACGGGTTCCTCGCCGGGGTGTGGAAGCTCGACGGCGGCGACGGCCACCTCGTCATCGAGCCGTTCGGCAAGCTGACCAGGACTCAGCGGGGCGAAGTCGTCGCCGAGGGGGCGCGGATGCTCGACACGCTGCACAAGGGGACGTCGTACGACATCCGGTTCGGGACGGTCGTACAGCCGTAGAGACCGCGTACCGCCGACCGTTTCAGTCCGCCCGGCCCGTCACCGCGACCGTCACGCCCAGGCCGATCATCGTGAAGCCGCCCGCGCCGCCGATCAGGGAGAGGCGGCGGTCGGAGCCCGCGAACCACGTGCGGGCCGCCGAGGCGGTCAGGCCCCAGAGGGTGTCCGTGACCAGGCCGATGGAGATGGGGATCAGGCCGAGCATGAGCATCTGGAGCGGGACATGGCCCGCGGAGTGGTTGACGAACTGGGGGAGTACGGCGGCGAAGAACACCACGCCCTTGGGGTTGGTGACGCCGACCAGGGCGCCGTCCAGGACTGTGCGGAGGTCGCCTCGGGGCTCCGTCCTGGAGTCTGTTCGTATCGCGGACGCCTTCAGGTCCTTGCGGTGGCGGAAGGCCTGGACGCCCAGGTAGACCAAGTAGGCCGCGCCCGCCAGTTTCACCGTCAAGTAGATCGTGACCGACCGCTCCACCAGTGCGCCTATGCCGAACGCCACCGCCGTCACGAGGAGATACGAGCCGAAGACGTTGCCGAGCGCCGTCGCCACCGCCGTGCGGCGGCCGTGGGCGAGGGCGCGGCCGATGACGAACAGGACACTCGGGCCCGGGATCACGATCACCAGCAACGACATCGCGGCGAAGGCGAGGAAACGGTCCGTGGACACCATGCGATCACTCCCATCCGGCGCTCATTGAAACAGGCGGATGCGAGTCCTCTCTAGGACCGGGACCGGGCGCGCACATGGATAGGGTGCGTTGCGGGCTGCTCGTGGAAGCCCGCAACGCACCCTGGTATTTCCCTGAGGGATGCTCAGGAGTTCTTCCGGGTCACGAGTTGACCTGTGTGGTCACCAGGCTGGAGAACTTGGTCAGCCGGGAGTAGACCCCCGGGTAACCGGCCTCGGCACAGCCCTCGCCCCAAGAAGTGATCCCTGCCAGGACGCCCCCGATGAGCAGGGGACCGCCGCTGTCGCCCTGGCAGGTGTCTACGCCGCCGGATGTGTATCCGGCGCAAACCATGTCGGTCGCGATGAAGTCCGAACCGTAGGAGCTCTTGCAGCTGGAGTCGGACACGATCGGGACGGTCGCGGTCCGCAGCTGGTTGGAGGAGCTGCCGTTCTCCGAGGTGGTGCCCCAGCCGAGGATGCGGGCGGTGGTGCCGGCCGCGTACACGGAGGTGTCCGTGGAGGCGACGTACTTCGCCGTGGTGTACGGCATCGACGTCGACAGGGTCAGCACGGCCACGTCATTGCCGTTGGTGGCGTCCGTGTAGCTGGGGTTGATCCAGATCTTGCTGACCTTGCTGACGGTGCCGTTCGTACCGTTGAGGTACGTGCGGCCGCCGACCACGCGGACGCTGCTGGTGGTCTCGCCGACCATACAGTGGGCGGCGGTGACCACCTTGGTCGCGGAGACGAGCGTGCCGCCGCAGAACTGGTTCTGCGAGGCGTCCGTGATCTGCATGACGAACGGGTACGTCGTCGTCGTGGTCGTGGAACCGCCGACGATGGGCTGGGGGGCTGCCACAGCGGTGGGGGCGCTGAGCAGTGCGGTCGCTGCGGCAGCGGCGGCTGCTGCGACGACTGCGGTGGTTCTCTTGGCGCGGTTGAGCCCGAACATGAGTCTCCTCATTGGGTTGCCGGTGGGGGTCGCGCGGGTGTGGGGGGTGCAACGGGGGTCGCGGGACCGACCCCCGTATGCCCGGGCGAGCGGCACACCCATAAGCTAGAACCCGGAACACCCTGCTCCCAATGAGGGAACCCCCTAGGGGAGTTGGGCAGGGAAAACCCTCGGTCGCCGCACAGTAAACCCGTAGGTTCCTCAGTTCGGACGGCGCCCCGCCGCCAGTCGGACGATATCCACCCGCGAGCGGATCCCCAGCTTGCGGTAGACCCGGGTCAGGGTCGCCTCGACCGTCTTGACGCTGATGAACAGGCGGGCGGCGATCTCCCGGTTGGTGGCGCCCTCCATGACGAGCGCGGCGACCTGACGCTCCATCGAGGCCAGCCCGTCGAGCCCTTCGAGGGTCGGCGCGGGTGTGGGCACGGGCGCAGGCTCCGGTGCCCTGGTGACGGCCGCCTCGTCCACCTGGCGCAGCCAGGGCAGCGCCCGGCAGCGCCGGAACAGCCGGGTCGCCTCGTCGTACGACGTCGGCCCGGGCTGTCCGGTGCGCAGCGACGCCAGCGCGAAGGCGGCGCGCGCCTCCTCCAGGCCGTAGCCCAGTTTGGCGAGACGGTCCTGGACGGACGTCAGTTGCGCCACGGCCTCGTCGTGTTCGCCGCGGGCCGCGCGGACGAGCGCCTCGGCGCGGTCGAGTACGGCGAGGACGCTCTCGCGGCCGAGGCGCAGGGCGCGTTCGCGGGTCACGTCGATGACGTCCTGCGCCTCGGCGGTCTCGCCGACGCGGACGAGGGCCTCGGCGAGGTCGCCGTGCCAGCGGCCGCGGGCCGGGTCGGTCACCCCGAGGGCCTGCTCCAGTTTGCGGACGCGGCGCAGCGAGCGGACGGTCCCGTGGGCGTCCCCGGCGACCAACTGGGCGTATCCCAGGGCCCCGAGGGCACGGGAGAGATACATCTGGTCGCCGTCCTCCTCGGCGTGCTCGACCGCCTCCCGGGCCAGCGCCAGCGCCTCCTCGACGTCACCGCCGGAGGCCTCGGCGAGCGCGGTCAGCATCGCGGACGCCGTCTGGCCGATCCCGGAGTCGCGGGCCAGCCGCAGGCCCTCCCGGGCCAGGTCGAGGGCGCGGCCGCAGTGCCCGGAGCGCAGTTCGGTCTCCGCGAAGCCGCGCAGGAAGTGCACCTCGCTCTCCACCGACCCGCGCCGTCGCACCTCGCGCAGCAGCGCGGTGATGGTCGCGCGGGCCTCGGGCAGCTGATCGCTCATCACCAGCCAGCGGAACCGGGCCGAGCCCGCGCCGTTGTGATGGCACGCCACCCTCGGATCCTGAGGCTCCTTCAGCGCGCGCTTGATGGTGAGCGGGGCGTCCGGATGACCCATCAGGGTCTCGGTCTGCGCCTGGAAGGAGAGCGCGAGGAGTTCGGTGCGCCGGTCACCGGCACGGGCGGCCAGCTCGGCGGAACGCGCGGTCTCGGCGCGGGCCTCGGCGAAGTCGCCTTCAACCAGCAAGGCGCGCCAGGCCAGTTGGTAGCGCACCAGGGCGAGCAGCCGGGGGTCGTCGCCCGCGTCGGCGAGGGCCTGCGGGAAGACGGCGTCGACGTCCGCCATCGAGTGCCCGGCGGTGTCGATCACGATGATCCAGGCCCGCACCCGCTCGGCGGCCACCGACGTCCGGGTCAGCACCTCGCGCGCGATGTCCCGGGCGAGGTCCAGCTCGCCCGCGGTGATCGCGTCCTCCGAGGCCTGCAACCGGCGCTCGTCCGGGCCCGGCACGCTGTCGCCCGGGGTGTGCCGGGCGGCGAGCAGACCGAGCGACGCGGCGACCGAGGGCGCCCCGCGGTCGCGGGCCAGGGTCGCGGCCTCGGCGAGCCGGGCGGCGACCTCGGGGTCGGTGCCGGTGGTCGCGAGGGCGAGATGCCGGGCGCGCTCGATGGGGTCGGAGGCCGCCGTCGACAGCGCCGCGTGCGCGGCCCGCCGCTCCTGCGCGGGTGCCTCCGCGTACAGCGCGGCCGAGATCAGCGGATGCGCGAACCGTACGGCGGGACCCTCGGGTTCCGTTGCCAGCAGGCCGAGTTCGGCCGCCTGGGCGGTCTCCGCCTCCGCGTTCTCCCGGCCCGCGGTCTGCAGCAGGGCCACCGTGGGACGGGCGCCCGCGCTCGCGACCAGCAGCGTGCGGCGCGCCTCGGCGGGCAGCATGTCGAGCCGGCTCAGCACCAACGCGCGTAGTGACGTCGGCACGGGCAGCGGCTCGCCCGGTCTCGGCGGGGTCGGGTTCTCGGCCAGCGCGCGCCCCAACTCCAGCGCGAACAACGGGTTTCCGCCACTTGTACGGTGGATCTCGCGCACCGTGGAACGCGGCAGCCCGGTGTACCCGCGATGGTCGAGCAGCGCCGACACCTGCGCCCGCGACAGCGGACTGAGCCGGAACGCGAGGGTGTCCGGCGGCGAGGCGCTCAGATACCGGTCGTACTCCTGACCCTCGGTCCGCACCGCGAACACCATCTGCACCTGGGTGTCCCCGAGCCGCCGCGCGGCGAACCCGAGCAGCTCGGCGCTGGCCGGGTCCAGCCACTGCAGATCGTCCGCCACGACGAGCACGGGACCGTCGGCCGCGAGGGCGCGCAGCGCGGACAGGACGGCCAGGCGCAGGGCGAGTCCGTCGCGCTGGAGGGAGGACTCGCCGCGGCCGGTGAGCGCGGATTCCAGGGCGGTGCGCTGGGCGGCGGGGAGTCGCTCGGACACCTCGTCCAGGACCAGACCGAGGAGGTCGGCGAGGGCCAGGAAGGGGAGATGGGATTCGGACTCCGTGGCCGAGCAGCGCAACACGGTCCGCGCCGTCTCGCCGTATTCCGCGGCCAACGCCCGCAGGAGGGTCGACTTTCCAATTCCGGCGGGGCCGTGGAGCAGCACACTGCCACCCTCGGCGAGCTGGTCACGGGCGGCGGAGAACATCTCCTCCCGGCCGATGACCAGGTCGGGGCGCGTTCTGGCAGGCTCCTTGAAGTCCCGTCGCACGGTCACCGCTCCCCTCGTGTGTCGTGTCCGGGCCAATATTAGGCAATCAGTCCTTGAAATTCGGATGGATGGGGTCGTGAGGGAAATAACAACCGTGCGGCATGAGGAAATTCAAAGCTCCGATGAATGAATAGCCGGTCGTCGCGGGAGCCCCTCAGGGGCCACCGACAGGGCTACGTCCGCCCCTCTCACGGCAGCACCCCCGCCCGCCGCGCCGCCACCACGGCCTCCCCGCGGGTGTGCGCCCCGAGCCTGCGCATCGCCGAGCGCAGATACCCCTTGACCGTCTCCGGCCGCAGCCCGAGCCGCTCCGCCGCCACCGCGTTCGTCGCCCCGGCCGCCACACAGGCCAGGACGTCCAGCTCCCTCGGCGCCAGTTCTACGTCCCCGACGGCGGCCTCCGCCGTCAACAGGCCGCAGGCGTCCAGGAGTTCGGCCCGCAGCGCCGGGTCCGGGATGCGCGGGGCCAGCGCCCGCAGCGCCGCGTGCGCCTCCCGCACCTGCTCCCACGCCGGGCTCGCCGCCGGGTCGGGGGCCGGTGCCGGGCGCGCCGCGCTCAGCAGCTCCCGCACCTCCTCCCGTACGACCAGCGCCTGTTCGACGTCCCGGGCGGCCTCCATCGCCGCGCTCAGCATCCGGTCGCCGAGCGGCTGGGCGGTGCGCAGCGCGCCGTAGAGGACACCGCGGACCCGGCGGCGTACGACGACGGGGACCGCGAGCATCGCGTGCAGGCCCTCCGTGGCGACCGCGGTGTCGTACTCGTGGCTGATCTGGTGGGAGGACGAGTAGTCGGCGACCGCGTACGGGCGGGCGAGGGCGACCGCCTTGCCGCCGAGGCCGCTGCCCGAGGTGACCGCGAGGGCGCGCAGGGCGGGGGTCGCCGTGCCGCTGAGTTCGCTGATGCGCATCTGCCTACGGCCGGTCTCCACCAGGCCGCCGAAGGCGACGGGCAGCCCCGTACCGCGCCGGAGCCGTACCAGCGCCGACTGAATCTCCACCATCCCTGCCGCGTCCGTCGCCACCCGCTTGCCCCTTCATTGCGGCCGCCCTGCTGCACACACCCCCGTACGGGGGTAGTGAGACCCACATCACGGATTACACGATGTCAGAGAGCCGCCCGGCAATGGTCCGGTACCTAGGAGGACAGATGACGACGGCGAGTGAGTCGTTCCGTAGCGCGCGGGATTTTCTGCTGGCGCACCGTACGGACTATGCCACGGCCTACGAGGGTTTCTCCTGGCCCAGGCCCGAGCACTTCAACTGGGCGCTCGACTGGTTCGACGTCATCGCGGCCGGCAACGACCGCACCGCGCTGCACATCGTCGAGGAGGACGGCACCGAGGCCGCCCTGTCCTTCGCGGAGATGTCCGAGCGCTCCGACCGGGTCGCCAACTGGCTGCGTGCCCAGGGCGTCCGCGCCGAGGACCGGATCCTCGTCATGCTCGGCAACCAGACCGAGCTGTGGGAGACGGCGCTGGCCGCGATGAAGCTCGGCGCCGTCGTCATCCCGGCCACCCCGCTGCTGGGCCCGGCGACCTGCGCGACCGCGTCGAACGGGGCCGGGTCCGGCAGGTGATCGTGCGCTCCGGGGACGTCGGCAAGTTCGACGAGGTGCCCGGGACGTACACGCGCATCGCGGTCGGCGGCGCGGTCGAGGGCTGGCGGACGTACGAGGACGCGTACACCGCTTCCGCACAGTTCACGGCGGACGGCCCGACCCTGGCCGACGACCCGCTGATGCTGTACTTCACCTCGGGCACGACCGCCCACCCCAAGCTGGTCGAGCACACCCACACGTCGTACCCGATCGGGCACTTGGCGACGATGTACTGGATCGGTCTGCGCCCCGGCGACGTGCACCTCAACATCTCCTCGCCCGGCTGGGCCAAGCACGCCTGGTCGAACCTCTTCGCGCCCTGGAACGCGGAGGCGACCGTCTTCATCCACAACTACACGCGCTTCGACGCGGCCCGGCTGATGGCCGAGATGGACCGCGCGGGGGTCACCACCTTCTGCGCTCCGCCGACGGTGTGGCGGATGCTCATCCAGGCCGACCTGACCCAGCTGCGCACCCCGCCCCGCGAGGCGCTGGCGGCGGGGGAGCCCCTGAATCCCGAGGTGATCGAGCAGGTCCGGCGGGCCTGGGGCGTCACGATCCGGGACGGCTTCGGCCAGACGGAGACGGCCGTGCAGGTGTCGAACAGTCCCGGTCAGCCGCTGAAGACGGGCTCGATGGGGCGGCCGAGTCCGGGTTACCGGGTCGAGTTGCTGGATCCCGTGTCGGGTGCGCCGGGCGCGGCCGAGGGCGAGATCGCGCTCGACCTGTCCGACCCGCCGGTCGGCCTGATGACCGGCTACCACGGCGACCCGGACCGTACGGCGGAGGCGATGGCCGGCGGCTACTACCGCACCGGCGACATCGGTTCCCGCGACGAGGACGGCTACATCACCTACGTCGGCCGGTCCGACGACGTCTTCAAGGCCTCCGACTACAAGATCTCCCCGTTCGAGCTGGAGAGCGCGCTGCTGGAGCACGAGGCGGTGGCCGAGGCCGCCGTGGTGCCTGCGCCGGACGAGCTGCGTCTGGCCGTACCGAAGGCGTACGTCGTGCTCGCGGCGGGCTGGGAGCCGGGGCCCGACACCGCGAAGGTGCTGTTCGAGCACTCGCGCGACGTCCTCGCCCCGTACAAGCGCATCCGGCGGCTGGAGTTCGCCGACCTGCCCAAGACCGTCTCCGGCAAGATCCGCCGGATCGAACTGCGGGAGGCGACGGCCGCGGGGTCGGCGGCCGAGTACCGCGAGGAGGACTTCCGATGAACGCGCCAACGGACTCGCCGATGAACTCGTACAGCCATGGAACCAGCGGGACTTCACTCCTCGGTGACACCATCGGGGCCAACCTCGACCGGGCGGTCGCCGCGTGGCCCGACCGCGAGGCGCTCGTCGACGTTCCGTCCGGGCGGCGCTGGACTTACGGCCAATTCGCCGCGGACATCGAGCAGTTGGCGTATGCGCTGCTCGCGAGCGGGGTGGCGAAGGGCGACCGGGTGGGCATCTGGGCGATCAACTGCCCCGAGTGGGTGCTCGTCCAGTACGCCACCGCCCGTATCGGCGCGATCATGGTGAACATCAACCCGGCGTACCGCACCCACGAGGTCGAGTTCGTCCTCAACCAGGCGGGGATCTCGGTCCTGTTCGCCTCGGCCGGGCACAAGGGCAGCGACTACCGGGCGATGGTCGAACAAGTCCGGCCCAAGTGCCCGGAGTTGCGGGAGGCGGTGTACATCGGCGACCCGAGCTGGGAGGCGCTGGTCGCCAGGGGTGTGGCGGACCGTGCGGAGGAACTCCGTTCCCGCGAGGCCGAGTTGTCCTGCGACGACGCCATCAACATCCAGTACACCTCGGGCACGACGGGCTTCCCCAAGGGAGCCACCCTCTCCCACCACAACATCCTCAACAACGGTTATTTCGTCGGCGAGTTGATCGCGTACACCGAGCAGGACCGGGTCTGTATCCCGGTGCCCTTCTACCACTGCTTCGGCATGGTCATGGGCAACCTCGCGGCCACCTCGCACGGCGCGTGCATTGTGATCCCGGCCCCGTCCTTCGACCCGGCGGCGACGCTGAGGGCGGTCCAGCAGGAGCGCTGCACGTCCCTGTACGGCGTCCCCACCATGTTCATCGCGGAGTTGAACCTCCCCGACTTCACGTCCTACGACCTCGCCTCACTCCGCACCGGCATCATGGCGGGCTCGCCGTGCCCGGTCGAGGTGATGAAACGGGTGGTCGCGGAGATGCACATGGCGGAGGTGTCCATCTGCTACGGCATGACGGAGACGTCTCCGGTCTCGCTCCAGACGAGGATGGACGACGACCTCGAACACCGCACCGGCACGGTGGGCCGCGTCCTCCCGCACCTGGAGGTCAAGGTCGTCGACCCGGCGACGGGGGTGACCCAACCCCGCGGCACGGCGGGCGAGTTGTGCACCCGCGGCTACAGCGTGATGCTCGGCTACTGGAACGAGCCGGAGAAGACCGCCGAGTCGATCGACGCGGGCCGCTGGATGCACACGGGTGACTTGGCGATGATGCGCGAGGACGGCTACGTCGAGATCGTCGGCCGCATCAAGGACATGATCATCCGGGGCGGCGAGAACATCTACCCGCGCGAGATCGAGGAGTTCCTCTACACCCACCCGAAGATCGCGGACGTCCAGGTGGTGGGGGTGCCGCACGAGCGCTACGGGGAGGAGGTGCTGGCGTGCGTGATCCTGCGGGATCCGGGGGAGCCGTTGACGCTGGAGGAGGTGCGGGGGTTCTGCGAGGGGAGGTTGGCGCACTACAAGATTCCGAGTCTGCTTCAGGTCATGGATGCTTTCCCGATGACGGTGTCGGGGAAGGTACGGAAGATCGAGTTGAGGGAGCGGGCTGTTCGGGAGCGGTGAAGTGGAGCTTCCCGGGCTGGAGTTGGCGGGTGGTGTGGTGGTCCCGGGCGCGGGGGCGTGAGTGTCGCCCGGGGAGCCGGGGTGCCGGGGTGCCGGGGTGCCGGGGTGCCGGGGTTCTGTTGAGCGGGGGCGTTGAGGCGAGGGGTGACCTGGGTGCTCGGGCGCCCGGTGGTGTGTACGGGGCGCGCAGTTGCGGGGTGTTGGCGGTTGGGGGCGGGTTGCTGTAACTCGGTGCGTCCGTCGGGCGGGGGGCATCTTGCGGGACGGGCTGTGATGCGTTCAGCGTGACGGTGTGCGGCGAGTACGGTGAGGCCGACGAGTGCGGTGAGTACGGCGACTTGTGGCGCGGCCTTGCGGCAACATCCCGTAGCCCGTAGCCCGTAGCCGGGAGCCGGGAGCCGGGAGCCGGGAGCCGGGAGCCGGGAGCCGGGAGCCGGGAGCCGGGAGCCGGGAGCCGGGAGCCGGGAGCCGGGAGCCGGGAGCCGGGAGCCGGGAGCCGGGAGCCGGGAGCCGGGAGCCGGGAGCCGGGAGCCCGTAGCCGGGGTCGGCGAACGGCCTCCGTGGGCCAGCGGCCCTAGTCCCGCGGACCGGCAGGTGCCCGCCGCTCACCGCTCACCGCCCGCCGCTCGCCGCCCGCCGCGCGGCGTTCGCCGTCACGAACCGGTCGTGGTCGCCACGCACCGGTCCCGACCGCCCAGCCAACTCCCCGCTGGGTCGCGTTGCGGTGTGTCCTCGCCGTACCGTCAGGCAGTCGTCGGCTGCGACCGGCCGGTGCCCGCCGTGTGCCGTCATGAACCGGCCGTGGTCTCCGCGAACCAACCCCGGCCGCCCGACTAACTCCAGCGGCGTCGAGTTGATCGGCCAGCTCATTGACCGGCTGGGGCGTGCCCGTGAGGTCGAGGACGAACAGGGGGACGCGGAGGGCGTCCGCCCGGGCGCGGGCGTCGTCGGCGTAACCGGCGAGGGAGAAGTAGACGCACTCCGTGGACTCCGTCATGGCCGTCAGCCACAGGCACTCCACGTCGCGCAGTGAGGCCGGCCGGACGGTCGGGTCGACCTGGGCCAGGATGCCGCGGGCGGCGAGGCCGATGCCGGACGGGGGCCGCTGGTCGGCGCGGCGGATGTCCCGGTAGCCGAGCCAGCGCAGATACAGCGCGGCGGCGGTGACCGCGTCGCGCGCGGTACGGATGGTGACCGGTTGGAACGCGGGGCGGCCCTCGGCCTCGGCGCCGCCGACCTTCGTGGTTCTCGCGGCGGGTTCCGACGTCGGTTCCGCCCCCGCGACCGGTATCCGCAGCAGCGTCCCGCACGGGCAGCCCAGCTCCGGGTACGGCCACTCGTCCAGCCTGCCGCAGGCCGCGCAGCGGACCGCGATCCAGTCCTCGTCCCACACACGATGGTTCACGACGGTGGCCACGCCGCGCTGGTCCAGCGGCGGGGCGACGGGGGCCCCGCACACACAGGGGTACGACGGCGCGGCGTAGACGTGTTCTCGTCGGCACGCCGGACAGCGCACCGGCACGCTCTCGGACATGAGCCCCATAGTCCTCCTGAAAACCCCTGCTTGTCCGTCTCTTGACGGCCTTGGTCACCCCACTTACATTACTTCCAGATAGTAGAAGTTAGATTCCGCAATACGGAAAACGATGCGGAAGTCAGAAGCTCGCAAGGAGTTTTCACCGCGGGGCGCGCCGGTGATGTGATTCCGACAGCCGAAGCAGGAGTACTCCATGGCTCGTATGACCGCTGCCCGCGCGGCAGTCGAGATCCTCAAGCGCGAGGGCGTCAGCGACGCGTTCGGCGTCCCGGGCGCGGCGATCAACCCCTTCTACGCCGCGCTCAAGGCCTCGGGCGGCATCAACCACACCCTCGCCCGCCACGTCGAGGGCGCCTCGCACATGGCCGAGGGCTACACCCGTACCAGCCCGGGCAACATCGGTGTCTGCATCGGCACCTCGGGCCCGGCCGGCACGGACATGATCACCGGCCTCTACTCCGCGATCGGCGACTCGATCCCGATCCTGTGCATCACGGGCCAGGCCCCGACCGCCGTGATCCACAAAGAGGACTTCCAGGCCGTCGACATCGCGTCGATCGCGGCCCCGGTGACGAAGATGGCGATCACGGTCCTGGAGGCGGCCCAGGTCCCGGGCGTCTTCCAGCAGGCCTTCCACCTGATGCGCTCCGGCCGCCCCGGCCCGGTCCTCATCGACCTCCCGATCGACGTGCAGCTCACGGAGATCGAGTTCGACCCGGAGACGTACGAGCCGCTGGCGGTGTACAAGCCGACGGCGACCCGGGCCCAGATCGAGAAGGCGATCGGGCTCCTCAATGCCTCCGAACGCCCGCTGATCGTCGCGGGCGGTGGTGTCATCAACGCCGACGCGACCGAACTCCTCGTCGAATTCGCCGAGTTGACCGGCACCCCGGTCGTCCCGACCCTGATGGGCTGGGGCGTCCTGCCCGACGACCACGAACTGAACGCCGGCATGGTCGGCCTCCAGACCTCGCACCGCTACGGCAACGCGACCTTCCTGGAGTCCGACTTCGTCCTCGGCATCGGCAACCGCTGGGCCAACCGCCACACCGGCAAGCTGGACGTCTACACGGCGGGCCGGAAGTTCGTCCACGTCGACATCGAACCCACCCAGATCGGCAAGATCTTCGCCCCCGACTACGGCATCGCGTCGGACGCGAAGGCAGCTTTGGAGCTGTTCGTTGAGGTGGCAAGGGAGTTGAAGGCGGAAGGCGCTCTCCCCGACCGCTCGACCTGGGCGGCATCGGCACAGGAGCGGCGGTCAACTCTCCAGCGCCGCACGCACTTCGACGACATCCCGATCAAACCGCAGCGCGTCTACGAGGAGATGAACAAGGCCTTCGGCCCGGAGACCCGCTACGTCTCCACCATCGGCCTCTCCCAGATCGCCGGCGCCCAGATGCTCCACGTCTACCGCCCCCGCCACTGGATCAACTGCGGCCAGGCGGGCCCCCTCGGCTGGACGATCCCGGCCGCACTGGGTGTGGCGAAGGCCGACCCCGAGGCGTCGGTGGTCGCCCTCTCCGGGGACTACGACTTCCAGTTCATGCTCGAAGAGCTGGCGGTCGGGGCCCAACACCGCATCCCGTACGTCCATGTCCTCGTGAACAACGCCTACTTGGGCCTGATCCGGCAGGCGCAGATCGCCCTGGACATCAACTTCCAGGTCAACCTGGAATTTGAGAACATCAACTCGCCCGAGCTGGGTGTCTACGGCGTCGACCACATCAAGGTCGTCGAGGGCCTGGGCTGCAAGGCCATCCGCGTCACCGACCCCACCGAACTGGGTGCGGCCTTCGAGCAGGCCAAGAAGCTCGCGGCGGAGTTCAGGGTCCCGGTCGTCGTGGAAGCCATCCTCGAACGAGTCACCAACATCGCCATGAGCAAGACGAACGACATCAGCAACGTGGTGGAGTTCGAGGAGATCGCGACGGAACCGGGTCACGCACCGACGTCGATAAGGACGCTGAAGGTCTGAGAGACGGCGGGAGACAGAGGGGGCGGCCCATCCGGAAGGATGGGCCGCCCCCTCTACTTTTGGAAGGCGCGAAGCGCCAACCAAAAGGGGCGCGGGGCTGTGTCAATGTGCGGCTCCGCCGCGTGGGCGCGACCAGCCACACACAACCCGCACCCCGCAACGAACAGCTCCAGGCAGGACCTACCCGGCCCCACACGTGAACCCACCCCCAGACCCCCACCCCAGCCTTGCGGCAACCCCTCGTCAGCGATCCCACCCCGACCGATCAACCCCGCCGCCCCCGCAAAACGCGGCACAAGCAAGCCCAACGCCTTCTCCCGTACAGGGCAACCGCAAGCAGCACGTCATCCGACGACACCCCCTCCCGCCCCGCGGGGAAAGGGTGTTGGGCACGCAGGGACTTCAACAGCACGCGCGCGGCGCGAGTACGCCGAGGCGGAACCCTGCGCAACAACCCCGCCGCCACAAGATCCCCACGCAACTCACCGAGCGCCTCACCCACACCCCGCCGACCGAGCAACTCCCGCATACCCGCCGGACGGTAGAGCGCGGAGTGCACAGCCTTCGTAAGCCGAGGCAGCGCCCCCGCCCCCGCAGCCACCCCGGACGTGCGCACCGTCCCGGCCGCCACACCCGCACCGCACCCCGCAGATGCAGGGCAACCACCGCCACCGTCACGGCAGCCCGAGAACCACCCCGCAGCAGCGCGACCTCGTGAGGCTGGAGCCGTATCGTCGGACCACCGCTCATGGCACCCCCTGAAACGGGGCCCGCCGCCCCGTGCCGGCGGGCCTCGTGCGACGAATGTGCCCGCGTTCAGGGGTGGTTGAAGCCTCGCGAGGATGGTTCAGAGCTTTATTTGAGCTTCACTGACCGTGCTGCTCCGACAGCCCGGGCCAGTCCTCCGGCCCGCCGCCCTGCCACTCGATCAGATCGCTCTCCTCGACCTCGATCCGGTCCAGATCGGCGAGGCGCAGGATCTCTACGACGTCATCCAGGTGTGAGGCGATACCGAGGGTCTCGTCGCCGCTGGTGACCCGGCGGGAGCCGTCCAGCGCCGGGGGGTGGACCACGATGTGCGGGTGTTCCGTTGGGTGTGCCATGCCTTCAGGCTGCTGTGCCTGCGGCGGATCCGCACCCGGAAACGCCGAAGAGCGCCGGATACGGGACCGTCCGTATCCGGCGCTCGTCGTGGTGGCCGTCCGACGGCGCGAGGCTGGGCGCGACAGGGCATTCGCGCCGCCGGACGGGGTCATAGGGGTGGGTGTTCCGGCTGGGACCGCGGCGGTCGCGACGGGACCGGGTGCTTCTTCCCTCAGGTCGAGAAGCAGCCCCTGGAACCTTCACCACCGCACTGGCTCGCACACCGCCGCGGTCCTGGCCCTGCCCGTGCCGTGCCGGTGACCACCCCTCATCCGGGTCGTCCGGCACACACGGGCCGTCTGTCGGGTCTGTCGGTTCTTTGGTCCCCGGGTCAGTCCTCGCGCAGGGCGTGGACCGCCTCCTCCACGCGTCGGCCGTACTCCGGGTCGGCGGCATGGAAGTGGGCGAGGTTCCTCTCGATCACGTCGTCGCGGGAGACCTGGGCGAGGCCGCCGGCGATGTTCGCGACGAGACGGGACCGCTCCTCGGGCGACATCAGGCGGTACAGCTCGCCCGCCTGGTAGAAGTCGTCGTCCTTGGTGTGCCGCGGAGCCTCGTGCGTGCCCGTGTGGCCGGTGACCGCCAGCGGGGCGGACAGCGCGTGGCCGGTCTCGGTCGGGCCGTCGTAGGAGTTCGGCTCGTAGTTCTTCGCCGCGCGGCCTTGGGAGTTGGCGTTGGATGCCATGAAGCCGTCCCGGCCGTAGTTCTGCGCGGTCGTCGCCTTCGGGGCGTTCACCGCGAGCAGGGTGTGGTTGACGCCCAGGCGGTAGCGGTGCGCGTCCGCGTAGGCGAACAGGCGGCCCTGGAGCATCTTGTCGGGCGAGGGGCCGATGCCCGGCACGAAGTTGTTCGGGGAGAACGCGGCCTGCTCGACCTCGGCGAACACGTTGTCCGGGTTGCGGTCCAGGACCAGGCGGCCCACGCGCTGGAGCGGGTAATCGCGGTGCGGCCAGACCTTGGTGACGTCGAACGGGTTGAAGCGGTACTCCGCCGCGTCGGCCGCCGGCATGAGCTGGACGTGCAGGGTCCAGGACGGGTTCACGCCCCGCTCGATGGCCTGAAGCAGGTCCGTCTGATGGGAGTTGGGGTTCTTGCCCGCGATCTCCGCAGCCTGTTCACTGCTCAGACTGCGTACACCCTGGTTCGTCTTGAAGTGGTACTTGACGAAGAAGGCCTCGCCCTCCGCGTTCGTCCACTGATAGGTGTGCGAGCCGTAGCCGTTCATGTGGCGGTACGACGCCGGGATGCCGCGGTCGCCCATCAGCCAGGTCACCTGGTGCGTGGCCTCGGGGCTGTGCGCCCAGAAGTCCCATACGTTGTCCGGCTCTTGGCGGCCCGTGAAGGGGTCGCGCTTCTGCGAGTGGATGAAGTCAGGGAATTTTATGGGGTCCTTGATGAAGAACACCGGGGTGTTGTTCCCGACCAGGTCGTAATTCCCCTGCTCCGTATAGAACTTGACCGCGAAGCCGCGCGGGTCGCGCACCGCGTCCGCGCCGCCGAGCGAGTCGGCGACCGTGGAGAAGCGCAGGAACACCTCGGTGCGCTTGCCGACCGTGTTCAGGAAGTCGGCGTGGGTGAAGCCGGTGACGTCGTCGGTGACCTCGAAGTAGCCGTACGCGCCGGAGCCCCGGGCATGCACCACGCGCTCCGGGATGCGCTCGCGGTTGAAGCGGGCCAACTTCTCCAGGAGGTGCTGGTCCTGGAGGAGGAGCGGGCCGCCGATGCCGGCGGAGGCGGAGTTCTGGTTGTCGGCGACCGGGGCGCCGGACTCGGTCGTGAGCACGCGCTTCGACATGGAGAGCATTCCTCAACACTTTGTTGAACTGGTGGGCATGGTTCCGGGCGGCGCCAACGCCTGGGCGCGACAGGACAGTTGTCAGCGACGGCGCCGCCCGGGGTCTGGGGGAGTGCTAGAGCCGCGCGCCCGACAGGCGCTCTACGGAACGCAGCAGCGCCGAGTGGTCGAGTCCGCCGTCGCCCTGCGCGCGCAGGCTCGCGACCAGCTGGGCCACCACGGCGCCCACGGGCAGCGCCGCGCCGACGTTGCGGGCCGCGTCCGTGACGATGCCCATGTCCTTGTGGTGCAGGTCGATCCGGAAGCCCGGCTTGAAGTCGCGGTTGAGGAAGTTGTCCTTCTTCCGCGTCAGCACCGTGGAGCCCGCGAGCCCGCCGTTGAGGACGTCGAGGGCGGCCGCGAGGTCCACGCCCGACTTCTCCAGGAAGACCACGGCCTCGGCGCACGCCTGGATGTTCACGGCGACGATCAGCTGGTTCGCGGCCTTCACGGTCTGACCCGAACCGTGCGGACCGCACAGCACGATGGTCCGGCCGAGCGCGTCGAAGATCGGTTCGGCCTCCTCGAAGTCGGACTGCCCGCCGCCCACCATGATGGACAGCACGGCCTCGATCGCACCGGCCTCACCGCCGGACACGGGGGCGTCCAGGACCCGAATTCCCTTGTCCGCGGCGGCCTTTGCCAGGTCGACCGAGGTCTGCGGGGTGATCGACGACATGTCGATGAGGAGGGTGCCGGCGCGGGCGTTCTCCAGGATGCCGTCGGGGCCGTAGGCGATGGCCTCGACCTGCGGGGACGCGGGGACCATCGTGATCACCACGTCGGCGTCCCGCACGGCCTCGGCGATGGAGCCGGCCGCGGTGCCGCCGGCGGCGGTCAGGCGGTCCAGCTTGTCCTGTTCCAGGGTGAATCCGGTGACGTCGTAGCCGGCCTTGACCAGGTTCTCGGACATGGGGGAGCCCATGATGCCGAGGCCTATCCAGGCGACCTTGGGGAGCTTGCTCATGCGGGTGCCTCTCTAACTGCTCTGCTGCGTCGGGGAGTTCAGCGCGCTTCGCGCGGGAGCCAGTCGAAGGCCTCGGCGCTCGGGCGGTCGCCGGGCTTGTACTCCAGGCCCACCCAGCCGTCGTAACCGGCCTTCCTCAACTGGTCGAGGAGGTCTTCCAGTTGGAGCGTGCCGGTGCCGGGGGCGCCGCGGCCCGGGTTGTCCGCGATCTGCACATGGCCGGTCTTCGCGGCGAACTGCTCGATCACGGACGGGAGTTCCTCGCCGTTCATGGACAGGTGGTAGAGGTCCATGAGGAAGCGCGCGTTGCCGAGGCCGGACGCGGCGTTGACCTTGTCGACGACCTCCACGGCGGCGGGCGCGCTGACGAGCGGGTACAGCGGAGACTCGGGCTTGTTCAGCGCCTCGATCAGCAGGACCGCGCCGATCCGGTCGGCGGCGCGGGCCGCGAGGACCAGGTTCTCCAGCGCGAGCGCGTCCTGCTCGGCCGGGTCCACGCCGGCCACGCGGTTGCCGTAGAGCGCGTTGAGGGCCGTGGCGCCGACGGAGTGGGCGAAGTCGGCGGCCACGTCGATGTTCGCGCGGAACCGCTCCGACTCCTCGCCGGGGATCGACAGGGCGCCGCGGTCCGGGCCCGGCAGCTGGCCGGCGTAGAAGTTCAGGCCGGTCAGCTGGACGCCCGCGTCCTCCAACGCCCGCTTGAGAGAGTCCAGTTGGGACTGCTCGGGAGTGGGGGAGTCGACCCAGGGCCACCACAGCTCGACCGCGCCGAAGCCGGCCGCGGCGGCTGCCGCGGGGCGCTCCAGGAGCGGGAGTTCGGTGAAGAGGATCGACAGGTTGACGTTGAAGCGCTGGTCTGCGAATCCCATGGGGGTCGCGCTCCCTTCCGTGTCGAGAGTCAGTGTCGTAATTCCGTATTGCGGAAGTTCGTTTCTGCTTAATGGAAGATTGCCGTCGGGTGTCGGAGCTTGTCAAGGGGGCTCGGCGGAAAACGGCACCGCGCGTTAGGTTGTGCGCGTGCGATTGCGAGTGGAGTTCACGACAGAGCCCTTCGATCTCGACGAGGCACCCGCGCACGCGCTGGTGGCCCGGGAGGTCATCGAGGCTGCGGAGCTGGACGCCGTGGACGTCGGGCCGTTCGGCAACACGGCCGAGGGCGGTACCGACGCGGTGCTCGCCGCCGTCGACGCGCTGCTGCGCCGGACCCTGGAGGCCGGCGCCACCCGGGTCTCGCTCCAGCTCAACGTGATCGGTGAGGGCGACCGGTGACCGGTATCGGGGACGAGCCGTTCATCACGGCCGTGAAACCGCTGGTCGACGCGATGGGCGGCGAGATGCTCCCGCCCGACGAGGCCGGTCCCGACGATGTCGTGCTCGCGTGGGAGGGCGCCGACGTGGTCGCCGTACGCCTGCCGCAGCTCGCGGACTCGCTGGATCACATCCTCGCCGCCATGGAACGCAAGAAGGGCAAGCCCCTCGCGGACCTCGACCGCAAGGCGAAGCAGGAGGTCGTACGGATCCTGGAGGCGCGCGGCGCCTTCTCGGTGCGGCACGGAGTCGAGACCGTGGCGAGCGCCCTCGGGGTCAGCCGGTTCACCGTGTACAACTACCTGAACCGGGAGAAGGACGCCTGAGCGGAGGTGCGGGGCGCGGGTTCGGGGAGGCGTGCGGGCCGGGATCCCGCCAGTGGCCTCGATGGGCCGGTGAGCCGGATTTGGGCGGGGTGCTGGTCGTCGTGACGTGTCCGCCCGGGCCTCTCGGGTGTGTCCGACTTTCTCGGGCCCCGGCCTGTCGGACGTGTCGGTCCGTCCCGGGTGTGCCCGCCACCGCTGTCCAGCCCGTTCTCGCCGCCGTGGCTCCGCTCGCCCGCGCCCGCGGGAAGGCGTCGCACTCTCCGGCTCCGTCCCCCGGAGGGGTCCCGCTTTGTTACCCGGAATTTTCAACAAAGTGTTGACGTGGTGTTTCGCAGGGCGTTAGCTACTGGGCAGCCCGTTCAGCACAAGGCCACGGAGGCCCCCGTGACTTCGACTTCCATGCCGCCGGGGCTCGTCCGGTTCAACGTTCTGGAGGAGCACGCGGCGTTCGCCGCGCTCATCGAGGCGTGTGCCTCCACGGCGTGGGCGCGGCGGCTGCTCGCCGCCCGTCCGTACGCCGGCCCCGAGGACCTGTACGCCGCGAGCGACTCCGCGACGGCGGAGCTGACCGCCGACGACCTGGCCGAGGCGATGGCCGGCCACCCGCCGATCGGCCGCCCCAAGCCCGGTGACCCCACCTCCGCCCGCGAACAGCGCGGCATGGCGGGCGCCTCCGAGGACCTCAGGGCGGAGATGCTCGACCTGAACCTGGCGTACCAGGAGAGGTTCGGCCATGTCTTCCTGATCTGCGCCACCGGCCGCACCGGCGAGCAGATGCGCGACGCGGTCAAGGAGCGGATCGGCAACGCGCCGGAGCGGGAACGCGAGATCGTCCGCACCGAGTTGGGCAAGATCAACCGCATCCGGCTCGCCCGCATCGTCGAAGAGGAAGCCCGCGCATGAGCACCAGCACCACCGCCTCGGTGTCCACGCACATCCTGGACACCAGCGTCGGCCGCCCCGCCGAGGGCGTCGCCGTCCAACTCGCCGCCCGGAGCGGCCCGTTGGGGGAGTGGCAGCCGCTCGGAGGTTCGGCCACCGACGCGGACGGCCGGTGCAAGGACCTCCCCGCGCTGCCGGAGGGCACCACACACGTACGGCTCGACTTCGCCGTGGAGCCGTATTTCGAAAAGAAGCAAGCCGATGCGCAGCAGGACGCCCCCGCGAATCGGGACAGCGGTGCGAGCACCGGAGTGTTCTTCCCGGAAGTGGCGATCACCTTCGCCGTGAAGCCCGGCGAGCACTACCACGTACCGCTGCTGCTCAACCCGTTCGGCTACTCCGTATACCGAGGGAGCTAGCAGACATGCCCACGATTCTTGGACAGAACCAGTACGGCAAGGCCGAGAACCGAGTCGTCAAGATCACGCGGGACGGCGCCACCCACCACATCAAGGACCTCAACGTCTCCGTGTCGCTGAGCGGCGACATGGACGAGGTCCACTACTCCGGCTCGAACGCCAACGTGCTGCCGACCGACACCACCAAGAACACGGTGTACGCGTTCGCCAAGGAGCACGGCATCGAGTCCGCCGAGCAGTTCGGCATCCACCTGGCCCGGCACTTCGTGACCAGCCAGGAGCCGATCAAGACCGCCCGCATCCGCATCGAGGAGTACTCCTGGGAGCGGATCGACACCTCCGACGCCAACTCCCAGTTCATCGGCGCCGACGAGGTCAAGCACTCCTTCGTCCGCAAGGGCCAGGAGACCCGGGTCACCCAGATCACCTACGACGGTGAGAACTGGGAGGTCATCTCCGGCCTCAAGGACCTCGTCGTGATGAACTCGACCAACTCCGAGTTCTGGGGCTACGTCAAGGACAAGTACACGACCCTCCCCGAGGCCTACGACCGCATCCTGGCCACCCAGGTCTCCGCCCGCTGGCGCTTCAACTGGTCCGACGACGAGCAGAAGATGCCCAGTTGGGAGAAGTCCTACGAGCAGGTCAAGAAGCACATGCTCCAGGCCTTCGCCGAGACGTACTCCCTCTCGCTCCAGCAGACCCTGTACCAAATGGGTTCGCGGATCATCAACAACCGCGGCGAGATAGACGAGGTCCGCTTCTCCCTCCCCAACAAGCACCATTTCCTTGTGGACTTGGAGCCGTTCGGGCTGAAGAACGACAACGAGGTGTACTTCGCCGCCGACCGGCCCTACGGCCTGATCGAGGCGACGGTCCTGCGGGACGGCTGCGAGCCGAAGATACCGGTGGATCTCACCAACCTCTGAGCAACTCCCTCTGGACCGGCGTCCGTTGGGCCGGTTCACCTGCGGCACCCGTGGCCTGCCCGTCCCGTGCGGGCCGCGGTACTCAAATCCCCGGGTCCTGCCGTGCCCATTCCATGCAGCGAATAGGACGAACCATGGCAGCAGTTCAGCGCATCGTCATCGAGAACTGTTCGATCGCGACGGTGGACGCCCACGACACCGAGTACGGACACGGGTACGTGGTCGTCGCCGGCAACCGCATCGAGTCCCTCGGCGCGGGCCGCGCCCCCGAGGGCCTGGAGAACGTCGTACGCCGGATCGACGCGTCGGGCCACCTGGTGACCCCCGGCCTGGTCAACACCCACCACCACTTCTACCAGTGGATCACCCGGGGCCTGGCCACCGACCACAACCTCTTCGACTGGCTCGTCGCGCTGTACCCGACCTGGGCGCGCATCGACGAGCCGATGGTCCGCGCCGCCGCGCAGGGTTCCCTCGCGATGATGGCCCGCGGCGGGGTGACCACCGCGATGGACCACCACTACGTCTTCCCGCAGGGCTCCGGCGACCTCTCCGGCGCGATCATCGGCGCCGCCCGCGAGATGGGCGTCCGCTTCACGCTGGCCCGGGGCTCCATGGACCGCAGCGAGAAGGACGGCGGCCTGCCCCCGGACTTCGCCGTCGAGACCCTGGAAGGTGCCCTCGCCGCGACCGAGGCGACGGTACGGGAGCACCACGACGCCTCCTTCGACGCGATGACCCAGGTTGCCGTGGCCCCCTGCTCACCGTTCTCCGTCTCGACCGAACTGCTCAAGCAGGGCGCCGAGTTGGCGCGCCGGCTCGGGGTGCGGCTGCACACGCACGGCTCGGAGACGGTCGAGGAGGAGCAGTTCTGCAAGGAGCTGTTCGGCATGGGCCCGACCGACTACTTCGAGTCCACCGGCTGGCTCGGCGAGGACGTGTGGATGGCGCACTGCGTCCACATGAACGACTCCGACATCGCCGCCTTCGCCCGCACGAAGACCGGTGTCGCCCACTGCCCGTCCTCCAACGCCCGCCTCGCGGCCGGGATCGCCCGCGTCCCCGACATGCTCGCCGCCGGTGTCCCGGTCGGCCTCGGCGTCGACGGCACAGCGTCCAACGAGTCCGGCGAACTCCACACCGAACTGCGCAACGCCCTCCTCATCAACCGCCTCGGCGCCCACCGCGAAGCGGCCCTCAACGCCCGCCAGGCGCTGCGCCTGGGAACGTACGGCGGCGCCCAAGTCCTGGGCCGCGCACGCGAGATCGGCTCCCTGGAGCCGGGCAAGCTGGCCGACCTGGTGCTGTGGAACCTGGACACCCTGGCCCATGCCTCGATCGCCGACCCGGTGACCGCGCTGGTCTTCGGCGCGGCGGCCCCGGTCACCGCGTCGTTCGTGAACGGCCGTCAGATCGTCGACGCGGGCCGCCTGTTGCACGTCGACGAGGACACGATCGCCCGCTCCACGCGGGCCGAGGCCCAGCGCCTGGCGCGGATCGCCGCGCAGAGCTGATCAGTTGAAGAGCTCCGGTTGAGGGGGACGGCCCTCGACCGGTGGCCGTGGCCGGGGCGTGCGTGGATCACGCACGCCCCGGAACGGCCGTACCCACCCCTTTTGCTGGGTCCCGTCCCGGTCCCGCACGACCGCGCACCACCTCCATGAAACCCACGTCAGAGCCGACGTGTTAGCTGACCCGGAGGAACCGCCGTGACCACCCGACCCGAGGCCCGAGCCGCAGCCGAGCCCGTCGTCCATCCCGTCGACCAGAAACTCCCCGCGCTCAAGATGGCCACCACGGGCCTGCAGCACGTGGCCGCCATGTACGCGGGAGTCGTGGCCCCGCCGCTGATCGTCGGCGCGGCCATCGGCCTCTCCGGCACCGAACTCACCTTCCTCACCGGCGCCTGCCTCTTCACCGCGGGCCTCGCGACCTTCCTGCAGACCCTCGGCATCTGGAAGATCGGCGCCCGGCTGCCCTTCGTCAACGGCGTCACCTTCGCCGGAGTCGCCCCGATGACCGCGATCGTGGCCTCCACCAAGGACAAGTCGGACGCGCTGCCGATCATCTTCGGCGCGGTGATCGTCGCCGGCCTCCTCGGCTTCCTCGCCGCTCCCTTCTTCAGCAAGGCGGTCCGCTTTTTCCCGCCGGTGGTCACCGGCACCGTGATCACGCTGATAGGCGTGTCCCTGCTGCCCGTCGCCTTCGGCTGGGCGCAGGGACCCGATCCCTCGGCACACGACTACGGTTCGCGCACGTACCTCGGCCTGGCGGCGGCGACACTCGTCGTCGTCCTGGTCCTGCGCCGCTTCACCCGCGGTTTAGTCAAGCAAATAGCCGTGCTGCTCGGCCTGTTGATCGGCACGCTTCTCGCGATCCCCTTCGGGGCAACGGACTTCAGCCCCGTCGCGGACGCCGACGTGATCGGATTCCCGAGCCCCTTCCACTTCGGCGCACCGCAGTTCCAGGTCGCCGCGATCATCTCGATGTGCGTGGTGATGGTGGTCTCGATGACCGAATCCACCGCGGACATGCTGGCGTTGGGCGAGATCGTCGACCGCCCCGCCGACGAACGGACCATCGCGGCCGGCCTGCGCGCCGACACCCTCGGCTCGGCCCTCAGCCCCCTCTTCAACGGCTTCATGTGCAGCGCCTTCGCCCAGAACATCGGCCTGGTCGCCATGACCCGCATCCGCAGCCGCTACGTCGTCGCCACCGGCGGCGGCTTCCTGGTCCTGATGGGCCTGTGCCCGATGGCGGCCTCGCTGATCGCCGTCGTACCGCGCCCGGTGCTCGGCGGAGCGGGCGTCGTCCTGTTCGGCTCGGTCGCCGCGAGCGGCATCCAGACCCTGGTCAAGGCGGGCCTGGAGCGGGACGACAACATCCTGATCGTGGCGGTGTCGCTGGCTGTGGGCATCATCCCGATCACGGCGCCGGACTTCTACCACGCCTTCCCGCAGACGGTC
This sequence comes from Streptomyces sp. N50, assembly GCF_033335955.1. GTDB lineage: Bacteria > Actinomycetota > Actinomycetes > Streptomycetales > Streptomycetaceae > Streptomyces. Next base: position 7,646,155 of record NZ_CP137549.1, read on the forward strand.
CGGATCGTCCTCGACTCGGGCATCTCCACGGGCTGCGTCGCCGCGGTGGCTCTGAACCTGGTCTTCCACCACCTCGGCCGGGCCCGCGAGCAGGCGAGGGGTACGACCGGAGCCGTACCCCTCGCCCGTCAGCCGATCTCGTAACTGTCCCCGTACACCTTCCACTTGAGCGGTGTGTCCAGGTCGAGGTTGCCCTGTTTCAGGAACACCCGCTGGGCCGTCTCGACCCGGGTCACATCGCTGTGGGCCGCCTCCTGCTTCATCGCCCAGACGCGGGCGTCGAGGAAGGCGCCCAGATATGTCGTCTCGTCGCCGCCCTCGGCGGGCGTGGCCGCGTGTTTGCGGGCCCGGGCGCGGATGCCGCCGAAGCAGAGGGGGTCCGTGCCCGGGCCGTGCATCACCATCGCGTCGTAGTAGACGAACTGCCCGAGCGTGCCCACCCCGTCCTTCTTGGCGCGCGCCACGGCCGGGTCGAAGTACCCGAGGTCCCGCTCGTCGCGCTGCGCCTTGCGAAACGCGGCGGACGTGTGCGCGGCCTCGCGCCAGGCGGAGGGGAAGCCGGGGGCCAACCCCTTGTGCGAGGCAGTGCCGTTGACGGCTCGCAGCGCGGGCAGATAGCCGGCGAGCACATTGCCCGGGGCCCGCTTCGTGTACAGCTCGACGAGCGCCAGCATGTCGCTCGTGCCGGAGCAGAAACCGATGATCCCGCCGGTGTAACCACGCCCGTCGCCGATGTCCTCGATGTACGCGTACTGCGCCTCCCAGTCCAGGGAGGAGTTCTCCGCGCTCGACACCAGCCGCATCGCGATGTCCTTCTTCGCGGGCGCGTCGAGCCCCGCCCCACCCGACGTCGCGGCGTCCGCGGACGGCCACTGGCTCGCGATCGCCGCCGTTCCGAGGGCTGCGAGCAGGGTGCGGCGGGCGGCTTTTCTTCGGAGGATCGGCATGTGGTTCTCCAAGGCGGGCGCGGTACACGGCAACGGTGAAAGGCAGCTGAGAATCGCGCGTGAACTTGGGAGAGTCGTGGGGTGGTGTTAGCAGGTCACTGTGAATTCCCGTGCCACGCCATGAGGTTGGCGAACAGTTCGGCCTGCTCGATCGCGTCGTCGAGCGCGCGGTGCGTGTGCCGCCGCCGGGACAGCAGCTCACGCGGCATGGTGCCCTTCGCCACGGCACGCAGGGGCAGTCGGGCCTTCGCCGCGTACAGCGTCTTCATGTCGAGACAGCCGGAGTGCCCGAACGGGCTCGCCCCGGTGAAGCGGATCAGGTACCAGTACAGGAACATCCAGTCGTACGACGCCGGGTAGCCGCACATCACCGGCTGCGCGCCCGGGGCGACTTCACGCACCCAGTCGCCGAACTCGGCGAGCGCGGCTGCGGGTTCGGCCCCTTCGCGCCGGAGCCGGTCACGATCGAGCCCGCTCACGGCCAGCGCCTCCGGCACGAACTCCTCGCTGATCGGCCGCAGTTCACGGTAGAAGGTCAGCTTCTCCGGATCCGCCGCGGTGAACCCGTCGGCGTCCTGCGTCCCGGCGACGGCCGCGCCGAAGCTCAGCATGGAGTACGGCCCCGGGATCGGGCCGTCGGCTTCGATGTCGACGGAGATGTAGAGGCTGGGCTTGACGCGTCGGGCTGCCATGGCACCGGAGCATCGCAGGTGGGAGGCTGCGCCCGCATCTGCAATTCAGACACTCCGCATGCCGAGCGCAGGGGTCCGCACCCCGTATTTCGCCTCAGCCGCGCCGGATCGCCTGGCAGGGCATGGCGTCCGGCAGTCGTCCCGTGAAGTACGACCGGGGCGGGACGCCCATCAGGGCGCGGAAGTCGGAGGTCATGTGGGACTGGTCGTAGTAGCCGGTGACGGCGGCGAGTTGGGCCCAGGAGAGCTCGGCCGCGTGCGCCAGTACGGCACGGACACGGTTGATGCGGGCGTAGTGCTTGGGGGAGAGACCGACCCCCTCGGCGAACAGGTTGCGCAACTGCCGCTCACTGACGGCGAGTTCACGGGCCACGTGGGGCACGGGGCCGGGAAGGTGCCCGGTGCGGATCGACATCGCGTCCACGCCGGCCCGGACGAGTTCGGTGCGCGAGGAGTCCGCGACGGAGGTGAGCCGCGAGGGGAGCACCTCCGCGAGCCGCTCCACCGTCCGCTCGGGATCGGCGTCCAACGACCTCATTTCCTCGGCGAGCTGGCGTGCCTTCCGGCCGGGCAGATCACTCAGGGACACGGCCCGCCCGACGAGATCGACCGCCGGAACACCCAGCAGCGGCAACGTGGTGCCGGGCGCCAGCCGCACCTCCACGCACGCCACGAGCGGCTTGCCCGCGTGGTACGTGGCCCGGACGCGCGGCCCGACGACCAGGACGCTGCGCCGGCCGTTCCCCTCGACCCGCACGACCACCTTCGTGTCCGCGTCCGGGAGATGCACGAACGGCTCCTTCGGCACGGCGTCTAGCCGCAGCGCGCCGACCCGCGCGATCCACGGGCGCAGTTCGTCGGGCAGCGGCACGGCCCACTGGGACACGGCGTTCGTCACCCCTCCACGGTAAGCGCGCCACCGGTCCGAACACGGCCCCCGAACGTGCCGGAATCTCCTAGAACCAGGGCCGCCTCCCCGCCCACTGTGGTGGCCATGATCCTCATAACGGGTGCCACGGGCACCATCGGCAGTGAAGTCGTACGACAGCTCGCGGCGCGCGGCGAGAAGGTCCGCGCCCTGACCCGGGACCCCGCAAAGGCCCAGTTCCCGGCGGGAGTTGAGACAGCGCGGGGCCACCACGCCGACCGGGCCTCGGTGGAGGCGGCGATGACCGGCGCCGAAGTCGCTTTCCTGGTGGGGGTGTTCGGACCGGACGACGCCGAGCACGACCGGGGTCTCGTCGAGGCGGCACGGTCGGCGGGCGTACGCCGGATCGTCAAGCTCTCCGGCATCGGTGCGGGCGACCCCGCGGTCGGGCCGGTCGGCACCTGGCACGTGGCCGGTGAACAGGCCGTGCGGGACAGCAAGTTGGAGTGGACGATCCTGCGCCCCTCGGCCTTCGCCTCGAACACGCTCGGCTGGGCGGCGTCCGTGCGTTCGGGCGGCCCGATACCGAACACGAGCGGTACCGGCGGCCAAGGAGTCGTCGATCCTCGCGATGTGTCGGAGGTGGCGGTGGCCGCGTTGCTCGACCCGGGCCACTCGGGGCGGACGTACACGCTGACCGGCCCGGAGACGCTCAGCGTCCCGGACCAGGCAGCCGTTCTCGCCGGGGTCCTGGGGCGTCCGGTCGAGGTGCGGGACCTGTCCTCGGCCGAGGCGCGCGAGTATCTGCTGGGGTTGGGCTTCAGCGACACGTTCATCGACGCCTCCGAGATCAGCAGGGAGTTCGTCCGCAACGGTGGCAACGAGGTCGTCACGGACGACGTTCGGGAGGTGCTGGCGCGCCCGGCGCGGACCTACCGGGAGTGGGTCCTGGACCACCGGGCGGCGTTCGGGGAGGGGTGAGTTCGGGTGCGGGTGCGGGTGGGGCTGTAGGGCCGGGCTCCCGCTCCCGCCCGCAGGGAAGTCAGCTCCGCTCCCGAACCCTCCCCGATCGCAGCATCGCCGCCGCCAGCACCAGGGCCGCCGCCGCGATCAACGCCCCGGTCCGAAAGGCCAGTTGGTATCCCTCCGCAGTCGCCGGTACCAACTCCGCACCCTTGGCGAGCAGTCCGTCGGTCCGTCCCGCCGCCAGCGTCGACAGCACCGCCAGCCCCAGCGAACCACCCACCACCTGCGTGGTGTTGAAGAGCCCGGAGGCCAGTCCCGCGTCCTCCTCCCGCGCCCCCGACATCGCGAGCCCGGTCAGCGCGGGCATCGCGGCGGCGAACCCGGCGGCCAGCAGGAGCAGAGGAGGCAGGACGTCCGTGACGTAGGAGCCGTCGGCGGGAGCGCGGCCCAGCAGGGCCATCCCGGCGATGATGAGGACCAGCCCGGCGAGCAGCACCCGGTACGCGCCGAAGCGGCCGATCGTCCGCGCCGACAGGCCGAGCATCAGGGCCCCGACCGCGATCGGAGCCGGCAGGAACGCCGTACCGGTGAGCAACTCGCTGAAGCCCAGCACCCGTTGGACGTACAACGCACCGATGAACTGGAAGCCGAACATCGTGCCGATCATCAGGATCTGCACGGCGTTCGCCCCGGTCAGCAGCCGGGAGCGGAACAGGCGGAGGCGGAGCAGTGGGCGGGCGGCCCGGGCCTGGCGGACGGTGAAGGCGGTGAACAGGGCCAGAGCGAGGGCGGCCAGCAGGAGGGTGGCGGCGAGGGGGCGGTCGCCGGTGCCGATGATGACGTACACCGTGAGCATCAGCGCGCCGGTGACCAGCGCGGCCCCCGGATAGTCGGCGCCCTTGCCGAGTCCGGCGCCCTGTTCCGGGGCCAGGACGCGTACGGCCGCGAGCCACGCCACGATGCCGATCGGCAGGTTGATGAGGAAGATCCAGTGCCAGTTCAGGGCCTGGGTCAGCGCCCCGCCGAGGAACGTGCCGAGCGCCCCGCCCCCGGCGCCGACCGCGCTGAACACCGCGATGGCGCGGGCCTGTTCGCGGGGTTCGGGGAAAAGGGCGACCAGCATCCCGAGGACCACCGCCGAGGCCATCGCGCCGCCGACACCCTGCACGGCCCGGGCCGCGATCAGCATGCCCTGGCTCGTCGCGACCCCGCACAGCACGGACGCCGCGGTGAACACGGCGAGCCCCGCCGTGAACATCCGCTTGCGGCCCACCAGATCGCCCAACCGGCCGACGAGGAGCAGCAGTCCACCGAACGGGATCAGATACGCGTTCACGACCCAGGCCAGCCCCGGCCCCGAGAAACCGAGGTCGTTCTGGATCGCGGGCATGGCGACCGTGACGATGTTGCCGTCCAGGATCGTCATCAGCGTCCCCGCGCACAGCACGACGAGGGACGCCCAGCGGGAGTACGTTCGGGGCGACGGACGCGTTCGTGATGTCTTCGGCTCGGACCCGGTGAGTGCCGTCATGACGGTCTGACCTCCGTGGATTTCCATGGGAACTAGGTGCACGACTTGTAACGGGGTATATCGTCAGGAACCATGGAGGTCGTCGTAAGGAGGCACTTCAATGTCCCGAGGGAACACCGGTGTTACCGCCCAGGTCGTGAACGCGCACGCCTGCCCGGTGCGTGAAGTTCTTGACAGGGTCTCCGGCAAATGGAGCGTGCAGATCCTGGTCGCGGCGGCCCACGGACCCATCCGCTTCACGGAGTTGGAGCGCAGCATCGAGGGCATCAGCCGCCGCATGCTGACCCTCACCCTGCGCAACCTGGAGCGCGACGGACTCGTCACCCGCACCGTGCACCCGACGGTGCCGCCAAAGGTGGAGTACGAACTCACCCCGGTGGCCCGGGAGTTGCACGAGACCCTGCTGCGGCTGACGGACTGGGCGGAGCGCAACCGGCACTACATCGCCGAGTCCCGCGCGGCCTACGACACGGAGCACCGGCCGGAGTTGACCGACGGGTAGGCCGCCCAGGCCTCGTCTCAGAGGCCGAACAGGCCCGGGTCCGTGGTCGACTTCCTGAAGAACTCCTGCGGTTGAGCGACCAGCTTGCGCTTCTCGAGGTCCAGCAGTCCGCCGACCGAGTTGACCTCGGCGGAGACCGTGCCGTCCGCCTTGGTGATCGTCTGCAGTACGCGGAACGTCTTGCCCTCGCCCCACTCGAACCCGCAGCTCACCGTCACCTCCTCGTCCGCGCGCAGCTCGCGCAGATAACGGATGGTGGTCTCCAGCACGACGGGCCCGATCCCCTGGCCGAGCAACTCGGCCTGGCCCGCGCCGGCGGCGGTCAGCAGCGACCAGCGGGCGTGCTCCGCGTACTGCAGATACACGCTCTGATTGAGGTGTCCCAGGCTGTCGGTCTCGTATCCGCGGACGGTCACCGGGACGGAAAACGGCTCGCTCACTGCGTTCCCTTCTCGCACTGATGGACGATCTGCCGCACCGATCTTGGCATGCCCTTCTGGTCCGGTCAGGTCGGTTCACGTCCGTCGCGGCGAGGCAAGCAGATAACTCGCCCCCGTACGCGGCTCCTTGTGCTCGCTCACCTGCCAGCCCGCCCGCTCCAGCGTCCCCGCACAGGCACGCAGCGCCTCCCCGTCCGGATCCCGTACGGCGACCGCCTCAGGCTGCGGGGTCACACGCACCCGGTAGCCCTCCGTCCCCTGTCCCGCGGCCGGCCGGTGCCCGGCGGCCTCCAGGGCGAGCGCGGCGGCCCGCACCAGATGCGTACGCTCCCAGCCGCACGGCCGCTCCACGGAACCGTCCGGATTCGTCATCCGGCGCAGCTCCAGCAACCCCTGCCAGGCGCTGTGCACTTCGCGGGTACGGACAGCGGGGGCGACGCCCGTCTCCTCCTCGCCACCGATGCGCGCGGCGAACACCCCGGAGGCCGAAGCCGAAGCCGAGGTCGAGTTCGACGCCGTGGTCGTGCTTGTGGTCGTTTCGGCAGCGGCGGACTCGTCGGCCTCCGGTGCGGCGTCCCGTATTCGATGCCCCACCGGCGTCAGAAAGTGATCGTGCGGCGGACGCGGATGCCGGAACGCCAGCCCCCGCTTCACCAGCGCGGCGAGCTGCGCCTCCGTACCCCGCAGCCGCCCGGTGACGGGATCGGCGGCGTCGATCACACGCCGCTGCCCGGCGGTCGGCGGTCGTGTCACGGCGTGCTCCTCCCCGACTGTCGGTCCAACCGGGACGTCGTAGGCGCGTCCCATTCGAAGGCTACGACGGGGGTCTGACATTCCAGGCGGCGATGACCGGCCGTCCGTGCTCCGTGCTCAGCCGGCACAGCGTCCCGGTCGCGAGCTGGAACAACGCGCCCTTCGACGGCGGCAGCCCGAGCCACCGCGCGGTGAGCACCCGGAGGAAATGGCCGTGTGCCACCAGGACGACCACGCCCTCGGTGTTGGCGAGGGCCGCGTCCACCTTGGCCAGGGCGCGGTCGGCGCGCTCGCCCACCTGCTCCGGGCTCTCCCCGGGATGGTCCGGCGGCCCGGGCGCGACCCCGTCGGTGAACAGGAACCAGCCCGGCCGGGTGCGCTGGATCTCGACGGTGGTGATGCCCTCGTAGCCGCCGTAGTCCCACTCGCGCAGATCCACGTCGACGCGGACGTCCGTGAGCCCGATCAGCTCGGCGGTCTCCCGCGCGCGCTGCATGGGGCTGACGAACGCGGCGCCGACCCGGTGCGAACGGATCAGCGGCACCAGCCCGCGCGCCTCCTCCCGCCCCTTCGCGGTCAGCGGGACATCGGTCGAGCTGGTGTGCCGCCCCGACCGGGACCATTCGGTCTCTCCGTGCCGTACGAGGAAAAGATCGCCCATGGCTCACAGGCTATGGGCCCACCGCTCCAGCGTCGCGAAATCGCCCTCCCGTAGGCCCCTGCGCGGGTCCACCTTGAGGAGGAGCGCCGGACCGTCGTGGTGCGCCTCGACATGCCGTACGTCCAGGTCGGTGATCAGGTCGTCGACCCAGACGAAGGGGCGCCCGGCCGCCCAGGCCACGATCTGGCGGGTCTTCCAGTAGAGGCCGTCCGGGGCCTTGGTGAACAGCTGGGTGAACTCGATCACCTGTAGGTCGCCCGGGAGCCCGACCGCCGGCGCGATCAGTTCGTTGGCCTGGTGCATCCAGGTGGTGGCCCAGGCAGGCTCGTAGGGCAGCGCCAGTATTCGCTCGCCGTGCCCCGGGTGCAGGCGTACCCGCAGCCCGCGCCGCAGCCGCCGGGAGCCCGGCGGCTGCCGGGCCGACCAGTTCGTCGGCCACAGCCGGTGGGCGACATAGCCGCGATGGCGCAGGAACCGGGCGCCGTACGGGTTGAGGGGTCCGTCGACGTCGAGGAGGAGCAGGGGGCGGTCGGTCATGCGGAGGAGCTACCCAGGGCGGTGCGGAGATAGCTGCGCTACTGCCGATACCCGCCCAGGAACCGCCCGATCCGGCCGATAGCCGCCTCCAGGTCGTCCGCGTACGGCAGGGTGAGGATGCGGAAGTGGTCGGGGGTCGGCCAGTTGAAGCCGGTGCCCTGGACGACCTGGATCTTCTCGCGGAGCAGGAGGTCCAGGACGAACTTCTCGTCGTCGTGGATCTTGTGGACCTTGGGGTCGAGGCGGGGGAACGCGTACAGCGCGCCCTTCGGCTTCACGCAGGAGACCCCCGGGATCTCGTTCAGCTTTTCCCACACCACGTTGCGCTGTTCGTGGAGTCGCCCGCCCGGAACGGTCAGGTCGCGGATGGACTGGCGGCCGCCGAGCGCGGCCTGGATGGCGTACTGCGCGGGCGCGTTCGGGCACAGCCGCATGGAGGCCAGCATCGTCAGGCCCTCCAGGTAGTTCTTGGCGTGCTGCTTCGGGCCCGTCACCACCAGCCAGCCCGAGCGGAAGCCGGCTACCCGGTACGTCTTCGACAGGCCGCAGAAGGTGAGGACGACCAGGTCGGGGGCGAGCGCCGCGGCCGAGTGGTGCACGGCGTCGTCGTAGAGGATCTGGTCGTAGATCTCGTCGGCGAAGACCATCAGGCCGTGGCGGCGGGCGAGGTCGAGGATGCCCTCGACGATCTCCTTGGGGTAGACGGCGCCGGTGGGGTTGTTCGGGTTGATGATGACGACGGCCTTGGTGCGGTCGGTGATCTTCGCCGCCATGTCCTCCAAGTCTGGGTACCAGTCGGCCTGTTCGTCGCAGAGGTAGTGGACCGCCTTGCCGCCGGAGAGGGTCGTCACCGCCGTCCAGAGCGGGAAGTCCGGGGCGGGGATGAGGATTTCGTCGCCGTCCTCCAGCAGTGCCTGTACGGCCATGGAGACCAGCTCGGAGACGCCGTTGCCCAAGAACACGTCGTCCACGTCGACTTCGAGGCCCAGGGTCTGATAGCGCTGCGCGACCGCGCGGCGGGCCGAGAGGATGCCGCGCGAGTCCGTGTAGCCGTGGGCCTGGGGAAGCATCCGGATCATGTCCTGGATGATCTCCTCGGGCGCCTCGAAGCCGAAGAGCGCGGGGTTGCCGGTGTTCAGGCGCAGGACGCTGTGGCCCGCCTCCTCCAGTGCGTTGGCGTGCTCGATCACCGGACCGCGGATCTCGTAACAGACCTCGCTGAGCTTGCTCGACTGCCGGAACTCCATTGCGCCCTCGCCCCATCGGCTTCGTGTGTTGCTTGGTTTTACCAAGTGTGAGCTTGGAAAGTCCAACAACATGTCTAGACTGCGTCGCATGTCACCTCGCCGAAGCTACGACCAGTACTGTTCCGCGGCCCGGGCGCTCGACCTCGTCGGCGACCGCTGGACCCTGCTGATCGTCCGCGAACTCCTCGCCGGCCCGCGCCGCTACACGGACCTGCACGCCGATCTGCCGGGTGTCAGCACGGACGTACTCGCCTCACGGCTGAAGGACATGGAGCGGGATGGGCTGACGACCCGTAGGCGGCTGCCGCCTCCGGGAGCGGTCTACGTCTACGAACTCACCGGGCGGGGGCGGGAGTTGCTGCCCGTGCTCCAAGCCCTCGGGGCGTGGGGCGCGCCCGAGTTGGGAGAGCGGCGGCCGACTGATGCCGTGCGCGCGCATTGGTTCGCGCTGCCGCTGCTGCGGGCGCTGGAGGGGGAGGGGCTGGTCGAAGTCCGGCTGGAGGAAGGGGAGTTCCACGTGTACGCGGGGATGGAGGAGGGCGGGCTCGTCTACGGCGAAGGGCCCGCTCCCCGGGAGCCCGACGCCCGGCTGATGCTCGGCGTCGAGACGTGTACGGCCGTCGCCCAGGGGGAGTTGAGTCTCCCCGACGCGGTGCGTGCTGGAAGTGTCGAGGTGAGCGGCGAAGGCACGCTCGCGAAAGCGCTGCGGGAGGCCTGAGACGGGGCCGGAAAAGACAGAAGGCCCGCTGTGTGCGGGCCTTCTGACGAATGATCACGTCGTTACATGCCGGGTGGCGGAACCCGCCTCGGTCGTCCCGAACCCCGGGTCAGCGCATATCCGCCGATCCCGGCGAGTGCGGCCAGCACACCGCCCACGGCGGTCCACACCCAGCGGTCGGACCACCAGCCGGACGACCAGCCGCCGTCGGGCTCGATGCTCGACAGCGCCGCCGACGTCGACGACGAACTGTCTTCATCGGAGGCCGACTTGGCCGCGATCCCCGGCGTCAGCGGCTCCGCCAGCGAGCCGTCCACCGCCGCCGAACCGCCGATGTCCTTGGAGTCCACGCGGACCTCGGTACTCACTGGCTGACCCAGGTCCGAGGACTGGAGGTCAACGACCGTGAGCCGGACGTAGTACGTGCCCGGCAGCGGGTCGTTGGCCCAGGTCTCCGACCAGGCACGGACAGTACGCAGCGTGCACGCCAGGTCCAGGGAGGTCGCGTCCTGCGCGGCGGTGCGCGTCGCGGCCCCGTACTGGCAGGCCTGGCGGCGCCGCAGTCCGTCGTAGACGTCGAGCTGCCAGGTCTGGCCCGCGTGGGTGTCCGGCAGCTTCACCGTCGCTTTGACGGTGGGGCGTTGGCCGGCGTCCGCGGCGAACGACCAGTACAGGTAGTCGCCGGTGGAGCCGCTGGCCGTGGCCTCCTGGCCCTGGTCCAGTTCTGTCGCCGTACGGAAGGAGGTGCCCGCCTGAGTGGGCGCCGAACTGTCGTCGGAAGGGCTCGCGGACGGCGAGGAGTCCGCCATGGCCGGCGTCGCCGCCAGGCCAGCCATCAGCAGGGCCGTGCTCAACACACGTCTGATCCGCATCAGTTGGTCCTCCAGACCGCGAGGCGCCAGCGGGACAGCCAGCCCCAGAGCAGACCCGCGACGAAGCCGGTCAGCACGAGGGCGGCGAGGAGCCACCAGCCGCGGCCGAGGCCGAAGGAGGCCACGTCGCTGGCCTTGCTGGGTCCGTCGACGACGTCCACGGTGAGTTCGAGGGGCAGACCGGGGGTGGTCTTCACCCCGGAGGCCGCCGAGAAGGAGTTGGTGACCTGGAGACAGACGGTCTCGGCGGGGGCGTTGTCGTCGTCGCTCTCCGCCTTCGGGTAGCGAAGACCCGTGGAGATGACGTCCGTTCGGCCGTTGCCGGTGCCCTCGCCGCGGACGATCTCGCGGCCGTGCACGGTGACCGCGCGCAGCAACACCCCGTAGTCCGGGTTGACTTCACGGTCGGCGCCGACGCTCACCGAAGCGCGCAGTTCCTGGCCGGGGTCGACGTCCACGCGGTAGAAGCGCTGCTTGCCGAACTCCTCGCGGTCCGTGTACAGACCGGACTTGAGGGTCGGGGCGCTGGAGCACTGGGCGGTGCCCTCGGTGGCGACCGGGGTCACCACCGGGTCGGCGGCGCGGTCCACCAACTGGCCCACGCGGTCGGAGAGTTCCTCCTTGTGCTGCACGGAGGTGTACGTGCCGCCGGTCGCGTCCGCGATGCAGCTGAGCTGGTCGCGGGTCTTGGCGTCCGGCACCAGGCCCAGCGTGTCGATGGTCAGGCCGATGCCCTTGGCCGCGATCTCGCGGGCCACCTCGCACGGGTCCAGCGGCTGGCAGGTGTCCTCGCCGTCGCTGATCAGGACGATACGGCGGGTGCCGTCACCGCCGTTGAGATCGTCCGCCGCCTTCAGCAGCGCGGGACCGATCGGCGTCCAGCCGGTGGGCTGGAGCGTCGCGACCGCGGTCTTGGCCTCGGTGCGGTCCAGGGTGCCCACGGGGTAGAGCTGCGCGGTGTCCTTGCAGCCCGTCTTGCGGTCGTTGCCGTGGTAGTTGGCGCCCAAGGTGCGGATGCCGAGCTGCACTTCCTCGGGTGTGGCGTCGAGCACCTCGTTGAACGCCTGCTTCGCCGCTGCCATCCGTGAGCCGCCGTCCATGTCCTTGGCGCTCATGGATCCGCTGACGTCCAGCACGAGTTCGACCTTGGGGGAGGCCGTGGAGTCCGTCTCGTCGGCGACCGCTCCGGCAGGGAAGGCGACCCCGGCCGTGAGGGTGGCGAGCAGGGCACAGATCCCCGCCGCCAGCCGTTGTCTTGTGATCATCGCCGGATCCTATTGATCAGATGGACCGGGCTCCAAAACGAGCGGGTTCGGGAGCCCGGTCCACTGGTCCCCGGGCAGCTCCGGCGACAGCCGCATCAGCGTCAACGCCTTGCTGGGCAAAGGCTGTTCGAGCAGCGTGCGCAGGTCCGGCGTGCGCGGCAGATCCGGTACGACGGCTGCCAGCGCCGCCCTGAGCGCCGTGGCGGAACCGGCCGTGCCCGCGAGGGCTCCCCCCACCAGGGAGCCGAACAGCTTGCGGCGCAGGGTGAGTTCGTCGTCGGTGACGATGCGTCCGCTGAGGTCCGGTACCGGAATCCCTTGTTCGGCAAGGCGCTTGGGGCTGACGCGGATATCGGCGAGATCGCGGTAGACCAGGCGCAGGGGGGCACCCGTGCGGGACAGCACCACCAGCAGGTTCTGACCGTGCGCCTCAAGGGCCACACCGGACTCCAGCAGCCGCAGACAGACGACGAGGGCCAGACGCGTGAACTCGGCCAGCCAGGCGGGCGATCGGGGCAGGTCGGTGACCGCGAGGGCGGCCACCGGCAGGACCCGTTCGCCCGCTTCCGTGTCCGCGTACGTCTGCGGCGACTCGCGCAGCACGGCAGCGAGATCAGGTGAGTCGGCGGTCGCCGCGCCCAGCGTGCGGGTGACGTGCAACAGGCCGTCCGAGCGCGCCGCCAGTGTCTCCCCGAACGCCGACAGCGTCGCCGACAAGCCGATCGAGTAGACCGAGATGTCCCGCACCGAGGAGGTCAGCCGGGCGCTCAGCGCGGTCTTGACGTGCGGCCCGTCCGACAGGGCGAGGGTCCGCAGGGACATCAGCGGATGCGCGTCGAGCGGAGCGTCCCCGGTCCGCTTCAGCACATGCGCCGCCTGCCACGGGTGCACCGGGATCAACAGCCGCCCAGCGGACCGCAGTTCATCCGGCCACACCCCGGTCACCAGACACTCCTCCACCCGCACCGGCACCGACCCCAACGCCACCACAGGCCGGTGCTCGGGGCCGTAGGCGAGCTGCTCGGCCACCGAGAACCCGGGCCGGGAACGGCAGTTGGGGTGGAAGGGGTGCCCGTCGACGATCCGCTGCTCCCACTCCCAGTCGCGCACCGGCCAATCCTCCGAGGAGGTGGGCTGGTTGGCCCGGGACAGTGCCAACGAGGCGACGCTGTGCCCGAGTTCGGCCGCGAAGGCGGTGCCGTGCGGCACGGCGAGGTCGGTCATCAGCCGCGCCGGATCGTCGTAGGCGATGTCGTCGAGGTGGACGACGGTGACGTAGGCGTCGGTCGCGTACGGGTCGGCGTGCGGGCCGCGCAGCCGGCGGCCGTCGGAGAGCCGTAGGACGAGGCCCGGTGTCCGGCCGGCGATCCACGGCAGCGGTTCGAAGGCGAGCGCCCGCCACAGCCGGGTGAGCACCGCCGCACGGGCGCCGGGGAGTTCGGCCGCGTACCGTTGTACGAGGTCGGGCCGGACGGCTGCGAGTTCCTCGGCGACCTCGGTCTCGGGAAGCGGGGGACGGTCCACGGTCGACTCCTCGGGTGCGGACGGGGCGTCATGATCGGTGACGACGGGAGGCGGGACGGGGAGAGGCAGAGCGGCGAGAGACGGGGCGGCGGGACACTGTGCGACGAGAGACATACTGATCGCGATCGCAGGACACGGACTTGAGGAACGAATGGATCGCGTCGACTTCACACCCCCGGGCGACGACGTGGCGGAGCGCGCCGACGCGTACGCGGCCGCGCCCCTGCTCAACTGTCTGCTGCGGGAGGTGGCCCGGCCGCTCCCGGACCAGGGGGAGCGGCACGTGTACCGGCTGCCGGACAGCGGCCGGCTGCTGCGGGTGCGCGGTGAGCGGCGGCCCGCCGAGCCCGAGGTGTACGCGGACGGCGACTGGCGGCGCGTCGACCACACCGAACTCGTGAAGCTCGTCGCCGAGGAACTGACCCGGCACACCGGAGTCTCCAACCACGAACTGCCCGCCGAGATGACGGACAGCCGTGACGCCGTCGCCGCCCTGCTCACCGCGCGCGACCGGGCGACGGCGCCCGACGACCCGTATCTCCGCTCCGAACAGTCCTTGATCACCGGCCATCCCTACCATCCCGCGCCCAAGGCCCGCGGCGGCGGCCCCGTCGCCGGCTGGCTGCCCTACGCCCCGGAGGCGTACGCCCGTTTCCCGCTGGTGCTGCTCGGGCTGCGCGAGGACGCGGTCGTGGAGGATGGGGACGTCTCGGCGCTGGACGCGCTCGGGGAGGCCCCGCCCGGGTACCGGCTGCTGCCCGCGCACCCTTGGCAGTTGGACCTCGTGGGCGCGGGCCTGGCGGCCGCCTTCGAGGACGGGCGGCTGATCCGGCTCGGCACGACGGCGACCGAGGCGTGGCCGACGGCCGCGATCCGCACGGTGTACGACCCCGTCGAGGACCTGTTCCTGAAGTTCAGCCTCGATGTGCGCATCACCAATGACGTACGCCGACTGTGGCGCCACGACCTGCTGAAACTCCACCGCACGGATACGGCCGTCCGGGACGCCTTCGCCGCGATGTCCGGCCCGGCGGCCTGGCTGAGCGACCGGGGCTACCGCACCGCCGACTTCGCCTTCGAGGAACTCGCCGTCCTGGTCCGCGACGGCCTGCACGACCACCTCCTGCCCGGCACGACTCCGTTGCTCGCCGCGGGGCTGGTGGAGGGGTTCGAGGGCAACCCGCTCGACGGTACGGGTGACCCGGGGGCCTGGTGGGAGGCGTATCTGAGGCAGGTCGTACCGCCCGCGATCACGGCGTTCGCCGACTACGGCGTCGTACTCGAGGCGCATCTGCAGAACACGCTGATCGCCGTCGACGCGGACGGGATGCCCGTGCAGGCGCTGTACCGGGACGCGGAAGGCGTGAAGCTGCTGACGGACGTGGAACGGGGGGCCGGGTGGGAGCGGTTGGTGTACTGCCTGGTCGTCAACCATCTCGTCGAGATCGCCGGGGTTCTCGCCGAGCGCCACCCGGAGCTGGACCCCTGGCCTGCGGTCCGCGCCGAACTGGCCCGCCACGACGTCCCAGAGGTCGCCGAACTCCTCGCCTCACCCACGCTGCCCGGCAAGACGAACCTGCTGTTGCGCTGGACCGGGGCGGACGGCGCCGACGCGCGCTATCTGCCGTTGCGGAATCCGCTGGCGGGGTGAGGTCGGGCGGGCCGGGGTGAACCGTTCCGGGTGAAGGGCGGGGCGGAAGGGAACCGTTCGGAACCCGGTGACGTCATGAGCGGAGCACCTAGACTGGTGGCCGGTATCGGGGGAGCCTCGCGGCTGGAAATGGTCGCTCGACGGGGACGGGGGTCGGGGCCGATGAGGTCCAACCGCCTTGCCGGAGAGGCGAGATGGGGGAGTCATGAAACCGCTCCGAGCGGGTGATCCCGCCTCCGTCGGGGAGGGCAGATACCGGCTGGTCGGACGGCTCGGCCAGGGCGGCATGGGCGTCGTGTACTTCGGCCGGTCGCGGTCGGGCCGGGCGGTGGCCGTCAAGGTCGTACGGCCCGAACTGAGCACGGAACCGGGTTTCCGGCGCAGGTTCGCCGACGAGGTGGCCGCCGCGCGCCGCGTCGGCGGCTTCCACACCGCGCCGGTCGTGGACGCCGACCCGCAGGGCGACCCCGCCTGGCTGGTGACGGCGTACGTCCCCGGCCCGACGTTGCAGGCCGTCCTCGACCGGGTCGGCCCCCTGCCCGCGGACACACTCACCGTGCTGGCCGCGGGCCTCGCCGAGGCGCTGGCGGCGATCCACCAGGCCGGGGTCATCCACCGGGACCTGAAACCCGCCAACATCATCGTCGCGGAGGACGGCCCCCGGGTCATCGACTTCGGCATCGCGCGGGCCCTCGACGGTACGGCCCTCACGCAGACCGGGTTCCAGATCGGCACGCTCGGGTTCCTCGCACCGGAGCAGCTGACCGGGGGCACGCTGACACCGGCGGTCGACATGTTCGCCCTGGGTGTCGTCCTCGGCCAGGCGGCGGGCCGGGCGCCTTTCGGGGACGGGGGGTCGGCGGCGTGGCCGTACCGCGTCGTCCACGAGCAGCCCGAACTCATGGATGTGCCCGGCCAGTTGCGTGACCTGGTCGCGGCCTGCCTGGCCAAGGATCCGCGCGACCGCCCCACCCCGTCGGAGTTCCTCGACCGGCTGACGGTCCGGCATCCGTCGGACGTGTGGCTTCCGGCCGAGGCGACCGCGCTGGTACGGAGCCAGGAGATGGGGGCGTACGGCGTCGGCGTCGGGGTGGATCGGGTGCCGGAGATGCCAGGAGTGCCGGGGGCGCCGACGGATCCGCGTACGGGGATGACGGGTCCGCCGAGGGGCGCGGAGAGGCGGCCGGGGGTCGGTGAGTGGTCGCCCGAGCCGTCCGAGTCGCCGGTGTCGCCCGAGTCCCCGGTGGTCGCGGAGGCGCCCACGGCCGCGCCGACGTCCGACGAGAGGCCGCCCGGGGTCTCCCATCCCCGGACCGTCCAGTCGTCGCCCGCCCCGGACTTCAGCCCGCGCCCCGGCTTCGGTTCGGACCCCGGCTTCAATCCGGACCCTGGTTTCAACCCCGGCTCCGGTTTCAGCCCCGGTGCCGGCTTCGGTCCCGCGCCCGTGTTCGTGCCCACGCCCGCCCCCGGCTCGCCCGGTGGTGCGGGAGCGGTGGGCGGTGGGCCGACGGCCGGGGCCGAGGGGGCACGAGGTCGCCGTAGGGCAGCGGTCGTAGCGGCGGCGTTGGTCGTGGCCGTCGCCGCGGGGGTGCTGGTGTGGCACCCCTGGACCGGTTCGGGATCGGGTTCCGGTTCCGGTTCCGGTGGGAACGAGGGCGCCGCCGGGGGAAGCGTGTCCTCGTCGCCGCGGGTGACCGCCGCCGCGTTCCCGGACGCCCCGCTGCTCGTGCGGATGGACACGGACCCCGGGTCGTCGACGTGCCACAGCGTGATCGGGCGGCGCGACTCCACCAAGGACGATCCGAAGCAGCTGATCGACGGGACGTGTGACGCGCTGCCGCAGTGGGCCCCCGATCGCAAGTCGTTCGCGTTCACCCGCAACTCCGGGCAGGAACCGGCGGTTTGGACGGCGAACGCGGACGGTACCGACGTCCGCCGGGTCGCCGCGATCTCGGGTGGGCGGGTGTCGTGGTCGCCGGACGGGAAGCGGCTGGCCGTGCTGCGGCGGCAGGACGGGGTGCAGCAACTGTTCGTCGTGACCGTCGCGGACGGTTCCGCGCAGCAACTGACCACCGGTACCGCGAAGGTGGAGGACCCGGCGTGGTCCCCCGACGGCAAGCACATCGCCATCTGCCTCCAGAAGACGTCGGGTTGGCAGATCCACGTCGTCGACCCGTCGCGGCCGGGCGCCGAACCACAGCAGGTCACCCATCAGGCCCGGCGCGCGCTCGACCCCGTCTGGTCCCCGGACGGCCGGTACTTCGCCTACACCGCCGGGGCGCCGAACGTGGGGACCGGGGGAGACATCCACATCGTCAAGGTGGACGGCACGGGCGACCGGACGCTAGTGCAGACCGCCGCTCAGGAGATGGACCCCGTCTGGTCGCCCGACGGCAAGTGGGTGGCGTTCGTCCGGGGCCCCTTCGACCAGCCGGCCATCTGGGCCGTCCGCGCCGACGGCACGGGCGCACGCAGGCTCACCACCGGCAGCACACCGGAGGGCCACCCCTCCTGGCGCTGACCTGCCTCTATGCTCGTTTCATGCCGGACATGCTGAGAGAGGTCACCGCGACCCGCTACATCGAGCCCCTGCGCTCCGGCGGTTCCGTGCCCGGAGTCGTCGAGGCCGACGACCTCGGCACGTACGTCGTGAAGTTCACCGGCTCCGCGCAGGGCCGCAAGGCGCTGGTCGCCGAGGTGATCGTCGGGGAGCTGGCCCGCGCCCTCGGACTGCGCTTCCCCGAGCTGGTGCTCGTGCACTTCGACCCGGAGATCGCCGACGAGGAACCCCACCAGGAGGTGCGGGACCTGCACAGCGCGAGCGCCGGTCTGAACCTCGGCATGGACTTCCTGCCGGGCGCCCGGGACTTCACCCCGGAGATCGCCGCGCGCTGCACGGTCGACCCGCTGGAGGCCGGGAAGATCGTCTGGCTCGACGCGTTGACCGTCAACGTCGACCGTACGGTGCACAGTTCGAACCTGATGATCTGGCCGACCCTCGGCATCGCACCCCCGCGCCTGTGGCTCATCGACCACGGCGCCGCCCTCGTCTTCCACCACCGCTGGGACGGCGCCGACCCCGCGAAGTCCTACGACTTCCGTCATCACGCTCTTGGTCACTACGGCCCCGACACCCGTGCCGCCGACGCCGAGTTGGCGCCCAAGGTGACCGAGGAGCTGCTGCGCCGGATCACGGCCGAGGTGCCGGACGCCTGGCTGGCCGGCGAACCGGGCTTCGCGACACCCGACGCCGTACGGGAGGCGTACGTCGCCTACCTGCACGCGCGCGTGCGGGCCTCCGCGGCCTGGCTCCCCACCGACTTCCCCAGCCGGGAGGAACGCGCCGCCGAGGAGGCCCTCCGCGCGGCGAAGACACAGCAGGGCCGCCCGAGTTGGCTCAAGCGGGTCCCCGACCTACACGGCAAACCGGCGGCGGAACAGGATTGGTCGGTACACCTAGGATGACCCAACGCGTACAGATCGAGTACTGCACCCAGTGCCGGTGGCTGCCCCGCGCGGCCTGGCTGGCGCAGGAGCTGTTGACCACCTTCGAGACCGAGTTGACGGAACTCTCCCTGAAACCCGGCACCGGCGGCGTCTTCATCGTGCGAGTCAACGACGAAGTCGTGTGGGACCGGCGCGAACAGGGCTTCCCGGAGCCGACGGCCGTGAAGAAGCTCGTACGCGACCGAGTGGCCCCGGACAAGTCCCTGGGCCACTCGGACAAGTGAGCTTCGTCTTGCGGCAGTTGAGCCTCAGCCCTTGAGCTGCTCGTACGCCGGCAGCGTCAGGAAGTCCGCGTAGTCGTCGTCCAGCGCGACCTCCAGCAGGAGGTCGTGGGCCTGCTGCCAATGGCCCGCGGCGAAGGCGTCCGCGCCGATCTCCGCGCGGATGTTCTCCAGCTCCTCGGCGGCAACCTTCCGTGCCAGCTCGGGAGTTGCCTTCTCGCCGTTCTCGAACTCGACGCCCGCGTTGATCCACTGCCAGATCTGCGAGCGCGAGATCTCGGCGGTGGCCGCGTCCTCCATCAGGTTGAAGATGGCGACCGCGCCGAGCCCGCGCAGCCACGCCTCGATGTAACGGATGCCCACCTGAACGGCGTTGACGAGTCCGGGGTACGTCGGCTTCGCGTGCAGCGAGTCCACGGCGATCAGGTCGGCCGCCTTGACGTCGACGTCCTCGCGCAGCCGGTCCTTCTGGTTGGGCTTGTCGCCGAGCACCGCGTCGAAGGAGGCCATGGCGATCGGCACCAGGTCGGGGTGGGCCACCCAGGAGCCGTCGAAACCGTCCCCGGCCTCACGGTCCTTGTCCGCCTTGACCTTCTCGAACGCGACCTTGTTGACCTCCTCGTCACGGCGGGACGGGATGAACGCCGCCATGCCGCCGATCGCGTGCGCCCCGCGCTTGTGGCAGGTGCGGACGAGGAGTTCGGTGTACGCCCGCATGAACGGGGCCGTCATCGTCACCGCGTTGCGGTCCGGGAGGACGAACTTGGGCCCGCCGTCACGGAAGTTCTTCACGATGGAGAACAGGTAGTCCCAGCGGCCCGCGTTCAACCCCGAGGCGTGGTCGCGGAGTTCGTAGAGGATCTCCTCCATCTCGTACGCGGCGGTGATCGTCTCGATCAGCACGGTCGCGCGGACGCTGCCCTGCGGGACGCCGACGTAGTCCTGCGCGAAGACGAACACGTCGTTCCACAGGCGGGCTTCGAGGTGCGACTCGGTCTTCGGGAGGTAGAAGTACGGGCCCTTGCCGAGGTCGAGCAGCCGCTGCGCGTTGTGGAAGAAGTACAGCCCGAAGTCCACGAAGGCGCCCGGGACTTGCTCACCGTCCACCAGGAGATGCCGTTCGTTGAGGTGCCAGCCGCGGGGCCGCATGACGACGGTCGCCAGCTCGTCCTCGGCCTTCAGGGCGTACGACTTACCGGACTTGGGGTCGGTGAAGTCGATCGCGCGGGTGTAGGCGTCGATCAGGTTGAGCTGACCGGTGACGACGTTCTCCCACGTCGGCGCCGACGCGTCCTCGAAGTCCGCGAGCCAGATCTTCGCGCCGGAGTTCAGGGCGTTGATCGTCATCTTGCGGTCGGTCGGGCCGGTGATCTCGACGCGCCGGTCGTTCAGAGCGGCGGGGGAGGGGGCCACCTTCCAGGAGTCGTCGGCGCGGATCGCGGCGGTCTCCGGGAGGAAGTCGAGGGTGGAGGTACGGGCGATCTCCGCGCGGCGCTCGGCCCGGCGGGCGAGGAGTCCGGCCCGGCGGGGGGTGAACCGGCGGTGCAGCTCGGCCACGAAGGCGAGGGCCTCGGCGGTGAGGACCTCGTCCTGCCGGGGCAGGGGTTCGGCGTCGACGATGACCGGCGAGGACGGCGCTGGTGCGGACATGAACTGTCACTTCCTTCAGCGTGGCACCGGGTGCCAGGTGACCCGGGTAGGGCTGGGAGCACCCGAGGGGCCGTCGGGCGCTTCTGAACAGTGGATACTAGTTTCCTCATCGTGGAAGTTCAATGGTTTGTTGACGTCGAGATTCTCCGGATCGAGTCAAAGTGGCGCTCGGTGCCACTCCGCTCACTCAAGGTGGACGAGATCCGCCTCAGTGTCGATGTCGTACGGCTGTGCCGCATCCCCGCACTCGACGAGCGTGACCGCGTCCGCGTGCGACTTGAGATACGCCCGCGCCCCCCGGTCCCCGGTCGCGCTCTCGGCGATCCCGGCCCAGTGCGCGGCGCCGAACAGCACCGGATGGCCGCGTACCCCGTCGTAGGCGGCCGAGACGAGGGAGTCCTCGTCCGCGAATCCGGCGAGCACCCTCGCCACCGCCTCCGCGCCGATCCCGGGCTGGTCGACGAGCGACACGAGCGCCGCCCGCGCCCCCGTCCCCGAGAGCGAGTCGAGCCCCGCCCGCAGCGAGGACCCCATCCCCTGCTCCCACTCCGGGTTCTCCACGACCACGCACCCGGTCAGCTCCGCCTGCTCCCGTACGGCGTCGGCACGTGCCCCCAGGACCACGTGGACGCGGGTGAGGCCGGCCGCGCGCAGGACCCCGACCGCGTGCTCCACGAGGGGCCGCCCCCGGTGTCGTAGCAGCGCCTTGGGCCGCCCGCCGAGCCGCCGGCCGCCTCCCGCGGCGAGCAGCAGCCCGGCGACCTGGTCTTCGTTTCGCGTCATGCGTCCTGCATACCTGACGCGACGGCGACCGGACGGAATCCTCCTACTTAATTTCGGTCCCCGGAGTGGCGCGCCCCGCACCGGGTGGCGTTTACTTGCCCGCGTCCCTCGGCGCCCGACCAGTGTTGCGGGGTACGCGGCGGGATCACAAAGTTCTTGCGCACGAAGACGTGCGAGGGGGGAGAGCTGTGTTGCGGAGCTTGGGGCAGAGGTCAGTGACCGGCAGTGACGAGGATCCGAGGGTGGCGGAACTGCGGACCGCGGTGTCCCGGTTGCGCCGCGAACTCGCCGCGCATCCGGCCGAGTTCCCCGACCGTGTCATCGCCGAGGACGAACTCGCGGCGCTGGCCGCGATGACCATCGACGGCGTCCCCGAAATCCCGCGCCTGCGCCGCTCGTTGCTGCTGATCGCCGGTGCGATCGGCTCCGTGAGCGCTCTCGCGCGGGGTCTGACGGACGTACGCAATGCCGTGGACCTGTTCGGTCAACCTCGGGGAGGGCAGGGCTAGTTCACCACCAGCGACGCACCGGGAACGGTCCCCGGTAGCCCGTGTGCGTGGTGCTCCGGTGCTCGAACTCCCCGCACAGCCAGGTCTCCTGGACGAATTCGGTGAGCGAGTCCCAGGCGTCGAAGATGTTGTCCGGGCCGCGCTTGCCCTCGACCAGCCGGTAGATGTCCTTGGCGGTACGGAAGCAGGCCAGGTCGCCCGTCAGCCCGTGCCCTATCGGGTGGTAGTCGGACCATGCGCATGCGATGCAGGCCCGCAGTCGCGCCCCGTCAGGCAGCTGCCGCTGGACCTCGTTCAGCGCGTCCTCGAAGTCGTCGTCGCCCTCCGCGCTGCGGTACTCGCGCCCGTCCAGGCGCAGGGTCGTGGTCAGTGTCTCCGCGTCCAACCCACGCCCAGGGCCGGCCGGGTCCCCGAGCCGCAACGCGCAGTCCAGCACCGCCGTCCGTGTGCCCTGCCCCTCGACAGCGACGGACAGCGGCACCTCCCACTCCAGGAGGCAGGAGCAGAGTCCGCCGTCGAAGAAGGTGAACGGGGCCTCCGGTGGCTCTCCGCCGAGCGCGCCGAGGTCGTCCATGCTGGAGCCCTCGAAGCGGACGCCCCGGATCGTCGTACGGATCGACTCCCGGCCGTCCGACTCGAAGACGACGGCCTCGGTGCCGTGCCGGTCGGTGTAGCGGCCCGGCCAGAACTGCCCGCCGCTCACGCGGGGTTCTGGCTGGCCAGTGCCTCCGACAGTTCGCCGGCCACCTGCTGGAGCACCGGCACGATCTTGTCGGTCGCCGACTCGGTGACCCGGCCCGCCGGGCCCGAGATCGAAATCGCGGCGGCGGTGGGGGAGTTGGGCACGGAGACGGCGAGGCAGCGGACGCCGATCTCCTGCTCGTTGTCGTCGATCGCGTAGCCGAGGCGGCGCACGTCCTCCAGTGCCGCGAGGAAACCGTCCGGCGTGGTGATCGTCTTCTCGGTGGCCGCGGGCATGCCGGTACGGGCGAGCAGCGCGCGCACCTCGTGGTCCGGGGTGTTGGCGAGGAGGGCCTTGCCGACGCCGGTGGAGTGCGGGAGGACGCGCCGGCCGACCTCGGTGAACATGCGCATCGAGTGCTTGGACGGCACCTGCGCGACGTACACGATCTCGTCGCCGTCGAGCAGCGCCATGTTCGCCGTCTCGCCGGTCTCCTCGACCAGCCGGGCGAGGTAGGGGCGGGCCCAGGTGCCGAGCAGCCGGGACGCGGACTCGCCGAGGCGGATCAGGCGCGGGCCGAGCGCGTACCGCCGGTTCGTCTGCTGGCGGACGTAACCGCAGACC
This sequence comes from Streptomyces sp. N50, assembly GCF_033335955.1. GTDB lineage: Bacteria > Actinomycetota > Actinomycetes > Streptomycetales > Streptomycetaceae > Streptomyces. The sequence continues at coordinate 7,669,305 of NZ_CP137549.1, forward strand.
ACGAGCGTGCGCATCAGGCGGTGGATGGTGGGCAGCGGGAGGCCGCTGCTCGCGGAGAGCTCGCTCAGGCCGACCTCGCCGCCCGCGTCGGCCATCCGCTCCAGCAGGTCGAAGGCGCGCTCGAGGGACTGGACACCACCCGTGGCGGACTTGGTGGAGTCGGTGCTGCTCACGCTGGACGGCGGCACGGCGCGTTCCTTTCGGCACGGGCGGGAAGGGCTGAAGCCTACCCGGGGGTCGGTTGACTCCCCGCCTGTGCGTAGCTACGTTCTGCTTGCCGGAAGTTTAATTCCGCTTTGTGGAAACGTCCAGAGTGTGCGCATGAGGCGCATCGTGGAGATGTGTGCCCTTGACGGTACGGGAGCGGGAGTGAAGACTCCTTCAACAGAACGTTGAATTCCGTTACGTGGACGTAAATCCCGTTTCCCGGAAGTAACGGAAGTGACGGAAGCGACGACGGTGGCAGAGAGGGGTCCGGGTGTCCGACGCTGAACTGGTGGTGCGCTCCACACGTGTCATCACTCCCGAGGGGATACGCGCGGCGGCGGTCGCGGTCGCCGGGGGGAAGATCACGGCCGTCCTCCCGTACGACGCCCAAGTCCCGTCCGGAGCACGGTTCGAGGACTTCGGCGACGACGTCCTGCTGCCCGGCCTGGTCGACACTCACGTCCACGTGAACGACCCCGG